>NZ_JAZUGX010000064.1:0-33651 GCF_045641405.1 Treponema sp.
CACAACCATGAACTGAACCATGTATCAAGAACATCTGGATCTTGTTTAAGATTCTTTGAACCACATTTTGGACAGCAATCTGGATCTGTGCGGCTAACAATTGTTTCACCACATTCACAATACCATGCAGGAATACGGTGACCCCACCAGATCTGACGGCTTACACACCAGTCGCGGATATTTACCAGCCACTGTTCGTATGTATTTTCCCATTTCTGTGGGAAGAACTGGATTTCACCAGCTTTCCATGCAGCAAGGGCTTTATCTGCCATTGGCTTCATTTTTACGAACCACTGGTCAGACAAATATGGTTCAACAACTGTTTTACAGCGGTAACATTTACCAACTGAGTGAACCATCTTTTCTTCTTCTTTGAAAAGGCCTGCTTCTGTTAAATCTTCAATAACAAGTTTACGAGCCTGTTCTGGTTTTAATCCACGATATTTTTCTGGAACATTTTCGTTCATTTTTCCGTCTGGAGTAAGAAGATTAATTACTTCCAGATTATGGCGTTTACCAACTTCCCAGTTGTTAGGGTCGTGAGCTGGAGTAATTTTTACCATACCAGTTCCGAATTCCATATCAACATAATCATCAGCTACGATTGGAATTTCTTTACCAATTAAAGGAAGTTTGATTTTCTTTCCAACAATATCTTTGTATCGTTCATCTTTAGGATTAACAGCAACAGCAGTATCACCAAAGAATGTTTCAGGACGAGTTGTAGCAACTTCAATTTTTCCTGAACCATCTGCATATTCATAATAAATGTGATACATTGCACCGGCTGTATCTTCGTGATCAACTTCATCATCAGCCAAAGCAGTACCACAACGAGGACACCAGTTTACAAGACGTTTACCCTTGTACATAAGGCCGCGTTCATACAAAGTTACGAAAACTTCACGAACTGCACCGGAAAGTCCTTCATCATAAGTAAAGCGTTCACGGTCCCAGTCTACGCTGTTGCCCAGCTTGCGCTGCTGCTTTACGATTGTTGCGTGGTGGTCTTCCTTAACCTTCCATGTGCGTTCGATGAACTTTTCGCGTCCAAGGTCGTTGCGTGTAAGGCCTTCTTTCTTGAGCTGGCGTTCAACAACATTCTGTGTTGCGATACCTGCGTGGTCAGTTCCTGGAACCCAGAGAGTGTTGTCTCCCTTCATTCTGTGGTAGCGTACTACGATGTCCTGAAGTGTATTGTTAAGGCCGTGTCCCATGTGGAGGACGCCTGTAACGTTTGGAGGTGGAATGACGACTGTATATTTAGAGACTGCAGAGTTCTTGCTTTTTGAAAGGTAAGATGCGTGTAACGGTGATTTTTCATCAGAAGCTGGTTTAAAACAGCCTGAATCAACCCACTGATTGTAGATTCTGTCTTCAAAATCCTTAGGGTTGTAAGCTTTTTCGAGTTCGATAGCTTTCATTTTGGTCCTCTAATCTGGATAAATTTTGAACAATATTATAGTAGAAAAGAGGTTTTGTATCAATTAAATGATTTCTATAAGAATTACTGCCTTCTGTCCACATGGTTGCCGGAAGAATAGTATTCAGACTTGTGCGTGTACATGGCTTTTTCCGCCTCTCTTGTCGCCTGGTCGATGTCGGAAATTCTCTGGAACCAGGCTCCACCACAGCTGAGGATCCATTTCTTTTCAAGTTCATCCTTTAGATTTGCGATGACGGTCTGGAATTCCTTTTGTGGAGTATCGGAACTGATGACAACGAATTCATCACCGCCAAGACGATAAATAAGATCCTTTTTTCTGCTGAAATATTTTCTCAGGAGGGATACGGCAGATTCGATGAGTATGTCTCCTGCTTCGTGCCCCTTATTGTCATTGGTGTCCTTTAGGCCGTTTACATCTGCATAGAGAATGCCAGTGTTCATTTCGTTTCCGTTGCGGAGTTTTTCCATATCTCGGATATATGCGGCGCGGTTAAGGGTCTTTGTCATGCTGTCGGAATAGCTGAGCTTATAAAGTTCCTCTGTATAATTCTGCTTAAGCTTTTCTTCCATGATGTATGTTGCGGCGGAACGAAGAACGATGTGCGAGTCGTAGTTTTTCTTAGGTTCATTGATACCCATGAAGCCTACGACATTTTTTATGCTGTCATAGAAAGGAACAGCAATCACGCTGTTTACGTTGTACGTCTTGAGCAGGCTGTATTCAGGGGATGCAGGATCCATATCCTTTTCTCGATCATTGATGAAGATGATCTCCTTGTTGTTGAACATGTTTATCCAATGCGAGAATTTTTCAACTCCCACGTTCTGAAGACTGTTGATCTGGGGAGCGACGTTTTCATTGCACCATTCGAATTCGTTTCGTATGATTCTGCTTGCATGGTCGATGGTAAAAATGTATGCCCTTTCTGCATGGTAGAATTCACCTATGTTCTTGAGGATCTTTTCATTTGCCCTGGAAAAGTCTTCTGTACCAGAAAGAGCGGTAAGGCATTCAACAAGAGCCTTTTCTGTTTCAAGCTGTCCGCGCAGTGTAAGGATTTCGCCTTCAACATATCTGATTGTGTAGATGACGCTTTCAAGGCTTCCATCTTCTCCGTATTTGACAGGAATGAAGCTTGCCCGTAGGCTGCCTCCCTTGTTTCCTATGAATTCATGGGAGATGATGGTCTTTTCCTTGAGCCTTTCACCCAATGTGTCAAGGTTGCAGAATTCCAGCATGCGGTTCTGATAGGAAGGGGCGGTGAAGTTCATTACTGAAGCTTTCATTTTTTCTCTGATGGAAAGTGGTTCGTTCAGTCCTTCCTTGATGTAATCCAATGCATAGATAATTCTGGATGTGTTGTTCTTTATGTTGATGTATACACAGTTCAGGTGGCTTCTTGTGATGGCTTCTGAAACCATCTGCATGAACTGTGTGTTGTTGAGTTCTTCTGAAAGTGAATCATGGATGTCATATACATACATGTAGACGATTTGGTTCTTTTCGCTGAAGTTCTCTGAGGGAATGAGATCCATCGCCGCCCAGCGCATGACATTATTGGTTATTCTTCTGTATCTTACAGTGTATTTTTTGGGTTCAGTCAGGAATAGTTTCTTGATGTTTTCTTTGTCTATAAATTTCAGATAGTTTTCAATATCGTTTTTATGGATGTTTCCTGTCATGGCAAAGTTTTTTGCCCATTCTGAGAAGTTATGGGAATATCCTTTGTCGGAATGTTTTTCTCCTGTGTAGACCTTTATTTCCTCATAGGTGTTTTTCTTGAGGTTCAGCCTAAGAATCTTATGGAAGGCTGAATACATGAGCGTCATTGCTTCTTCGCTTGTCTTTGCGTTGGAAAAAACGGTTTTGAATAAGAAACTTTTTTTCTTCATTTTTTTATTCCCAGACAGAATTTTACCATAAAAGCTATATATTTTCAAAGAAGATTGTACGTTTTTAGTTGGTCCCTGTTTGGTTCCATTGCTACTTGAAGATTATGCCTAATAGTTAGATTATTATGGAAGAATCCAATTTTTGGGGTGTAAAGAATGAACTACAGAATCAGAGCGGCAGAGGAAAGTGATGCCCTTGCCTGCCATGACATTTATGGTGCTTATGTTGATGGTCTCAACGTAACCTTTACGATTGATAATCCTTCCGTAGACAAATATCGTGAGAAAATAATAAACACAAAAAAGCGTTATCCCTTTTATGTTGCTGAGGATGAAGATGGAAAGATTCTAGGATACTGCTGTGGAGAACCGTTGCGTCCTCACGATGCCTACAAGTGGAATGTAGAATGGACCATCGTTCTTGCTCCTGATTCTCCAAGAAGAAGCGGAATTGCAACAGCGCTGTATGAGAAATTCAGTTCGACACTTAAGAAGCAGAATTTTCAGTATATCTATGCAGTTATAGTCGATACAAATGAAGCAAGTCTTGGCTTCCATAAGACTCTTGGATTTACTGAAGTCGGACATTTCCACAATGCGGGTATCAAGAAAGGAAGGTGGCTAGGCATTGTCTGGATGAATAAATTTATCGGTACGGATGGTGTTGATGCTAGAGAACCGATTTGGTATGAAAATTATAAAGATGAATAGGAAAATTATATGCATATAAAAAAACTAAAAGGAAATAGAATTTATCTTTCTCCCATGACACCAGAAGATGCTTTGCGCTACACGGAATTCCTTAACGACCTTGAGGTAACAAGAGGACTTGTGATGTCGGGTGCAAATGTGACTGTGGATGGTGAACGCTCGTGGCTTTCTACTCAATCATCTTCAAATCAGGATTATTCAATAATCGATCTTGCTTCAGAAAAGCTTATAGGCAGTGTTGGACTTGATTCCATCGACAGCCTCAATGCTACTGCCGAACTTGGTATCGTGATCGGCGACAAGGACTATTGGAACAAGGGATATGGTGCGGAGGCAATCACCCTCATTCTTGACTATGGATTCAGACGGCTCAATCTCCATTCCGTTTTCCTTCATGTCTATTCATTCAATGAACGGGCGGTCCATTGCTATGAAAGAATCGGCTTCAAAAAAGCAGGTGTGCTTAGGCAACAGGTTCAGCGTGGTGGAAAATTCTACGACAGGTATATCATGGATATCCTTGCGGATGAATTCTATGAAATGCATCCTGAATTTGACAGGACAATCCTCTAGCTTCTGAAAGGCTATCGTTTTCTTCTTTCAATGCCCGATTCGATATAGTATCGGGTTTTGTCCTTGTACATCCTCTGTTCCGCTTCCTTTTCCAGCTGGTCGATGGAATAGTCTGGGAATTCCGTTATTGATGCAGCCCCTTTCGAGATGCTTAAGCCTGTTGAATATGTTCCTTTCCATAGCTTTGAATAGTTGTCGATGAGACTGAAAATTTCTTCCTGCTGTTCCTTGGAACAGATGGCAATGGCAATGTATTCATCGCCGCCAGTCCTGTATACATAGCCATAGGATTCAATGACTGCGTTGAGGGTCTTTGCGCTTTCGATGATGAGCTCGTCTCCTGCTGCATGTCCTTTTGTGTCGTTTGCAGCCTTGAGTCCGTTGAGGTCAAATGAAAGAATAGTAAAGTCTTCAGGAATGCCATCGGATTGGATCTTTTCTATTTCTTCCTCAAAGGCACGTCTGTTGTAAAGCTTTGTAAGCTCATCGGTGATGGAAATTTTTATGAGGTTTGATTCCCTCTGCTTTTCTTCCGTGCAGTCAGAGAATATCAACTGGTAACCTTTCTGCTTTTTGTTGACATAAAGGGGAGTGGATTCAACCTTGTAATAGTTGGCGTTCTTCTTGTAATAGAAGACCGACTTTATGTTTCTCTGGAGGAATTCAATCCAGGATTCAAGTTCCTTGAGTTCATAGTTTGAACCGTCAACCTTCTTGTCCATGATAAGGTTTTTGAGAGGTGGATAAATTTCCTTTGCCCTGGTGTTGCAGCCGAGGAACCTGTAGGATGAGTCAAAGGAGACTATGCCGTAAGAATCCTGCATGAGGATTGAATCTGCCGCAGAGTTCTTTATGTCGTAGACTCCGATGGTTTCCTGGATGACGATGAGGATGATTCCTGTTATGACGTACCAGAGTGGGGTAAGGTCGACCGTTAAAAGAAATTTACTGCCAAAATAAGAAAGAATCCCAAGTGTCGTGATGACAAGGAGTTTTGTTACGGTCTTGATTGAAACTTCCTTGTTCCTTTTTATGCCGTTGAGAAGAGCGACAAAGCAGGACAGGTGGTATACGATGATCATGATGTAAAAGATCTTAGGAATGATTCCATAGTCCTTTGAAAAAGTGTAGGTTCCATTTTCATATATCATTTCTACTCGCTTGTAGAATAATGTTGTTTTTCCAATGGTAAAGGATGAGGCGAAAACGACGCTTGAAAAAAGAATCACAAGCAGTCTTGAGAGTTTTGAAATCTTTATCTTGCATAGAAATAAGATTATGTAGAATATTGAAATAGTGGCAAAGCATCCTCCGACATAGGTAAGCTGCTGTGCAAAAATAGCATGTTCAAGGCTCCTTGAAATACTTCGCTGCCAGTAACCAAGATTGCTAACGGCAGCAAAAATAAAGAAAAGGACTAGATCGACGAATCTTATTGAAGTAGTCTTAAAAATCAGCGTTATTGCGAGTAAAGCAGAAGCAATGAAACAAAATTCGTAGTAATACAATTCACCAACCTCTAGATGTAAGGGCATCTCTAAAAATACATTTTAGTGATGTCTGCCGAGTTTGAATCCTTGAAATTGCAAGGCTTTAAACGTCGCGTTTTCAAAGTTGTCTCAAAAATTGCAGTTTTTAGAGACTCCAATAATTATAATACAGGATTTGCAAAAATCGATGGTCGTACAAAGAAAAAAAATAAAGCTTAATATGACAGATCCTGTCAGGTTCAATATGGTATAATGATTCCCATGAAATCCATAGAGGTAAAAACAATTCTTACAGGCAACCATGGGACAGGCATGAATGTGTATCGTGGATGTACACATGGATGCATATATTGTGATTCCCGCAGTGCTTGTTACCACACTCCAGTACCTTTTGAAGACATTGAGGTAAAGAAAAATGCGGTGGAGCTTTTGGATTCAGCATTGAGGAGTAAGAGAAGAAAGTGCATGATTGGTACGGGAAGCATGTGTGATCCTTATATGCCCTGTGAAAAAACTCTTAAGATTACCCGTGGCTGCCTAGAAGTCATTGACAGACATGGCTTTGGTGCAACGGTGCTTACAAAAAGCAATCTTGTGCTTAGGGATTTTGACCTGCTTAAGAAAATCAATTCTAAAACCAAAGCGGTGCTTCAGATGACCCTTACAACAGGTGATGATGGACTTTGCAGGAAGATTGAACCTAATGTATGTCCTACTTCAGAAAGATTCCGTGTACTTATGGAGGCAAAAAAAGAATCTATTCCAACTGTCGTATGGCTTACTCCTTTTCTGCCATATATAAATGACACAAAAGAAAACATCATGGAACTGCTTGAAATGTGTGCAAAGGCGAGTGTGCGTGGAATTGTCATCTTTGGGTTTGGGCTTACATTGAGGGATGGCAACAGGGAATATTTCTATAAAAGCCTCGATGAAAAGTTTCCTGGGCTTAAGGATAGATACATCAATCAGTTTGGAACTCGCTACGAAGTTTCAAGACCTGAGTCCGATTCCATGTATCCAATGGTAAGACGGTTCTGCATGGACAATAAAATCCTTTATAGACCTGACGATACCTTTGCATATCTTAACAGGTTTGAGGAAAAGGATGTGCAGCTTACCCTTTTTTAATGAAAAGTTCATCCATATAAATTCATTACCTTCTTTGCTTCTGTAGATATTTTCTTTATGAGTCCTTGTGGTTCAAGAATTTTTATTGCATGCCCAAAATGTAGAAAGAAGGATGGTGCCCAATCAACATCAGGAAAAACGAAATCGACCAGTGAAAAATCCTTTTCTGTTTTAACGATTTCAATTCCTGATATTTCGTCCATGATGACTGGCATTGCATGGTTTGAAATTTCTGCCCGAACCTTCATGTAGGTGATGTCTTTGAGATCATCGTATTCTGACTTTTCTATTTTTTCGTATTTGTCGGAATAGTTGACTGTATTCTTTGTCTTTGTAAGGAAAAGATTTTTAATTCTGCTTAATTTGAAGAATCGTGGAGCCTCGCGTTCAGTACACCAGCAGAAAAGATACCAAGCCTGACCTCTGAAAATGATTTTCCATGGACAGACAGTTCTGGAAGTGTATCTGCCTCCAAGGCCGTAATAATTGAAGTTGACCATTGTCCTGGAGAATATCGCTTTTTTTAGTTCTTCAAATAAATTTTTTCTTTCTTTTTCAGGATCGTTCCACGGAGCAAAGTCGATCTTAACCCAGTCGCTTGCATTGGTCGCAAGACTTTTGATTTTATCAGCCGCGTTTCTGTAGCTGTCATTCTTGTCTTCCGCAAGACTAGCCAATGCCAGGACCCCTGATGCTATCGCGTTTCTTTCTTCTTCTGAAAATACCGCGGATTCAAATCTGTAGTTTTCTGTGAGTCCGATTCCGCCTCCCTTGCCTTGTATTGTGATGACTGGAATTCCTGCCATGGTAAGGGAATCGCACCAACGGTAGACGGTTCTGGTAGTTACCTCAAAATGTTCTGCAATCTCAGAGGCTGTCACCTTTCTTTTCTGCAGTAGGATATAGAAGAATTCAAATAGTTTTTCCTGTGCTGTCATATTGTCTATCCTAGGAATTTTTCATGATGATTATAGATAGTAAAATATGACAATATTATGTCATGTTATGGAGCTGCTGTAAACGGAAAATTCAGCCTGCCATTGTTCATAGTCTAATGGGACATTCTCTTTGTAATCTCTGGCGGCTTTTTCTATTTCTTCCCTTGAATGAACTGATCCATTGTTCATGCCGGGGCAGTCTTTTGCACACTCGTCCCAGGCTGTTTTTTCTTTTACCATCCAGTCCCAGAAAGGCCAGGTCCTGCATTGAATTGGGCGGCCTTCATAAGCGGTGCAGCCATTGTCCCAAAGAATGCATTCCAGTTTTTTTGTTTCTATGAGGGCAAGAACTTTTTTCCCTTCGTAGTAATCTGCCCAGCGGCAATATTTTTCCACAAAGGCAACGGGTTCCATTTCAAAATGAGCGCAGAACCTTTCCAGATCAGTCTTTGAAAGATAGACGAACCCAGGTCCGTTGCCACAACAGTAAGAACATCGTTTGCATTCAAATTTCAAGCCTTTCTCGTAGAAGTTGTTTTCCATGACTTAAAATCTATTATAAATAGTGTTTTTTTTCTATGCGAATGATTTTGGAGTATGGATTTCCTCTACAAATTCTGTAATGGAGATCCTAAGGATTGTAAAATGAAAATACGGGAAGGAAGGTAGAGGCTGGCAAAAACACTTGCTGGGCGGAACAATAGTTTCTTTGCCGCCTTGCACGTGTAGCGACATATGGAGCGATTTTGAAAGATTCGGACTGACTGGTAGTGTTTTCATTTTAGGTTCTTTTGGGGGAGATAAAGGTTGAGAATTATATTTTTTCAATTGCACAAATACTTAAAATTCTTTAGTATTGTTAAAAATATACTAAAAATCGAGGTAACCTATGTCTACACCATTGGAAAATTATCTTGCTTCTTGCGGTAACAAACCAAATGCCGCAATGTGTGCCTATGTTGCAAATCTTCAGCAGGTTGCAGCTGTCGGTCCAGATATCGCTGCTTCAATCGTAAACGAACTTGAAAACCAGAGAAGCCATCTTAAGCTTGTTGGTTCTGAAAACTACTGTTCACTTTCAGTTCAGTCTGCAATGGGCAACCTTCTTACAGACAAGTATGCAGAAGGATATCCTGAGCACAGATACTACGGCGGATGTGTAAACATCGATGCAGTAGAAAACACAGCAGCACGCGAAGCAGAAAAACTTTTTGGTGCAGACTATGCATATGTTCAGCCACACTCGGGCGCGGATACTAACCTTGTTGCTTACTGGGCAATTCTCAGCGCAAAGGTTGAAACTCCAACTCTTGAAGAACTTGGCGTAAAGTCCCTCAATGACCTTACAGCAGAACAGTTTGACGCTCTCCGCAAGAAGTTTGGCAACCAGAAGCTCATGGGTCTCGACTACTCATGCGGTGGACACCTTACACACGGTTACAAGATGAATGTTTCAGCTCGCATGTTTGAATCACATCCATACGGCGTAGATGAAAAGACAGGCCTCCTTGACTACGATGCAATCGAAAAGCAGGCAATGGAAGTTAAGCCTCTCATCCTTTTGACAGGTTTCTCTGCATACCCACGCAAGATCGACTTCAAGAGATTCCGCCAGATTGCAGACAAGTGCGGTGCAGTTCTCATGGTAGACATGGCACACTTTGCAGGTCTCGTTGCCGGTAAGGTATTCCAGGGTGACTACGATCCAGTAAAGTGGGCAGACATCGTTACAACTACAACACACAAGACACTCCGCGGTCCTCGTGGTGCCATGATCCTCTGCAAGAAGGAATACATGGACTATGTAAATAAGGGATGCCCAATGGTTCTCGGTGGTCCACTCGGTCATGTCATGGCTGCCAAGGCAATTGCATTCAAGGAAGCAAATACTCCTGCATATCAGGCATGGGCTGCACAGGTTGTAAAGAACGCACAGTCTCTTGCTGATGCCCTCAAGACATACAACATTCCTCTCCAGACAGGCGGAACAGACAACCACCTTATGCTCGCAGACGTTACGGTTTACGGACTTACAGGAAAGCAGGCAGAAGCTGCAATGTTCGAATGCGGAATCACAGCAAACGCAAATGCCCTTCCATACGACAAGAACGGTGCATGGTGGACATCTGGTGTTCGTCTCGGAACTCCAGCCCTTACAACACTCGGCATGAACGAAGAAGACATGAAGGAAGTTGCTTCAATCGTTGACTTCGTCCTCAAGAATACAAAGCCTGGCGTTACAAAGGAAGGAAAGCCTGCAAAGGGTAAGATCGTAATCAGCGACGAGACAAAGGCTGCTGCACGCGAAAGGGTAAACAAGCTTCTTGGTGCACATGTTCTTTATCCAGAGCTTGACCTTGACTTCCTTAAGAAGGAATTCGTTAAATAAAAACTGCCTTGTCAGTTAAATGATGCCATTGGAATGGTGATTCCGTTCCAGTGGCGTTTTTTTTGTATATCCTGCCCACAATTAAAATCCCGTGATTTCTTGAATTCTGTGTTATAATATATGCCATGAATTTAAGGAAAGTTTTTTTATTTGTTTTTTCACTTCAATTATTTGTTTCGTATAATTTGCTTTCGCAGAATTTTCCTACCGATTATGTGAGCCATATTTGGACTGCTGCTGACGGTCTTCCAGGAAATACCATTACAGACATTATTCAGACGAAAGACGGTTATGTTTATATGGGAACTTACGACGGCCTGGTCCGTTTTGATGGTATCAGTTTCAACATCATGAACAGAAATACCGATGAAAAACTTGGTTTCAGATCTGCTCGCGTTGTCTATGAGGATTCAAAAAGCAACCTTTGGGTTGGGTCCAACGATGAAGGTGTGACAAAAATCAGCGATGATAAAATAGAAAGATACAGCACCTTGAATGGACTTCCAAATAATTCAGTCCGCGACATTGTAGAGGATAAGCTTGGCAACATCTGGATTGGAACTGCCAGCGGAGTTGTTTTCATAACTCCTGAGGGATCTGTTGTTGTGCCTGATGGTTTGGACAACATCGAAAAGGAACATATCCTTGCCGTTGCCCTGTACTGTGACACTGCGGGTCGAGTATGGCTTGCAACTTCCAAGCAGGGTGGAATCTACTACTACACAGAAAAAAAATTCCGCCGCTATGAAACCCTTGATTATCTCAACAGAACCTTAGGTGGCTATACTGTATCAGCGATTGGACAGGATGATGCAGGAAACCTTATATTCGGTATCAGTAGGAACGGTGTTGTGATGATAAGGAATGGGGTTGAGCACAATGTTGCTGCCCTTAAGGATATTCCGCCTTGTCTTGTCAATGAAATATATCTTGACCGTTCATCAAATCTCTGGTTCCTTTCTGACAAAGGTGTATATCTTCTCCGAAACGGAAAAATTTCAAAATATACTTCTGAAATGGGCCTTACGGACAATACAATCAACCATATCCTTGAGGACCGTGAAGGAAACATCTGGTTTGCAACTGACCACGGTGGAGTAGAAAAGCTGTCTCTTGGAAAATTCAATACATACAAGCTTGATGCAGGTGTAAATGCCATCTGTCAGGATCTGGATGGTTATCTTTGGGTTGGAACCGACGACGGCTTGATCTGTTACAGGGATGAAGAGAGAGTTGAATCTGACATTACCAGGATGACTAAGGGAATTAGAATCCGCCATGTTGGACTTGCGCGAAATGGAGATCTTCTTGTCAGCTGCTATTCGAAATTGGGACAGCTTAGAAAGGGGAAGCATGGAATAAAGAAATGGGCCATGAAAAATGGACTTATCGGAGATATGGTTCGTGTCTGCGTTGATGATAGGGATGGAAATCTCTGGATTGGAACAACCACTGGGCTTGCCTGTGTTTTGGAAGATGGAACCATAAAGAACTACAATAGGGAAGAAGGCCTTTGCAATGACTACGTGATGAGCTTGTTTGTCGACAATGAAAACAGAGTTTGGGTTGGAACAGATGGTGGCGGAATCGACATCATTGAAAAAGGAAAGGTCGTTCAGACCTACAATACGGAATCAGGTCTTAGTGGAAACGTTGTCTTCAAAATAACCCAGAATGAAAAAGGAATTTACTGGATCTGCACGGGAACAGGTATTTCTCGTTTTGATGGAAACACATTCACTTCATTCAATGCTGGTGATGGACTCGGTACGGATTCAATTTTCCAGATGCTGAATGACTATACGGAAACCATCTGGATGACGAGCAACCGCGGAATTTCTTCGATCCTCAAATCTGATTTTGAAAAGTATATAAATGGCGAAAAGAAAATTCTTGTTCCAAAGTTTTTCACCAAGAACGATGGACTTAAGACAGGTGGAGTCACATCGACATCTCTTTCCATGAGGGATAATCTTGGAAGACTTTACTTTACCCTTATCGATGGTTTTGCTGTCTATGATCCAATCAAGGCTACATACAACAAGATTCTTCCTAACACTCATATAGAATCCTTCAATGTCAACGGTAAAAGCATCAAGGTCCATGATGGTGATCAAATCGTTCTACAGCCAGGTGTAAAGAAAATCGACATCACCTATACTGGCTTGAGCTTTGTTTCGTCAGAACTTGTGCGTTTTAAGAATAAGCTTGAAGGCTTTGACCAGGATTTCTCGGACATTACAGCCATAAGAACCGTCACATACACCAACCTCAAGCCTGGCAACTACAGGTTCCTTGTGAACTCTTCAAACAGTGATGGACTTTGGAGCGATGTACCTGCATCAATTTCCTTTAAGATAAAGCCATATTTCTATCAGGTACCTTTCTTTTGGGTTGCCGTTGCCCTTGCCATCATCGGTATCGTCATCCTGATAATCAAGATGCGAGAAAAAGCACTTATGGTCAAGCAGCTTCAGCTTGAGACTTTGGTTCATATGAAGACAGTGGACCTTGAGATTGAAAAGGATAATTCAGATAGACTTCTTAAGAACATTCTTCCTGATCCTGTGGCAGAGCGGCTTAAGGAAAATCAGTTTGGCGACCAGACAATAGCCGATAGCTTTGATGATGTTTCTGTTCTTTTTGCTGATATCGTTGGATTTACAAAGACAACTTCAAAACATTCTGCAGATGATGTAGTCATGGCCCTCAACGATCTTTTTTCAAGGTTTGATGACCGTGCAAAGCAAATGGGTGTTGAAAAAGTAAAAACCATTGGTGACTGCTATATGGCTGTTTGCGGTCTTCCTGAACCTAAGGAAGGTAATGCCCAGATAATGGTTGATTTTGCACGCGGTATGTATACTGATCTTTATGAATACAACAAGACTGCAAAGATTCCGTTTGAAATCAGAATAGGCATCAACTGTGGACCTGTTGTTGCTGGTGTAATTGGAAAGACAAAGTTTATCTATGATCTATGGGGTGATACAGTGAACGTCGCAAGCCGCATGGAATCCATCTGTACACCGGGCCACATCATGGTAACAGAAGCCGTCAAGAACAAGACCATGGCTCATGTCACCTTTGATGTAGAAAATGAATACGAAGTAAAAGGCAAAGGAAAGATGAAGGCTTTTACTCTTTGATCGTGTAGCAGTCGAATCCTGCGTCCTTAAGTTTCTTGCCCATTGTGAGTGAAGGGTTTTCATCTACCACTACGATGTAATATGTGGTTCCGCTTGCCCTTGTCTCGCTGTAGGCGTAGGCGTCAAAGTTTTTTGCCCTAACCTTGTTTATAAGGTCGTCGGCGTTTGCCTTTGATTTAAAAAGTCCAAGCTGCTGTTTCTTTCCGCTTGTTTTTGTCCTTAGTGGAATGGCTTCCTGCTTTGAAGGATTGGAATTGCCTTGGAAAATAGGTGCGCTTTCTGCAGGGATGTCTGAATCTATTTTCTTTGGCTGTATATATTCCTTCTTTGCTGGCTCTGCTTTTGCCGGCGTTGAATTTTCAACCATTGGAACTGCAGCTGTTGCGCTTCCTCCTCTTGGGACAAAGTACCAGAAAGGTACGCTCATGATCTGTGTAGTTCCTGTTACAATCGAAGTTTCAGGGCTGTTTGGGTAGTCTGATTTCAATGCAGCGGCACAGTTGCTGTCGTCAGTAAGATACCAGAGCGTCAAAAGAACCTGAGGTCGTACAGTTTTCATGGACTGCATGGTGCTGTATGCACGGAGCATTGCGATTGAATCACTGGTCTCGTTGACAGTGGATGCCTTGCACAGTTGACACCATATTGTATATAGGTTTGCATAGGCAATGATTTTTTCTGTCTTTGAGGAACGGATGTTTGAAAGGTATGATTCTGCTGTTTCCCAGTCTCCAGAAGAAAGACTTGATCGTATCGCTGCAACTACCATTTCTTCAGTTGTGACCTTAGGCATGTTTGTTGCCTGTCCCCCAGAAGTTCCTGCAGCCTTGGCATATGAAAGGCTTGCGTCTGTATAGAGTCCAAGCTGTTCCTGCAATGTTGCCGTGAAGTAGAGTATTGCACGCCTGTCGGAAGCCGTCGCAGAATTCTCCGTATTTGCCTTGAGGTAGTCGATGGTGTCGAGTACAGTTTCCTGCTGCAATGCCTTTTTCTTGATGTCCTCGGCTGATCTTTTTGCCTGTGGAAAAACAAGGGTCATCGACAATGCAAGGACTGTTGCTGAAATGATTCTTTTCATTTTACTTTGCATCAGACTCTGCTTCTGGAGTTACATTAGTCAGCTCTGTCGCCTTGCTGTTTTTCTTTTCCTTTTTTCTGCGTCCAATGAGAGTGAAAGGAATTGTTATGACAACACCTGCCACAAAAGATCCTAGAAGGGCTGCAAATACAGGAATGTTTTCAAAATTGTGAAAGAACCAGATGGTACACTTGTTTGACAGGTTGAATCCTGTAAGTATTGCTACAAGTACAACGAGAATAATTGTTCCAATCAATTTAATAGGCATAATGTAATCCCCCTACAGTCCATTCTAGACTACTTCTGGAGCAAAGTAAATGTACCTTTGATTTCATATTTAGTACCAATCCAGGATGGGTCCATATCCTCTGGATTTTCATTGTTGTATGCAACGCCGAAATCATCCTCTGGTCTTGGGAATTTTCCTTTTGCAAAGAATTTTTCTATCAAAGTTATGTAATATTCCGCAACCTTGTCTTTGATTTCTTCTCCATCTTTCCTGTCGGCATTTCTGTCAAAGACTTCGTATTTTTCCGCATTGTTGTAGCAGTTTCTGAAGATCTTTAGGGCTGTTTCATAATCACCGCTTTCAAAAGCCTTCATTCCATTTTCCCATTCTTCTATATAGGAGAGGAAATCAGCTGTCACATCTGATTTGAAGTCAAGGACTTCGTAGAGACGCATCGGTGTCTTTACGTTCACAACCTGGACTCGGTCAAGGGATCGAACGACGAAATTATCATCAAGCTGAATTCTTGTTGCTTCGCTGATGAGAATTCCACCTGTGCAGTACTGCTTGTTTACTCCTTCAAGACGAGAAGCAAGGTTCACGTTGTTTCCCATCATGGTGTAGTTTTTCTTAAGGTCAGAGCCCATGAAGCCTGCGACCATTTCTCCAGAGTTGATGCCGATACGGGTAAAGATTCCTCTTTTGTTGGCAACCATTTTCTTAAAGGCGTTGAAAAGGTCTGGGGAAAGCTCTGGTGCTTCATCCCTGGCGGCATAGTCCTTAACTATCTGATTCATTTCCTTTTCGTATTTTTTCATTCTTATTGCAGCGGTACATGCTCTTGCTGCGTGGTCGGAAAATTTTACAGGTGCTCCAACCAGTGCGACTATGGCATCACCTTCATACTTGTCGACCATTCCGCCTTCATCCATGATCTTGTTGCTCATAGGTGTAAGATAATAGTTGAGGAGGGCAACCAGTTCTGCTGCGTTGAGGACTTCTGAAAAACCAGAGAATTTCTGGATATCAGTGAATATGGCTGTCATTTCTCGGCTGTCTCCTCCCAGCTTAAGACTGGAAGGGTCGTTTACGATATCGGCGACAACATCCTTTGAAAGACATTGGCTGAATGCGTTCGTGATGAATTTCTTTTCGTTGCTGATGAGCCTGAAGTTTGTGATGGTTTCGAATATGTAGATTAAAAGAACCAGAACCGCGGTATCCACCAAAGGAATGTAGACCTTGAAGCTTACCATCGAAATGAAAAGTATCAGTACAGGAATGAATACATAGATAAGACCGAAAATGTTCTTTTTGCCATGTGAAATTTTTCGGGTAAGGGCGATAACCGTGAATGCAAAGATAAATCCAATTGCAAGTCCAAGAAATGGGGATTTTTCTACGATGAAGTCCTGTTGGATGATTGTGTTTGCAACATTGGCGTGAGTACCGAGGTTTGCATAACTTTTGGCAAATGGTGTAACACCAAGATCGGTGCTTGAAGATGCTGAGTTACCGAGAAGAACGAAGGCGCCGTCAAAAATCTGCTTGAGATAGTTGAAATCCTCGATGAAGTGTATTACAGATTCCTTGAGTTCTTTAAGAGAACTGTTTGAAGAACATCCTGGTATTGAGTCAAATTCCATGACGAAGTCTGTCATGTTCTTAAAGAATTCCGCACGCCTTGCATAATATGCATCATAGTCTTCATCTGTGAGTCCGCCTCGTATAGGATTGTTTTCAACATCAAAGCCACGGCATTTAAGCAGCATCCTTGTTTTTTGATTTTCCATGTCGGTATATTCTTCCGATGCATACTGGCAGTTTCCGATGATGTATTCCTGGTCTTCTGGACTCAGGAAGGAAAGATCTTCCGATGCTGCTTTTGAAAGACAGTCTACGATGCGGGATTCAGCCAGGTCAAGGTTGTAAAGAAGGTATGCTGGAACATGGGAAAAGCTTTCTTCGTAGGTCTTGTGTAGCCAGTTGATGAGCATACGTCCGTACCTGTCTACTGGAACCTTTATGTCTATTCTTTCTTCATTTCCAGGAATTTTCAGACCTTTTAGGATGAAAGCGTTTTTTGTTCTTTCTATGGATTGAATGTCCCAAAGCCTTACGAGAGGGGCAAAAGAAAGCTGTCCTGCATATGCACCGTTTCTTTCACATAAAAGCTGAACTCTGCGTCTTGTACCGTCTTTGTCTACGACAACGTTTGTAAAGCCAACTCCGTTTCCTCTTGAAGCGATTTTATGAATGACAGGAACAAAGCCTGGAAGTGTGTCATCGCCTTCTTCCTTTTCCGAATCCTTGTTTCCTTTGACTATGAGTCCGTAAGGATCGTCAACATTCTTGAAGAGAAATCTATCCTCGATGTATTTAAGTTCAGATTCTTCTGTCTCTATTGCAATGTCGCGGATATTGACAGTCAAAGATGCGTTCCCAAAGAATTGGACTGCACGCGCAAAGTAGTCGTCGTTGTCCTTGTTGAAGTCAGATGTGATGTTCCTCATCATCTCATAAAGAACATTGTTCGATATGTCTGCTGCAAGGTTTTCGCTTTCTGAGTAGGCTTTTGAAACTGGAATTTTCCCGTCGGCCACCTTAAGACCAAAGTCTGTAATGTTTTCAGCGATTGCCTGCTGTCCAAAAGCAAAATTCTCGTTGATTTTCTGTTCCAGGTCATCTTCTACAGCCTTTGTGGAAGGTGAAACATATTCAATATCGAATACAGCCTGCTTGGAGCCAAATTCCTTAAGTCTTATAAGGACATTTCCTAGAATGTCTCTGGTCCATGGCCAGAAACCGACCCTTGCGATGGAATCATTGTCGATTTCAATGATGACGATGTCGTCGTCGCTTTTTGCTTCCTTCTGGAGCCCCATCATGAAATCGTAGAGACGGAAATCAATTTTTGAAAACAGGTTGAATTTTGTAATTCCTATGCTTAAAATAGATAGAAGAAACAAAATGATGATATTGACGTGTCTTTTTAGATATGTTTTTGTCGAAGTCATAGGATAATTATAATATATATACATTGAATTTCAATTTATAGGAGTTTATCTTAAATGAAGAAATTGATTGTTTTGCTTATTGCATCTGCAGTTTCTTTGTCTTTGTATGCCCAGTCAGCAGACAAGGTTTCGGAGATTATCACGGCAAAGGAAGCAACTTTTGGTCAGGCAGCATATCTTACGACTTCTGCGCTTGGACTCATCAAGAATGAGGCTGGCTACGAGGATGCTCTCAATCTCCTTAAGGAAAAAGGAATCGTTCCATCTTCTATCGGTGCTGCAGATACCATCAACATGCAGGAGCTTTCATGGCTTTGTGCTGGAACATGGAAGATAGAAGGCAGTTTTATGCTCAAGCTGTTCAATTCTTCGCGCTATACTTTCAGGCAGATGAAGGCAGATGAAGTCATTGATTTTTCGGTAGATCCTATGGATATCCCGAGCGGAAGAAATCTTCTTGCGGTCATAACGGATTGTCTCAGTAAATATGAAATCAAGACAGGGGAGGAAGACTAGATGAAAAAGATTGCTAAGGCGGTTCTTTCCCTTGCTCTCCTTTTGGGAACGGCAGGTGTCTACGCATATGATTTTTCTGCCATAGTCACAGATTCAACAAAGGTAGATTATTATAAGGGAAAGTTTGAGAATCCACTTCTCAAGCAGGCTGAAAAATTCACTGGTGCATTCAGTATGCCTTTGCTCCATGATGGTGTTTCTAATTTTGCGGCGGAGGCTTCTGTTGAGCACAAGCTGGACAAACAGTTTGGTGACAAGCCAAAAACGGATAACAACATTGTCCTGGACTGCACATTGCTTAAGTTCTCCACGTCAAGAAAACTCAGCAAGACTGAGTCCCTCGAGGTTTCTGCAGGTCGTTTCCATTATTCTGATCTATCTGGAATTGTCTTCGCTCAGCCTAATGATGGCATCTATGCTAGGTACATTACTCCAAAGATGGAAGTGTCGGCATATGGTGGATATTCAGGACTTCAGAATGTGAAGAATGTTTCAATACTCACAAGCAAGGGAATTGCCTGGTCTCCTAAAAACGAAAAGAAGGTGTATGATTTTGCAGCCCCTTATGCTGTAGGGTCCATTTGTTTTTCCCTTCCATACCTTTTCAAGAATCAGACTGTATCGTTTGAAGGTCTTGGTGTGTTCAACGTAGCAGGACCTGGAGACCTTAAAGATGATGACAATCGCATCTATGGAACGGTTAGCCTTACGGGACCACTTTCTGCCGTTATGTTCTATACTGTGAGCGGAACTTTTGGAACTACTGATTTTGACAAGATAGGACTTCTTGGTCAGCTGAACCTTAATTATTTTACATCCTACAAGAATTCCGTCCTTGGATTGAATGCCGTATATGCTTCTGGAGCCAGCGGGAAGCTTGGAAAATTCGTTGGTTTCACCAAGGGCACAGCATGTCTTTCAAAGGATGAACCTGCATACAGCGAACTGTTTAAGATGGGAGTAAGCGGTTCCATCATGCCGATTGAGAAGCTTGTCGTTTCTGCTGGTGGTGACATGGTTTTCAGATTGCCTGAAAACTCATCTGAATTCTACGGAATACAGTTCACTTGTGGAGCAATGTATAAGATGTATTCGGACTTGAACTTCTCTTTGTCGTTGACCCAGTTTACAGGAAAGTACAGTAATGCAAGCCGCACTGAAATCGGTCTTGGTCTTGCATTGGCTCTATAAACCATATTGTTTTGAAATTAATGATTTTGAATTTTGAATGGAGGAATTCTATGAAGAAATTTATAGCCTTTGCTTTTGTTGCATTCTCAGTTTTCTGTGCAAATGCCCTTACTGCTACAGTTGTTTCCGTAAAGGGAAAGGTAGAGATTCAGGAAGCTGGAATGTGGGTAAAACTTCAGGAAGGTGATGTCCTTGAAAAGGGAACTGTCATTTCCACTGGCTTCAATTCCGAGGCTGTCCTTAAAGTAAGCAATTCAAGCTTTACCCTCGGACCTTTGACTCGTGTTACTATCGAAAGCCTTGTTTCTACAAAAGAAAAGGACAGTACACAGATCTATATAGATTCTGGCTCAATTGCAGCCAATGTATCAGGTAAAGATGGAAAGCGTGCAGGTTTCAAGGTTCGTTCTCCAGTAGCAACCGCTTCTGTCCGTGGTACTGCTTTCATTGTTTCTTCGTCAGGTAAGCTTACTGTTACTGAAGGTCTTGTTGCTTTTGGAGCTGCAGAGAGTGCTGATTCTTTTGAAGATGAATCTTCTGAAGATGCTGTTTCAGAAAAGCCTGCTGATGGTGCTGGTACAGATCAGGGACATGCCAATGCCTTTGCTTCTACTTCAGATGTTGGTGGAGAAGGAGTGCCAGTTGCTGCAGGTCAGTCCAGCAAGGCTTCCGTTTCTGGTCGTGCACCATCAAATCCACGCGCAGAAATGGCAAAGGGCTCCGTTGGTGGAACTGACAACACAGTGACTCTTTCTTCCCGTAATTCTGTAGCTTCTGGAAGTTCTGCCGCAACAAGTGTATCGGCACCTGTTTCCGCTTCTGCTGCTGCAGCTGGATCAATTTCAGCTTCCGTAAAGGTTGTAGGTTCTCTTGCAGTAACGACAACTTTTGCCCCTGGACAGTAGGCATTTTATGAAGATAAAGGATATTTCCATCAGTACCATAAAGAATCACCTTGAGACAAAAATATCCTTTGAATCTTCGGATTTCATAAACGGTTGCTATCTTGATCAGGTTGTGAGCCTTGCTTCCGATGCTGACACTGTTGCCTGCAGGATGGTAACTGGAATTTCTTCTTCTGTTGTATTGACCTGTGCAGATGCGCTTCCTGCCGTACCTTCCACTAAAAATATTAAATATCCATATCATCTTATAACGAAAGTCTTTGATGCAAATGATTCCCTTGTTGAAGAGCGGACTGATGTCTTTGAATTCACATTGCCTGAGCATAGTCATAATCAGGGGAAACAGACTTTTTTCAAGAAAGTTTTCGGAAAGAAAAACTGATTCTACCTTTAGCTTTGATTCGTTTTGATCTTTTCATGAAATTTGCACTTGCATCGAAATTCCATTTTCCATTGCCTTTACTGTCGGTCCAGGTCCAGCTTGCGGCAAGAGATTCAAGCAGATTTTTTTTAAAATAAATCTTCTGTGATATTTTATAGTTTTTTATTGCTTCATCTGAGAATGCATAGTTGAAAGAGGTGTCGCTTCTTGCTGAACGGATAGGAATCCCTGCATTCAATCCCCAGGAATTGTTCAGCTTCATTTTATCAGTTGAATAATCAAGGTTCAGGTTCCAACCAAGGTTGACTTCCTTTCTGTCAAAAGATGCTGCGGCCTTCATGTAATATTGGTGTAATTCCCGAGTCATTCTTTCTTTTGATTTTCTTGAGGTTTCTCCAATGGTTGTACCGAGGCTTAATGTTCCTTTACTGGTATGGAACCTAAACTGTGGTGAAATAAATATTTGCCGCCCGATTCTTGGTAAATTCCCTGAAGCCGTTATTACATCCATGTCAGAATCAAAAACATAAAGTCCTAAAGAAAAGAATCCAAAGGTCAGGTATGTCTGATTTCTTATCCATCTTCTTGTTCCTCCGAAAGGATTTTCATATATGCCTATGGAAACTGAATTCTTAAAGTATCTCCAGGATGTTGAAAGTGACAGTTCACCAGATAAGAAGTCTGATTCCATATAGTGTCTTTTGTCATGGTACCAGCCGTTTTCATTTTCGTAGTGATGAAAAAAAGTTCCACCTGAACAGGAGAACAATAGCTCTGGTATTAGTTGTGTTGAAAGCTTTTTATATATTGCTCCATATTTTTCTTCTGTTTCAAGGATTGCAATTTGAAGGGTTGGAATCAAAGCTGCGTTCTGGACTGGAGTCAAAACCATTGCAAAGGAAACTGGTGTTCTGCTTGATGAGCTTGTAGGTATTGATGGTGCGATTCCTGGTGCTGGAACAGAACCTTTTTTGAGAGGTGAAGGACATGTGATTGACGGATTTTTAAGGCGGGAAATGGCGTTTGAGAACCTAAGTGTTCCTGCAAGAATATCCAGATTCAGCTTCCCCAGTTTTTGGTTGTGCTGTATGCCGTAGGTATAGTCCTGAGAATGGATGTAATCCATAGGTGTGTATCCATAGAGGTCCATGAGTTTTGTTGAGTCGAACCTGCAGTTACCTGTAATGGTGTCTGCCCCGAGATTCAATCTAAGGCCCATATTGTATTTAATTGTTGAAATGTTTCTTATCATGCAGTTGCTTTCATCGACAGGAATTGAAAAAGTAATCTCAGAAGAAATTTCTGCTGTCGCTGAGAATGCTTTGAATGCACAAGGAAAAATGAAGATTAAAACCGCTATTCTTTTCATCTATAATTATATAAACGAAAAAAAATAAAAAGCGGCTGTTTTACAAAAAATATTATTGGAATGGATCTTTGCTTTGATCTACGGTAAGTAGCTCTGGTACATTGACCTTGTATTTTGCGCCAGGCAAAGCGTTGAGGACATCCTGATAGTTGTTTTCGATCTTTTCTGTTTTTTCGGCTTCTAGTGCGGCGGCAACTCTAGGGCAAGGATTGTATTTTGCTGCTTTCTTGAAAATTTCGTTTCTTGGTGTGGCTCGTTTTGTGACCCTAAGTTTTTTGACGCAATCCATTACGACAATATCATCAACTCTGGTGCTGAGACATCCTTTCTTTACGAAGGCAGACTTTACTTTCTTTACATTCCTGTCGTAGTAATAGATTCTGTCGTAGTATTCGCTTTCATCCTCTTCTTTTGTTGATCTGCATACAGAGTCTCCAAATCTGAAGGGAGAATTTTTTTCATCCGTTGTAAGCAAGAAGTCTTTGTCGGCATAAAGGACGGCCTTTTCCACGACAAGTGCATTCTGGCATTGAAGGGCAATTGAATCCATGTCCATCCAATATTCAACCTGATTATAGACGGAATGGGCATAGACCATGTCTTCCGATTGCATTGTGACTATCTGGCCATCGATGAAAATGACTTCTACATTGTCACCATATGAAAGGTTAAGTATTCCGTGCATCTTTCCATCACGTCCCAAAAGACAAAGATTTGCCTTTGGAGAAAGGATCTTTGCTTCTGCTAAAGTTTCTATGGGGACTGCAGGTTCTTCATTTGGAGAAATCTCTTCACCATGTATTTCTGATGCTGGAGGAATTACATCTGCCGGTTTTTTGATGCATGAAACCAACGGAAGGATAAGGATAAAAAGAAATGTGGCGGCAGACTGCTTTGCGGTGATTTTCAAGGTATTCTCCTATGAAAATTGTAATGTGGTTAGGATAAAAAATCAATTTTGCATTTTCAACCTTGTTTTTTTTATCGGTTTTCTATAAAATAGTATAAAATTAATTATATTCAGAGGAATAGACAATGATTTCTACAAACGAAATTAGAGTAGGTTCAGCATTCATCGTAGAAGGTGAACCACTTATCGTACAGAAGAAGCTTGGACAGAAGGGTGGCCGCCAGGGTATCACAGTAAATCTTCGCGTTAAGAACATCGTTACAGGCGGAACAAAGGACCTCGGTATTGATGCAGGTGACAAGTTCCAGGAAGTTGAACTTGAATCAAAGACAGTAAAGCTTTCATACATCGATGGTGATGATTTCCACTTCATGGATCAGGAAACATACGACGAAGTTCTCCTCGGAAGAGATGACCTTGGCGACAACGCTGGTTACATTTCTCCAGATGATGACTACGATGTACAGGTTACATATTATGAAGGAAAGCCAGTTGGTATCGATCTTCCAACACAGGTTGTTCGCACAATCACATACTGCGAACCTGGTGTAAAGGGTGATACTTCTGGTAAGTCTCTCAAGCCAGCAACTCTCGATACAGGTATCGAAGTTCGCGTTCCATTGTTCTGCAATACAGACGACCGCATCGTTATCGACACACGCGAAGGTGCATTCGTAGAACGCGCAAAGGACAAGTAGGACAATCGCGAAGCGATTTTCCTAGCACGAACTCCAGAGGAGTTCGTGCGTGTTTCATTGTGATTGATAACTTGTTGATTATTAATCAGTCCCCGCACCAAGTGTTTTCCGCGAAGTGATAAATACTTGGTGTAGGGATCATAAGATGCTGGAACATCAGTTCCAGCATCTTATGATCCCGTAGCTCATTTATGGATAGAGCGGCTGCCTCCTAAGCAGCAGGTGGCGAGTTCGAACCCCGCCGGGGTCAATGAATTAAGGCTGTCAGTTTACTGGCAGCCTTTTTCAATTTTAAACATGTAAATCCCGTTGTTCATGGGCGAAAGCATTTGTTTCTTAGCGATTTTACATGCATTAACTTTCGCCCCACGAATTGCATGGCAATTCGTGATTGTTGCTAAAAAGCGATTCTTGAGGAACGCAAATGCTTTCGCCAAGGGGTCTGTCCCCGATGGCAAGAATCGCTTTAGCGATTCTTGTGACGAAAGTTACAAAAGATAAGGATTTCTAGGGCAGCAAACGCTTTCGTCATTCTGCCTCTTCCGTCTTTTCTTCGGGTTTTGGAGCTTCTACAGGTTTTGGAGCCTTTATTTTCTTAGGACGAGGAGGTTTTTTCTTGTACTTTACGACATAGCTGCCAATCATCATGAATGATATTGAAAAAATTGCGATGAAGATGACTCTCCAATCTCTGAGGACATTTATTGAAAGCTTAACAATCTGGTTCAGATCCATACCTCGATTATCGGAGAAAACAGGTCTGCTCTTTAGAATCCCTTAAAACAGAATAAATTGAAGGTTCTTTTATACTTTACTTTACATTGGGTGGATTAAGACTTAAAATAATATCATATGGATAAGAAAAAAACTGTACATAATAAAACAAATTTCGACAGACTTGCTTCTGACCTTACAAAAAAAGAACGTAAGGATATCCTCAAAAGAATAAATCCTGCAGATATAGAAATAAAAATTCCTTCAGAAAATGATTTGAAGAATAAGGAATCGGAAAAAGAGAATCTGGCAAATACAAAGAAAGGTCTCGTGCTTAACTTCAAGAAGGAACCGTTCTTTAAAAAACTGGTTGTCTGGGTCAAATCACTTTTTCTTAATGTCAGTGTTGAGGAAGTCTATAACAATGCCGTAATCAGTGCCTTGGCACGGCGAATAGAGGTTCTCTATCCTGGGCTTATTGATTTCAAGCGTAAGATGCTTTGCAATACAATGTACAAGGAGCTTTTGGAACTTCAGCAGGCACAGGATTTTTTTAGAACTCAGCTTAGGATAGACGATAC
This sequence comes from Treponema sp., assembly GCF_045641405.1. GTDB lineage: Bacteria > Spirochaetota > Spirochaetia > Treponematales > Treponemataceae > Treponema_D. The sequence goes on from NZ_JAZUGX010000064.1 coordinate 25,312, forward strand.
TGATTCTGGTGTCTTCTATTATCTCCTTTGCCTTCAGCATTTGCCAGACTTCTCTGAAAGCGTAAGGGCTGGTTGCGATCCTTTTCAGTATGATTTTGAAAGGCCTTTAGGACAGGAAGCAAGAAACAGCTTCCTTAATAAAATTGATGAATCTCTTGGTCAGATGCCCGCCGATATGAAAGAAAAAATCGGTGATATTTCTCAATCCTTTGAATGGCTTAAGACGTTTGTCAGATTGCCTATTGGAGTCATGTTGAATAAATTCTCGGTGGCTGGAGAAGACCGTTCCTGTTTGTTCGTTCAGGTAAAAAATGAATATTCGGAATTTGCAAAGGTACTCTGCTCAAAGAAACAGATTTCTGATGATTTCCTTACTTCACTCTATCTTACAACTACAGAAATCAAGGATCTATGGAAGGGGGTAGTGCCTGAGTGCTCAAAGGAAGACCTTGATAAATTGCTTAGCACAGCTTCTGCCGAGATCACAAACATCAACATGTTCTGCCGAAAATATCCTTTGCGTGAAATTGGTAAGGTCATCAACGAAAATTCACTTTATGTTCCAGAGACCTTCTCCTGTGGTGACAACTGGTTTGTAAAATATCGTGAGCAGTGGAGAATTGTTTTTGATCAGAGGTGGAGACTTTGGAACAAAGAATACAAGAAAGAGGAAATAAAGAAGAAGATGAAGGTTTTCTTCAATATTCCTGATTTCCAGAAATTTCCATATCATCCTTGGCGAAAATATGAGGATGAATTCCCATTCAGATTTGATCTTTCACTTGGCTTCATCAATTACTATTTCAAACAGGAATATCAGAAATATGCAAGCATTTTGAATGTAGTGACTCTTGAGGGGGATTTTCAGATAAAAGAAAACCGCCATGAATTCACAGATCTTGTGGCGGATTTCAATGAAATCATGGATAAGCTTGAGGTTCTTGTTTCTCAGGTTTCTCTCGGTGGAGAATACGGTGCGGAATTCATGCGTTATGAAGGTTCCATTAAATCCAATTCAAATAAAGAAAAGCTCAAGATTGTCATAAACGAAATGGAAGAGGCAGCTTCCTACATTACCGAAGTGTTCATTAATTCAGGCCATAAATTTGAATTGCTTGTTAGTGCAATGCTTGGAGAACATGCAACTGTATACTATGGACCACTGACAAATCTTAATAAAATCATGGGCCGTGACAACAGGGAGTTCCGTGAGACCCTTTCAAAATTTACACACAGCATAAAGTACGCTGGTGAAATCTTGACCGCCCTTAAGGAAATCGATTCGTTCAGAGTGTAGGTATATGATTCTGGAGAAATTTAAATTCAACGGGAAAAATCTTGAAGATGGACCATCATGGGGAATGACAGATATTTCCATGGGGACAATGAGATTTCGTTGGAATGAGACAAATGAAAACAGAAATGCTTTCCTTAAAAAACTATGTGGATCGGACAAATTTCCTGCTGCCGTAGAGTTGATTCATTCAAAGACAGTCTACGACATTGAAAGCGCAGATGAAACCATTGGTTTACAAGGTGACGGAATAATTACAAGGAACAAAAACATAGTTCCTGTCGTGACGGTTGCAGACTGCATGCCCATCTATGTATTTGATACAAAATGCGGTACTTTTGGAACTCTCCATTCTGGATGGAAAGGAACAGGAATTGTTGGTAAGGCGGTTGGAATCATCATTGAAGAATATGGTTCCAGACCTGAGGATATCTGTGTTGCCATTGGACCTCATATTGGGGACTGCTGCTATAATGTTACGGAAGAACGAGCCCACTATTTCATCGATAACTTTTGCCATGACTGTGTAAGTAAAATCAGCGAGGATAATTATTCGCTTTCCCTTACAAAAGCAAATCTTGCCGTGCTGATAAAATGCGGAATTCCCGAAGACAATATTAAGATTATGGATGAATGTACTTGCTGTCATAAGGAGAATGGTGAATTTAAATTCGGTTCCTTCAGAAGGCAGACTCTTAATCTACCTTCCGACATGCCCCTTGAAGAAAGGCTTACAAAATTTACGGTTCAGGCTGCTTTCGTAAAATGGTAGCAGGAAAGCTTTTTAAACTGATTTTTACAGGAACCCTTTAATCATGTAACTTGCATATTTATACAAAAAAATGTATAAATATACATATTGAGACTTTTATATAGAGAGGCATTTTTTATGGCAAAGGTTACAGAAAAAGTTGCTGACAAGGCAAAGAAGACTGTTTCAAAGGCAAAGACAGCTGTTAAGTCTGCTGCAAAGAAATCAACAAAGAAGTCTGGAAAAGACAAGGTTGTTCTTGCATATTCAGGTGGACTTGATACAACTGTAATCATTCCTTGGCTCAAGGAAAACTACGATTATGATGTTATCGCAGTTTGTATCGATGTTGGTCAGGGTGACAACTGGAAGGCAATCAAGAACCGTGCCCTCAAGACAGGAGCTTCTGCATGTTATGTTGTAGATGCACGCAAGGAATATATTGAAGAATACATCTGGCCTGCACTCAAGGCAAATGCAATTTATGAAGATGAATACCTCCTTGGTACTTCTACAGCTCGTCCTCTTATCGGAAAGATTCTTGTTGAATACGCTCGTCAGGAAGGTGCCGTTGCAATCTGTCACGGTGCAACTGGTAAGGGTAACGATCAGGTTCGCTTTGAACTTGCAATCAAGGCATTTGCTCCAGACCTCAAGTGCATCGCTGCATGGCGTGACGACAAGTGGAACATGGACAGCCGTGAAGCAGAAATCAAGTATCTTGAAGACCGCGGACTCGAAGTTCCAATGAAGAAGGATCAGTCTTACTCTCGCGATGAAAACATCTGGCACCTTAGCCACGAAGGTCTCGAACTTGAGAAGACAGAAAACGAACCAAACTACAAGCACATGCTCAAGAACACAGTTGTTCCAGAAGAAGCTCCTGCCAACGGTGAATATGTAAAGATTGAATTTGAAAAGGGAATTCCTGTTGCTGTTAACGGCAAGAAGATGGATGCCCTCAAACTCCTTACAGAGCTCAACAAGATTGGTGGACGCAACGGTATCGGTCTCGTTGACATCTGTGAAAACCGCTGTGTAGGTATGAAGAGCCGCGGTGTTTACGAAACTCCAGGTGGAGCAATCCTTTATGCAGCACACCGCATGATGAACCACCTTACACTTGACCGTGATACATACCACTACAAGCAGCAGCTTTCTGTTAAGATCGGTGAGCTCATCTATGACGGAAAGGTATTCACAACATTGTATGATTCACTGATGGCTTTCGTAGACAAGTCAGAAGAAACATGTACGGGTTGGGTTAAACTCAAGCTCATCAAGGGTGCAATCCGCGGTGCAGGTTCAGGTTCAAAATACAGCCTCTACAACGAATCAATCGCATCATTCACAACAGGTGATCTCTACAACCACAAGGATGCCGAAGGCTTCATCACATTGTTCGGCCTCCCACTCCGCGTACGTGCCATGATGGAGCAGAGCGTAGGTGAAGGACAGGCAGTGTTGAAGTCAAAGAAGCTTAAGAAGAGACCAACAGAGTAATAGATTACTCGGCGAGGGCGCGAGTGGCGCAGCGCCCGTCCAAGCTCTGCGTGAGCCGCCCCTGCGGCGAACTGGCGTAGGTGAAGGACAGGCAGTGTTGAAATCAAAGAAGCTTAAGAAGAGACCAACAGAGTAATAGGTTACTCGAAGATAAAGTAGTTATATACAGCACTAATTTTTACAATTAGTGCTGTTTTCATTTTAAAGTCATTCTGTTATATTGTTTGCTATGATTGGAATTGTAGATTACAACGCAGGAAACATAACGAGTGTTGAGCATGCCCTTGAATATCTCAAGGCTGACTATGTTCTTTCTAAGGATCCTGCTGAACTAAAAAATGCGGATAAAATTGTTTTTCCAGGTGTTGGTGATGCCGCTTATGCCATGGAACAGCTGAAAGCAACTGGTTTTGAAAAGTTCCTCAAGGATTTTCATGCTAGCGGCAAACCAATGATTGGAATATGTCTTGGTAGTCAGATTGTCTTTGATTATTCTGAAGAAGGAAATGTTGAGTGCCTTGGACTTATTCCAGGAAAGATAAGGCATTTTTCTGATTTGCTAAAAAACAATCCGTCAAAGGATTCCTTCAAAATTCCACAAATGGGCTGGAACGATATTGAAATCTGCAATGGCGGTTCAAAATTGCTTGAAGGGATTGATGCTCACAGTGATTTTTACTTTGTTCATTCGTATGTAATTCAGCCTGAAGATGAAAACGTTATCAAAGGCTATGCAAATTATGGCATCAAGGTTCCTTCTGTCATTGAAAAGGATAACCTTACTGTATTCCAGTTCCATCCTGAAAAATCAGGGAAAGCTGGACTTAAGATCCTTGAAAATTTTGTAAATCTGTAGGGGCGGAAACATGCTAAAAAAGAGAATCATCGTCTGCCTTGATGTAAAGGACGGGCGTACAACTAAGGGTGTAAAATTCCAGAACAACATCGATATCGGTGATCCTGTGGAAATGGCTGCAGAATATTATCGTCAGGGAGTTGATGAGCTTGTATTCTATGACATCATGGCAAGTGCCCGTGGTCGTGGTCCAATCCTTGACCTCATTGCCCGCGTTGCAAGTCAGGTTTTCATTCCTTTCTGTGTTGGCGGTGGAATCGGAACATTGGATGACATCCGTTCAACAATTCTTGCAGGGGCGGAAAAAGTTTCCCTTAACAGTCAGGCGGTAAAGCATCCTGAACTCATAAAGGAAGGTGCCCGCGTTTTTGGAAACCAGTGTATCGTACTCGGTATGGATGCTGCAAAGGACGAAACAATGCCTAGCGGTTACCGCGTATTCATTAACGGTGGTCGTGTCGCAACGGAACTTGATGCACTTGATTGGGCAAAGAAAGCCGTTGAACTCGGTGCCGGTGAAATCGTTTTGAATTCAATCGATGCAGACGGAACTCGCAGCGGTTATGAAATCAACCTTACACGCATGATCAGCGAAAATGTTGAAGTGCCTGTAATAGCATCTGGCGGCGGTGGAACTGTGCAGCATCTTGCTGATGTACTAAAGGACGGAAAGGCTGATGCCGCACTCATTGCAAGCATGGTGCATTCCGGAGACTACACTGTCGGCGGAATAAAGACGGATCTTGCAAAACTTGAAGTTCCTGTAAGGATGTAATTGTTCTAAAGAATATATCTGGCACGGGAAGTGTCTGTCTCAAAGACATCGACAGCGTATAGGTATGCGTTGCCGGTGTCATTTTTTTTGAGCGAAGGAATGTCCTGAATAATGTTTTCTGCAATGAATGTCGCTATGCGTTCAGCACTTGGATTCTGTTTGAAATAATCAAAGTCATTTAGGTTCTTGTGGTCCAAAAGACTGCATGTTTTCCTTAAAGCTGCCTTCAATTCCGTAAAATCAAGGAGCATTCCGCCTTCGTCAAGCTTGTTGCCCTGGACGTGGGCATATACCTTGTAATTGTGTCCGTGAAGGTTTTCACACTTGCCGTGGTAATCCTTTAAAAAATGTGCCGCTGCAAAATCGGCTTCTACTCTAACTTCATACATGGAAAACATAATATCCTAAAAGCAATTTTAAATAAATGATTTTCATGATGCATATAAGACAACCGCGGATGTGAAGACTGCAGTCCGAGGATGTCTTTTTATTTAGTATAGTTGAACGGAAGTTATTTTAATTCCATAACCATAAATGACAAGTCCTTTTTCTTTGATTACAGGCCAGTTGTCTGTACTAGGGGAAAAAGTAAAGCTTGTACTTCCCGAAGGTGAATTTAGCGATATTGAGTAGTCGCTATTGTTAAAGGAAAGTCCATTGGATAAAGATCCTGCTGTGCTGATCTCTTTTCCTGAATTATCCCAGTGGGTCGTCAATTTTACAGAGAAATAGGATGGTGAACCAGACGATTATTCATATGTGACTTTTATATATGAAGAGTTGCCTGCGGAATTGAATTTCTCTTTTGGTATTGTACATTTTACGGTCCAATCTTCTTTGTCCATGTCATAAGGCTGATCGATGAGGGATGTCCCGTTTTTTTCACTTCCTGAAAGTTCTACCAATTTTTCTACGAGTGTAGGGAAGAACCAGGTCAGAGTATTTCGATCAAAATATCCGTGGCGCTCGGCTACATCAGTTCCGCCTGTAGAGATTGTTGTCTTGTTGTTCCAGAGAATCAAAGGACAACTTATGGCCATATTTTCGTAATGTATCGGTTTGAGGTTGTCTGTTCTGCCTGATTTGTATTTACACTGAACCCATAGGTGATTGTCATTTCTGAAGATTTTAGATTGTCATGGTGGATGTTGATGATTACAAACATGTTATTTGCCAGCGCCCAGTCAACAACAGTTTTTATTCGAGCAAGCCAGTTTTCATCAATGGTGTAATTTGTTCCGTCTGTAATGTGGTTGTGCCAGCTTACAGGAATTCTGATTGTCTTTAATCCCTTTGCTGCAACAGCATTGATCATTGCCTGTGTTGTTTCTGGCATTCCCCAGCTTGTTTCAGTTGAAAGTCCTTGGTTTGTTTTGTTTCCTGTAATATGGGCATCAAAGGTATTTCCAAGATTCCATCCGCATTTCATAGCAGCAGCAAACTGAACGCTTGAGTATGTGGAATAGTCAGAGAAATTTGTTGGAGACAATGGGGTATAAGGAGGCAAGTCTGTACTGTCCGACGCTGTAGAACATCCAATGCTAAAAAGAAGGCCAAGAAGGAGCAGTGAAATCAAAAATGACTTGATTAGTTTGTTCATAAAAGAACTTCTTGTAGTTGTGTTTTTTAGTGAACTTTTTCAATGGACTTGTAGCTTATGAAATTTATTTTATTATACAATTCAGTAATCTCCTATCAATTTTGTACTTTTTCTATTAAAATAATTAAAATAATCCTTTGTAGTTGTATGATTTGTAGATTATTGGCTTTATGTTGTCTCCAGACAGAAATGAAAGCTTTGTAAGAGATAAACGATGAAAAATCTTTGTTCGTTAAATGGTAATATTCAGATTATTGTAGAAAAGCTAAGATTCCATAAGTTGAGTGTATTGAACTGTGGAGACATAAAGGCAGCAAACAATGCATATAACTATGCAATAAAGGAAATTTGTATTTCTATTTCTCTTGGAAAATATGAAATAATTAAAGATCTCTTGAATCTCAATGATCCGATAGTCATTAGCACAATAGCGTTGTTTATATTACCTATTTCGGAAATAAAGACTTTAAAACACTTGATTCCTCTTTTCCTTAAGCGGGAATATTCTATTGAAGTAAGAACTCTCTTGTCTGAATATAAGATTAAAAATAGATTACAGTTTCCAAAATTTAACAATGGAATGATAGAGTATGTGTCCAAAGAGGAATATTTGGAACAGTTTTCAAAAGAGGACATTAAATACATTTCTTCCTTTTTATAAAAGAGTAATTCTACTGATAAGTGTATTTTATGTTGTTACTTATAAATATTTGAAGGATAAGTAAATTGCTATATGGGTTCTTCAGGAATATAGATTTTTATTTGTTGTCTTCCCATCAATTTGATTATCTGGGGTCTGTCCCCATTGGCACGTAATTTTACTTTCCAAACTGTCTTAAGTCTTTTTCTTATATGGCTCTCTTATTTGAAAAAATAAAAGATCATTCTTATTATGAATACGATATGAAAAAATTACCAGACAGTAAGAAATTGTCAAATGCTAACAACTGGGAATATTTTTATGAGGTGTTGATGAAATGAAAAATATAAAGGAAAAATTGATCTGTATATGTACATGTTTTTTTTTATTTATATCATGTACCGGAAAGGATGATCATCTCAAAATACCGTTAAAATCTGAAATATTTGAAGTTTCTTCCAATGAAAGTTTCATTGATGAATTTAAGAATCTTCCAGAAGAAATGAAAACAAATTATAGAAATAAGATTTATGTAATTTCTGGAGAAATCGATTATGTAACTTGGCCAAAAGATGGAAATGATTTAATTCATACAGCAGTAGCCATTGGATTAGATGATTACAATAGGAATACGCTTGACGGCGATTGTATTAGTATTGAATTGGATGAAAGAAGAATGGATTTGAAAGTTGGAGACAAAATTAAAGTATTAGCCCAGTTTGATGATTTCACAAATGGCCAATGGGGGCTTCTGTGTCGTTAAAGCATGGAAAAATAATTAATAATTTACTTGATACTGTTTCTCCCATCAATTGAAATTGATGTTACAACAGCGGTTTGGGGCTGAAAAAGTGGCAGAATTCGAGCAAATTCTGTAGAATTATGCATGGATATGGATGAAAATTTAGAGAAAAGGAGTAA
>NZ_JAZUGX010000065.1:0-2698 GCF_045641405.1 Treponema sp.
TCTTTTACAGAGAATCCGCAGCTTCTTACAATCTGCTGCAGTTTACGGGCTTTGTCTTTTGCCACATCCAGTTTCTTATCCCAAACCATCAGGTTACTTGTGTAATAACCTAGAACATATTCGCCAAGTGCAATGTCTCCCTGAATGTCTGAAGCCTGAGCTTCCATTTCCAGAGCACCTTTGTTTTCCTTGTCGATTTCAACGTTCATTGCCATTTCAGTAAACAGTGTCATTCCAGACTTTCTGGCAGAGTAGAATCGGTTCTGATATTTTTCAGCTTCCTTTGCAGACTTCTCTTTAGACATTGGAATGAATCGTGTAGTCCAGCGAAACTCAGTCATCGTTCTGTTCAATCCATCAAAGATTGCAGGATAGGTCTTATTAGGAAAGTCCATGATTCCCATAACCGGAACATAGTATTCCCCGATTTTCAGAGGCTGACTGTTACGGACATCCATATCGCAAAGGTAATTGTCCAGGAAGAAGAATGTATCGTCAGGATAAATCATATTCTGTCTGTGTAATGACACAGAGCTTTTTATGTATGAAAACAATTCTGAATTATCGAGACGGTGTATCCAGAGTTTTACGCCGAGAGTTCCCATTACCTTTTCACATTCATCAAGAAAGTTTTCGACTTCCTTCTGAATCTTTGGAAGGTTTTCAGTCTTACCGAAAAGCGATTTAGGTTTAGTATTTTTGGACTTCTGATTTGACTTAAAGAACAGTCCCGTTGTTTTTGCATCAATATCGCTTGGAAGCTGATACACAAAAGTAATGTAATATTCGGTTGTGAAATGTTCACCGAACTTGTGATAATTCTCGGCTCGTCTCTGATCAATAAGCCAGCCTGCAAGGTTTGAGAATTCTCCTGCAGGATATTCTTTTGTCTTATATCTTTTGACATCAAAGAAAAGGGCCCATCCTTCATTCTGAGCAAGAGTCATTGCACTTCGATTGAACAAAGATGCCATGCTTGCAATTTCTGGAGCTGATGAAGATTCCAGATCAGGATACTCTACCTGATATGTTGCCATGATTGCTCCGTTTTTCAGAAGGCAGACACCCGGCTGAATGATGAAGCTCCATGGAAGAACATATTTCAGTTCATTCTGAGGTTCTTTGAATTTAAGTAAATCCAAGAATGGTATTTTCAAATTTTCTCCTCCCGTAAACGTGCATATTGAAGTTGGGTGTTCCAGTAATCAACACTTCTTTCATAGTTGTCTGCACAATTACTTAATCGTTCTATTTTGTCCTGCAGGGCGTAAGCCAGTTCCATGTCCTCTGGGGCAGGGCAGTCCCAGCATGGTATTGTGTGTAAGGTTTGCCGAAGCGTAGATATTTCAGAATCCAGTTTTTCCATCTGCTGCTGATTAAAACGAGCCTGTCTTATGCACATCTCAGAAGTAAAAGATTCGTTTATATCAAAAAACACTAATCAGCCCTCCAAATATCTGGAACCATCAGACGGTCAAAAATTACTGTCAGGGCATAGGGATCGTTTTTGCAAATCATCTTTGCAGCAACGAATAAAAAGATTCCTACTATGGCACACCAGATGCTTATTACATTCATAAGCACGATTGTTATTACCAGAATCAGCATTGCCGGAATTACACCGATACCTGCAAGCAGATTGGGTTCCAGCAATACACGATGGACTGGAGTTGAATAGTCATAAACACTTACTTCATCCATCAGTTATCTCCGTAGTCACCGCTGAAAAGGTCGAGCTGGGAATCATTAAGAATCTTTGCTCCACAGTACGGACAGTAATTCATTACCGAGTCTGGATCCTTGATTGCCAGCAAAGCCTTTTTCTCAACGACCGGAAGAAAGGAATTTCTTTTTGCACTTGGACACACTTCAAGTTTGTTTTTCATTGCAGTGCAGAGCATCAGTTCTTTTCCCTGAAAATGGCAGATGTCATTTTCAGCCGGTTTGAAGCGATAGAGGTTAAGATATGGAGAATCCTGATGGACAGAAATTTTGAGATATGGCTTTTTGAATTTCATCAGACCACGAAACATCATTTCATTACCTGTTACGGTAAATCCGTTGGCTTCAAAAAAATCCTGTATGGATTCCCGTGAAAGATTCTTCTTATTCTTCAAGTCAATATTGAATACGTACTGCTTGTCCTTCATCTGGATTTCTTCTCCCACCTGAAAAAAATCATTTAGTCTGAGAAACTCCTGCAGTACGTTCATTCGTCTGATTGTTAAGCTTTGTAGTCTCATATTTCTTCCTCGCTGATAGACTGTGTAACTTGATTCACTAAGGATGGACATTTCAGCACCAGGTAGGCATAAGAACCACAGGTGTCTTTTAAAGTGTCTACTTGAGAGAAAGGAATGGACTTGCTGTTTAGAAAAGCTCTCAGTTCCTTTTTGGAAATCTGTTTTTCCGTCATATCAAGCATTACTTCGTAACCGTCCTCAAACTTTCTGATAGGGCAGAGTAAAGGGAACGGCAATATAGTCAGCAACTGGTCGATAAAATTGCGGTCTATGTTTTTATCCATTAGTGAATCAGTTGAGGCGGTTCTATAAGAACCACCTTTGCTGCTGCTGTTCAGTTACACAGCCCCCAATGATGTTCCTGCCACATCGATGACAGTCTGAATCTGAGGTGCCATTGCTACTTCAAACTTGAGGTCTCCGAGGAAGTAAGAGCAGATGCTTGAAGCTGAAAG
>NZ_JAZUGX010000066.1:0-7721 GCF_045641405.1 Treponema sp.
TGTACTGCCAGCCAGAGCAAGAAACCCAGTCTTAGTTACGGGGAAAGCCCCAAGGAGGAGACGGGTTATCGGGTCATATGTCACGGGTATACTATCCCAAATCGAATAAGATAATTCAATTACATTAATATACGAGGAGGAATAGATATGAAGCAGTTCAACTCATTTGACAATTACCTTAAGAGCCTGGAGAAATTTAAATTCCTTACGGCAGAAGAGGAAAGGGATCTTATTGCAAAGGCTCAATCTGGTGACAGAAGGGCAGGCGATAGGATTGTCCAGGCAAACCTCAGGTTCGTGGTGGATCAGGCAAAGAAAATGCTCCGCGCTGGATGTTCCGCCGACATCGAAGACCTTATCAGCGCAGGAAACATCGGGCTTGTAAAGGCAGTTTCCAAGTTCAAGCTGGAAAAAAAAGTGCGCTTCATCACATGTGCCGCATTCTGGATCCGTGCCGAGATGAACGCAGAGGCTGGTATGGCACACGCAATCCGTCTTCCTCACAACTGCCTTACAAAGCTTTCCAGAATCCGAACTGCCGAGGCAGAGCTTCCTGAAGGACTGGACCAGGCTTCAAGGTACGCAACCATCGCCCAGAGCGTGGGTGCCACAAAGACAGCCATAAAGGCAATCATGGAATCCTCACGCAGCGTCGCATCCCTTGACGCAATGACAAACGAAGACGAGGACCAGAACCTCTATGGCTGCGTAGACGACAGGTCTGTCCGTGATCCTCTGGATGAAGTAATAGCAAAGGACATGTACAGCAATCTGGACAAGGTCATGAATTCTCTACCAAATGACGAAAGAAGAATCCTGGAAAAGCACTATGGACTCAAGGGCAGCAAGCCTATGTCGCTGGATGAAATCGCAAAAAGCTGGGACACTGAAATCACCCGCGAAGGAATCCGCCAGAAGGAGCTTAAGGCAATGAAGAGGTTCCGCGAAGAAGCCAACATGGACCTCTTTGAAGGCTACTTTGACAAAGCCGTGTAGGAATGGATAGAGGGGACAGACCCCTTTTTCTATTGAATATATTCCATAAGGTACTATACAATTACTGAAGGATTCAAAGTCTATTTTAAAAAGAGAGAATATCGATGAAAAAAGTAATTGTAATAATATCGGCTTTCATTCTGTCGTTTACGGTTCATGCCATGGATTTCAGCGTGGACGTAAATCCTGGTCTGGTTTTTCCGTCTGGGGAAAGCAAGAACAACCTTAAGGGACCTGCCCTGGGGACAGACCTTGCCTTCAATTTTCATCTATATGACATCTTTACTGTAGGACCAGAGCTTGGTATCGACTACATCATCAAGGAAGGTAATCCTTCATCGATCGTAGACATTGCTCCAGGCGTAAAATTTGGAACATACATGTATCCTTTCGGTCGTCTTGGATTTGGGCTGGGCGCCGCAACAGGAATCCATTTTGCAAACTATGACTATCCTGGAGAAAAGAATGCATCGGGAGACGGCTACAAGGATGGAAGGTCTCCAGGAAGCGTTTCCGTATGCAATCCCTATGTAAGGCTTGAAGGAAACATAAACTATCGTCTTACATCGGACATTGCCGTAGGACTCCGCGCAGGATATGTCGTTGACTTTTTTGACGGCCACGACTTTGACGACGGCTTTTCTCCGTTCATGGCTGGACCTGAAATCGGTCTTGGCATGAGATATACCTTCAGCAACCAGAAACCAGAGCAGCATGTGGATGCATCTATCGTACAGGATGCTCCTATCTATCCATTGTACATGAATGTCTACAAGGATGCGGAATTCGGCACCGTACTCATAAGGAATGCAGAAGGTGCAGAAATAAAGAACGTAAAGGTGTACTTTAAGGCCGCTCCTTATACATCGTCAAACTATTTATGCGGAAAGGCAAAGAAAATCCGCAAGGGACAGACCTACAGCATTCCGTTGAAGGGTGACTTCAGCACAGAACTTGCGAAATTCAGCGACGACGGATCATTCCCTGGAGAAATCACAGTTTCCTATGACTTTATGGGAAAGAGAATGACGACCACGACAACAGTACTTGTTTCGACCTACAACAGAAACACGATGAGCTGGATCGATCCAAACAGTCTTGCAGCCTTCATCAGCCCAAGCGACGAGACGATACTTGAGCTTTCAAAATTTGCAGGTTCCATCGCAAAGAGCAACATACGCTCCGGTTTCAATTCAAAGATCCAGACGGCGATGTACATGACGGAATTCTACAACAGTCTTGGAATTACCCGCGTAACGGACAAGGCAAGTCCGTATGCATCAAGCCACAAGGACATTACAAAGAATGACTACATCCAGTATCCGTTCCAGACGCTCACATACATGACGGGAGACAGCGACGAGATTGGTATCGTGTTCGCATCGCTTCTTGAAGCCGTTTCCGTAAGCACAGCTTTGATTCCTCTTTCAAACGACTTTATAGTTGCGGCAAACCTTGAAATGTCCTCAAAGGCAGTTGCCGCCATCTTTGACGACCCAGAACAGCTTCTTCTCATAGGAGACGAATTCTATCTTCCTCTTTCCATGAACAGCATCGGCAAGGGATTCAACGGAGCATGGAAAGCCGCCGCCCGCCAGCTCAAGGAAGAAATGAACAAAGGAGACATAAGTTTTGTCGTCCTCAAGGATGCATGGCAGGTATATCCTCCTCTGGGTATCAGCGCAAAAAGAAACATAGCAAAGCCTTCTCCAGCAAGCCTCACGGCAAAGGCATCGAGGGAGCTTGAAATCTTTACGTCAGAAAACCTTAAGCCAAAAATCAGGGAATATGAATCGAAAATTTCATCTGGCAAGGCAAACGACGAAGACAGGATAGCACTGGGTCTTCTCTATGTCCGCTCTGGAGACATCAACTCTGCCGCAATCGTATTCAAGGGAATGGCGGACAAGGGAAACATCTCAGCCATGAACAACCTTGCCAACACATACATGCTCCAGAAGGATCTCAAGAGCGCAAAAAAATGGTATGAAAATGTTCTTGAAAAAGACAAGGACAATTCTGTTGCAAAGAAAGGATTGGAACGTATAGCAAATGAAAAATAGAATCAACTGTCTGTTTGCATTCTTTGCTGTTCTTCTTTGTGCCGTCATGCCGATTTTTTCTCAGGAGCAGTCACAGGTTCAGATCATAGTGAACGGAGATTTCTTCTATGACATTCCAATGCAGGATGGAAGCAGCAAGGATGTTCTGGGTGAAATACAGAAAGGTCTTGGAGCAGGTCTTGGACTGGAAGTAAGACCATGGAAGCATGTGGGCATTCTCAGCGGAATGGAATACCATACCTTCAGTCTTAAGGAAAAAAGCATAAATTCCTACGACACCATCAGCTTCAACCTTGGAGCAGGAGCAAGGATTCCTTTGCGTGGAGCCATAACGCTGAATGCGGATCTTCTTGGCGGCGTCTATTCCACAAGCCACGAGGCAAGCTCTGGAAAAATGAGCTACAGCGGAATCGGAATGGGAGCAAGGGTTTCCTTAAGGTACAGCTTTTCGCCTGCAGTCGGAATGGGCATTGGTGCAGGGTATATGGTGGACAGGCACGAAGACTTTCCTGTTTCCTATGTCCCAGTAAACCTTGGAGTTTCCCTCAACCTTACGGAACTGAATTCTGCGGAACAGAAGGTAACGGGTGACCTTTTTTCTCTTGATCCTGTTTTCCCTTCGTTATATTCCTGGTATGCGGAAAACGGTTTTGGAAAGGCTGTCGTTGAAAACTTCGAGGCAGAAGAAATCACGAACGTTCGCGTCTATTTTTATCTTGAGCAGTTCCAGAACCAGAGGACACTCTGCGGAACCATATCACACATAAAGCCAGGCAAAAGGGGAGAGGTAGACCTTAAGGCAATCTTCAATCCTTCGATCCTTACGGTTGCCGAAAAATCCGACTCCAAGGCAAACATCATCGTGGAATACAACCGCCTTGGAAAAAGGTTCAGGGTAGAAACTCCGGTTACAATTCCTGTGTACAACGCAAACGCCATGAGCTGGGACGACGACCGCCGTGCCGCTGTATATGTCAGCAGGAACAATTCTGCGGCGGTAGAATTTGCAAAGCAGGTGGCATCTGCGGTACGCCCTTTGATGAATGAGACCCGCAACGAAAACCTGCAGCTTGCCCAGGGGCTTTTCGGGGCTTTGAGCGAATACGGAATGCGCTACATAATCGACCCTTCAAGCTCCTACAGCGCCAATGTAGGAACTACTTCCATAGACTTCCTTCAGTTTCCCCACCAGACACTCAAGTTCAAGGCGGGCGACTGTGACGACCTTTCCATCCTCTACTGTTCACTCCTTGAATCCCTTGGAATCGAAAGCGCCTTCATCACCGTCCCGGGACACATCTATGCGGCGTTCAGCCTGGACATGAGCGAAGAAGAAGGACGCAAGGTCTATACCGAGCAGGAAGCGATTTTCTACGGCGGAAGGACATGGATTCCTGTAGAAGTGACCATGACCCAGGACACCTTTGCGGCGGCGAGAAAATACGGCATCAACGAATGGAACAAGTATGTGGAGACGGACAACTCAAGGATCTATCCAATGCACGACAACTGGAAGGATTTCAAGAGCGTAAATGTTTCGCAGGAAGGCTTTGAGGTAAAGGTCCCATCCCGCGAAAGAATACAGGCAAGGTTCCGCTGATTGGAACTTATAGAGTAGATAGTATAAACAAATAAAACAGGAGAAGTTATATGAAAAAGATGACAACTTTCCTTGGTGGAGCTTTAATTGCAGCAGCATTGCTCCTTTCCGGCTGCCAGAACTTCCTTACCGCCAACGCAGAGGCAAGGGAAAAGCTTAGGGCAGAAGCAGACTACAACAGGGCAAGCTCAATAAAGGTTTCTGCCCATGTAGAAAACAACAGCCATGGTGTAATTAAAAAGACTGTAACAGGCGCAAAGGTTGGATATCCTTTCCAGGTAGGATTCAACTGTTCAGATGATTATTATGTCAAAGGTTGGATTGTGAAAGACGGGGATCACACCCTTTCAAACGAGACCGACTACACCGTGCAGGAAATGGGCAACGGAACCTATGAGATTACCGTAAAGTATTCTGTTTCCAGCATCGAGTTGATTCCAGAATGCTACAAAAAGCCAACAGTTACTTTTATGAATCCAAAGGAATATTCTGATGATGGACTTGATTCTTCAGTAAGAGGAGAATCGCTCAACATTCTTGGATCCCAGATGGTAAAAGTAGGGGAGACTTACCTGGTAAATTTAAAGACAGATAAGGGATATAAAATTGATGCCATCAAGATTAAAAAAGACGGCAGGGACTTAACGGATTTTGAAGGCATTGTATCATTCAGCGGAAAAAAAGTAATTGACGGTATATATCAGGAAAAAATTAAATTCCTTTCTCATGAGGCAGACGGTATTGAAATTTGTCCCGTTGCAATTGTTGGCGAATATGCTGCTGATGATATTGTTTTGGGAGCGCCTGTTATCAGGGCAAAATCAGCTTACAAAGGGAGTGAAATCTGGACTACTACGACTAGACCGGAAATTTTCAAATCATTTGATACGGCAAAGGAAAATTCTTATCCAGAAGCACTTGTCTCTAAAGGATCATGGAACCTTGCGTGCTACTACATTTTGGAGCAGACAGAAGGTCTGCCATACAAAAAGTTCTATGTTGAAGAAAGAGTAATGAAAATTCCTGAGGATTCTATTGTTACAGACAAAAATAATAATTGGATTGACGGAAGTGATGTAGGGCTATGCTTCTCTAAAACCAATGATTTTCAAAGAGCTGATGTATTGAATGAAAGTGAATACCTGTGGAGCGGAGAAATCCAGGGAATATATGAAGATCCTACTCTGAATGGACTAAAATCCAATGAGCAGGAATTGGCGCTTGAATTCAAGCTAAATAAACCAGGATGGCACCAATGGAATATTTGGGCTGTTAGTGAAGATAAAGAAGGAAATGAGATTAGGAGTGATATTCCTGTTGTGTTTGTTAGTAAAGTACAGAATGGATTATTACCCTACTATGATTATGACGGAGTGAAATTCGATCAGGATTATTTATATAGTACTATTGTTAGAAAAAAAGCCGGAGATTTTTCCGAACATTCTGTTGCAGAAAAATTGGTTATTAGTATCACTGCTGGAGATAAGAGGAAAATTCATGCTATTGAAATCGTACAATCTAATTATGTTTCACAAGGAGTGGATTATTCAAGATTAGTATATCAAAATATAGGTACTAATTCTGAAGGATATGGTATATTTGGAGGATTTAATGGTGCTGCTCCATATTTGAAATGGCAGGTTAGGACTCCATTCCGAGGAACAGAAAATAGGATTGAATGTTTCTGGATTGATTGGGTTGGCAATAAAAGTAAATCAAAAGTATATACTTATAATATTCCAAAAGCTTTCCCTGGTGAAATAGCACTGGCTAAGGCAAGTTCCAAAACCGGTGGTTATTCCACAGACTATGTTACTTATATGAGTAAAGCCGATTATGATTCATGGGGAAAAACATCTCTGGTAGATAAAAATATAATGTCAAAAGTTGGCTATGTATATTACTCAGATGAAAAAAATATTATAGTTATAAATTATAATGTTGGCACTGAATGTAGTTGGCAGAAATTGGGTACGCAAATAGATAACATTAACCTTGCGTATAAGTGTTACCCATTGAATGAATATTCGATTGAAAGAGATTACAATAGAATAAGGGAAATTCATGAGGATTATTGGCGAGTAAAGGATGCGTCGGGAAATTTCAACTATCCTGCAATTTATAAGGCTTATAATGATACAAAGACTACAATTAAAACACCAACTCCTTCTGGTAATGGTTATTGGGATGAGAAAATAATTGATATAGGATGGTATATTCCTTCTGAAAAGATTTTGTATTACTACATGGCTGATAATATAAGAAATAAGATAAATGAATGGGACGATTCTCCTTTAAAACCAAATAATTGTTATTGGACAGTTACATCTGAACTAAACACAGCTACAGACTATGTGCCAAGAGTTGTCCTTTTTCAAAGTAGTCGATTAACGACGCAAAAAAACTCGCCAAGTAATTCAAAATGTACTATTGATAGAACTGCTTATCCGGTCAAGGTTTTAACAATAACAAATCTTGGTGACAAGAGGTACCAGGAAGTAACTAAAGATTAGTTTCTTTCAGGCATGGGGCATGTAGACCGCAGTCTAGATTTTGATTGCATCACCCCATGTCCACATCCCCCAAGATTTTCCGTAGGAAAATCCAATCCGTGTGACACCCCGTGAGCGCCGTAGGCGCGAACAAATCCGCTGGCAGGCAGGCTCTCTACTGCTTAGAAATGTCCTTCAGCTTCTCGATCTCCTCTTCGGAAAGCCCCGTGCATTTTGCAACCATGGAAAGTTCAATGTTGTTTATAAGCATCAATCTTGCCGTCTCCACAGCCTTGTCATGTGCACCTTGCGAGATACCCTGAGAAATGCCCTGTGAAAACCCTTGAGAAATACCCTGGGTAATTCCTTGTTCGATACCTTGTTCGATACCCTGTTCGATTCCCTGCTTAAGTCCCTGTTCTAGTCCATGGGACATTCCTTCGGAATATCCTTCCTGCATTATTTCGTCCCACAGTTCCTGTGCAGTGCTGCTCATAAGTTTTACTCCTTCTTTCTCTTCCTTGAAATATCTTGCCCTCTGCGCAAGAAGCTCCAGCTTCATCTCCGCAG
>NZ_JAZUGX010000067.1:0-154124 GCF_045641405.1 Treponema sp.
ATTGATACCATATATGATATTTCGTATTTTGGATATATAATCAGAATAATTATTTTTTTCGTATAAACAACTATCATTATGTACTACATATTTAGCTTGAGCAAAAATATTAAAAGACAATAAGAAAATTTGTAAACACAATATTTTTTTCATTAAATTTTCCACCTTTATTTTTTGGGTAATTTCCAATAATTATTGTGAACAAATGGATTTATTCGTAACCGCAAATTAAATGTATCCGCAAATTAAATTAACGCTTACTAATCACAATATGTCTTTAAGCAATTTTGTAAAGCTTTTCATATCGCCATCAGAATAAACCGTATATCCAAAACGCCCCTGCTCTTTTGTTGCGTAAAGGGCTTTGTCGGATTTTATCAATATGCTTTCATAATTGCATTCAGCATCGGAAGAAACCATCGCTATGCCAACACTGCCCTGGATGCCACCCATTCCGGCCTTTAATTTTACATTCTCATGAAGTTCGGTAAGAAGATTACGTGCAGCTTCCATTGCTTTCGTTTCATCTATGTGTGGAATGAAAAAAACAAATTCATCACCGCCAAATCTTCCAAGAACAGCTTCTGAATCGAAACATTTCTGCATGCACTCTGATACTCGAACAAGAACCTCATCTCCATAACTATGTCCATAGGTATCATTTATCAATTTGAATTTATCCAGATCCATCATGAAGAAGGCACCACCATTATTTGTCTCGGAAAGGTATTCTTTTATCTTTCGCTCATAGGCGGTTTTATTCAACAGTCCCGTAAGACCATCTATATCACGTTCCAATGCTATCTGTCTTTCTCTAACAAAATTCTTGACCTTAAGACTGCAGGTAGTTATTCCCAGCCCAACACCCATAAGCCAGCTAAAAACAACATCAACTACATCAACCACCAGAATCTTTGGACTTTTAAATTTAACCATCAAAACTATCGTTATGATCATCCAGCTGGTGGATACACTTGCAATTATAAGGGGACGGGATGTAAAAAGCATGGGAAGAATGGCAAGAAAAAGGCAGGCAGTAACAGCAAGATTATCATTTTGAGAAATTACGCCAATATATATTCCATATGAATATAAAAATATGTTGAAAAGCTGAACTGTAAATATAGTTGCAATGGGACTCTTTTTTAGAACTGTACAGCATAATGTGAATACTACGGCAACACCAAGACTTTCCAGCAAATAAAAAAATCTGTGCCCATAAAATGGTGATGCAAAAAATGACATGGTAAACATCAGCAAAAAGACAACCATCATCAGCAATGAGCTCATGAACAGAACTGTCAGATAACTTTTGTGAATCATCTTCGAAACATCTATCTTGTATGAATCCGGAGAATCAAGGTTAAACAGTTTCTTCTCTATTGGAGTCAACTTATCAATTTCAAACATAATATATATTGTATCACATAATTTCTAATTTATTGGCTATGTCCATAATTTTGTTGCAAAAAAAATTGATTTGCGTATTTTACAAGGTGAACTATAATGACCTTATGAATACAATCCGCAATATTTGGGAAAATCCAGAAATTCAATCCGTGAACAGGCTTCCAATGAGAAGTCCCCTTATTCCATATGAATCAAGTGCAAAGGCTGAAAAAGAAACAGCATCAGGACCAGTTTCGTGTCCTGCACCGTCTAGCAACTTTTACAAAAGCCTTGATGGAGAATGGGAGTTTGCTTTTTTTGATTCACCGCTGAAGACTCCAGGTGCAAAAACAAAATGGAACAAGATAAAAGTTCCTCTTTCATGGACCATGCAAGGATACAGCACCCCACATTACACAAATGTCCAGATGCCTTTTGACTGTGTTC
Organism: Treponema sp.; assembly: GCF_045641405.1. Lineage (GTDB taxonomy): Bacteria > Spirochaetota > Spirochaetia > Treponematales > Treponemataceae > Treponema_D. Next base: position 1,837 of record NZ_JAZUGX010000067.1, read on the forward strand.
CGCCTGCAGTTCCTGAAGAAAATCCAACAGGTTATTACCGACTTATTACAAAAGTTCCTGCAGCATGGAAAAACCGCAGAATAGTACTGCACATCGGAAGTGCTGAAAGCGTTGTAATTTTATACATAAACGGCAAGGAAGCAGGAGTTTCAAAGGACACAAGGCTGCCATGTGAATTTGAAATCAACGAATTCCTTACGCAAGACCAGTCTTCAGGAAAAGATGAATTTGAAATAACCATCAAAGTTGTACGCTGGTCAGATGCAAGCTACATTGAAGACCAGGACCAGTGGTGGTTCGGCGGAATCCATAGAAGCGTTTATCTATACTCAACAGAGAAAGTTTTTATCGCCGACGCTAAGGCTCTTACAAAAGTTGAATGGAAGGATAGATTACACACAGGAATTATTCCACTTGAAGTAACCTTGGGTTATTCTGAGTTCATGGGTTCAATCATAAAATCAAAGCAGTCTGAAACCGACAAAAAGAAATTCAAGATTGCCTACAAAATCTGCAAACTTGAAGGAACTCCTTTCAGGGGAACAGTCGGAAAGACAATAGAAAAAGGAACCCTTGATTGTTCCCTTGATGTCCGCAACACACTTTCCACTGCGACAAAAACCATAAGAATTAAGAACGCAAAACTTTGGAGCAACGAAACTCCAGAACTTTACCTGATTACTGTTTCCCTCCACGATGAAAAGCGCCACATCGAATCAACATCTTTCACCTGCGGTTTTAAATCAGTAGAAATAAAAGACAGAAAACTTCTGCTGAACAAAAAGAAAGTCTACATCCACGGAGTAAACCGACACGAACACAACGAGTACACGGCAAAAACTTTGACCACGGAAGAAATGGTTCAGGAAATAATTCTTTTAAAGAATTTCAATTTCAATGCGGTACGAACCTGCCACTACCCTGATGATGAACGGTGGTACGAACTATGCGACCGTTTTGGCATCTGGATTCTTAATGAAGCAAACATAGAAAACCACGGATATTACGATGTCATGAGCCGAAGCGAACAATGGCTTAACGCCTACATGCAGCGAACACAGAGAATGGTAAGGCGCGATAAGAACCATGCCTGCATTTTCGGCTGGTCCCTTGGAAACGAAAGCGGAAACGGACCTAACTTAATTGCTACAGGAAACTGGATCCGCGGATACGACAACACCCGTCTTGTACATTACGAAGGATTTGTAAGACCTGAAATTCACCAGGGAGACTTTACCCTTGAAAGTCTTGGTTTTGGAAAACAACAGACGGATTTTATCGGTCCCATGTATCCAACCATAGAGCTCATTAAAGAATATGCAAAGACAAGGGAGGACTACAGACCCATAATCATGTGCGAGTACAGCCACGCCATGGGCAACGCAAACGGAAGCCTTGCAGATTACTGGAAAGCAATAGAATCCACTCCAGGTCTACAAGGAGGCTTTATTTGGGACTGGGTTGACCAGGGAATTGCCGCAGCATCTAAAGATGGAAAGAAATACTGGAAATACGGCGGAGATTTTGGGGACAGTCCCTGCGACTATGACTTCTGCCTCAACGGTATTCTTTTTCCAGACAAGACTCCAAAGTCTGTCATGTATGAATGCAAGCGTCTTTTTGCACCCGTAAGAATCGAGCCGGTAGACCTTAAGAAAGGAATTTTTACCATTGAAAACAGATTTGACTTTTCAAAGCTCAATTTGATTTCTTTTGAATGGAATCTTTCCCTTAACGGAAGGCTTGCAGCCAGCGGAAAACAAAAGCTTGAACCTATTGAACCGGAAGAAAAGCAGCTTGTTGCAATTCCTCTTGCATCACTTCTCAAAGGCATCGCAAAGAAAAACGATGACATCCAACTAAACGCTATATTCCGATGGAACAAAGACACTCCTTTTGCAAAGAAAGGCGACATAGTTTCCATTGACCAGATTGAAATCCAGAAAGGAAAAGGCTTTGCAGATTTTGCAGACTTTGAAAGCAGCTGCGGAGACTGTACAACCGTACTGGATTCCATCAAGGCAAACATTGTCCATGCCTATACAGAAAATGAATGCGTCAAGAATAAGGTTTCTACGATAAATGACATTCCAACCCCATGGGATTTTGCAAACAAGCCTACAAAGGAATGGATCAACAACGACCTTATGAACCGCCAGGGAAAATTCGTAAAGGCATCCATAATCAAAAAAGACTGCGGCAAGTTTACAGATATCGAAATCAACCTTGAACTGTCAAAGAAAATCAGCGAATACCCAAGGGCTGGCATTACTCTGGAAATTCCAAGGGAGTATGATGAAATCATCTGGTACGGAAGAGGTCCCCACGAAAACTACAGCGACAGGAATTTCTCCGCTATAAAAGGATTCCACAGGGAAGAAATTGAAAGCATGGGAGTTCCTTATATTGTTCCACAAGAAAATGGTCTTAGGACCGAAACCAATTACATTGAACTTAATGCCGAGGGAAAAACATTGCACATCCAGAGCGATGAAGAATTCTCATTCAGCATTCTGCCCTACACCGTCCAGGAACTTTTCAGATGCAAACATACTTTCGAGCTTAAAGAAAGCAAGAAATGGATTTTAAGCATTGATGCAGCCCATCGCGGAGTTGGAACAGGAGCCTGCGGACCTGACACAAGGGACGAGTACAAAATAAAACCCGGCAAGTACAGGCTGCACCTCCGGGTCTGGTAATTTATTGAAATGCAATCGAAGTTTTCCACTATAACTTTTTGCATTTTTAAAATACGTTATCTTTGAAAGTATTCATTACGGATAGTACACAACATGTTATAAAAATACGAGAAGGAAGGTAGAGGATGGCAAAAACATTCGCAGGTCGGAACGCTTCAGAGCTCCAAGTCTTCGCTCTTCACCTTGCCGACCTGCGCATGTAGCGACGCTAGCTAGCGGTTTTGACAGACTCGGACTGACTGGTAGTATTTTTATATTTGTTTTTGAATCCTGTACGTAATGAAATATTTTAACTGAAAAGCATCCTGTCTGACAGGGTGCTACCTTCACCGCTAATGGTCTGGAACTTTGCAAGAAGATCTGCAACCTTAAGGTTTTTCTTTTCTTCTCCGCTTACATCGTATACGATATGTCCGTCAAGCATCATGATAAGGCGGTTGCCATACTGGATTGCATTGGACATGTTGTGGGTAACCATGAAAGTTGTAAGATTATCGCGTTCAACAAAATATTTTGTAAGTTCAAGAACCTTGTGTGCTGTCTTTGGGTCTAGGGCTGCAGTATGTTCATCAAGAAGAAGAACCTTTGGCTTCTGCAACGTTGCCATAAGCAAAGTCAATGCCTGACGTTGACCACCAGAAAGAAGCCCTACCTTTGCGTTCATTCTGTTCTCAAGACCAAGCTCAAGCAATGAAAGCTGATCCTTGTAGAGTTTTTTTTCTGCAGAGGTAATTCCCCATTTAAGACCACGACCCTTTCCACGTCTATATGCCAAGGCAAGGTTTTCTTCTATTTCCATTGTAGCAGCAGTACCAAGCATTGGATCCTGAAATACACGACCAAGATATTTTGCACGCTGATGCTCTTTTACATTTGTAATGTCCTCACCGTCAAGCACGATTGATCCAGAGTCTGGCATGTAGACACCTGCAATGTGATTGAGCAAGGTTGATTTTCCAGCACCGTTTCCTCCGATGACAGTAACGAAATCACCATCATTAAGGGTAAGGCTGATATCTTTAAGTGCTTTCTTTTCTGTAATGGTTCCAGGATTAAAGGTCTTTGAAATATGACTGATTGTTAACATTTCTGTCCTCCCTTAGGCTGCCTTTGAAACGGCTTTTTTAATTCCAAACTTCTGCTTGATTACCGGTACAGAAAGAGCGACCGCAACGACTACAGCAGAAAGAAGCTTAAGGTCCTGAGTCTTCATTCCCATCTGGAGAACAATGGCAATGATCACACGGTAAATGATTGAACCGAAAACAACTCCAAGGAGACACCACCAGAAGCCAAATTTCTTTCCGAAAATAACTTCACCGATTATAATGGAAGCAAGACCAATAACGATTGTTCCAATACCCATACTTACATCGCCGAACCTCTGCTGCTGCATTACCAAAGCACCGCTCAAAGCAACAAGACCGTTTGCAAGCATCAATGCAAGAATCTGCATACTGTCAGTGTTGATTCCCTGAGCACGGCTCATGGCACCGTTGTCACCTGTTGAACGGATGGCGCTTCCAAGTTCCGTACCAAAGAACCAGTAAAGAGCGGCAATGATTATTGCAGTATAAATGACTCCCACAATAAGACTTGCAATGGATGTTGCGCTTACTGGGAAAAGGTCACCAAGATTAAGGGCATTATTTACCCAATTGACCACAGTCTTATTTGCACGGGACAAAGGCTGATTAGGTCCACCAAGCACGTGAAGATTTATGGAATACAAGGCAAGCTGAACAAGAATACCTGCAAGAATTCCAGGGATTTTAAGTTTAGTCGTAAGGAAACCTGTAATAAGTCCTGCAAGGGAGCCTGCAACCGTAGCTACAAGAACTGCAATAAGTGGATTTACACCGCTTACGATAAGAAGAGCACAGGTACAACCACCAAGAGCAAAGCTGCCGTCTACTGTCATATCTGCAAAATCAAGAATCTTGAACGTAATGTAAACGCCAAGAGCCATTATTCCCCAAAGAATTCCCTGGGAAACAGCACCAAGCATGGCCCCAGAAAAAGGTACAATAAAATCCAAAAATGATTCAAACATAATGAACTATTTTACCATGAAATTCCTCTGAGGTATAGGAAAAAACAGTAAACCATAACAAATTTTAAAAGTCCGAAATACTTGACACAGGCTAAAGTGTATGCAATAATACCATCATCAGCAAAGGCGCTGGATACAGGAAATAACTGTCTCCAGTGCCTTTTTTTTTTGCTTTTTTTTGTTTCAGGAGGTTACAAAATGAAAAAGAGCTTATCCTATCTTGAACCGATTCAGCCTTTCTTTGAATTGAAGACAAACAACTTTTACCAGGACTGTGTGGAATCACAGGGAAAATACTGGTTCTATAGTTTTTCAAGCAAAAATAAAGCAGCCTCTAATAATGTAACCTTTTTGCCAGACGGATGTACAAACCTTGTAATTGCTTGCGGTAAATATTTTGAAGCCCACATGGTTTTCAACACAGTGGAAGCAGTTTCCTTTGAAATGAAGCCTGACACAGAATACTTTGCAATTCGTTTTGAACCTGGAGAAAATCCATTTTCCAAGGGTGATGAGATAAAAGCAAATGCAGGAAAAATCATTCCAGCAGAAACAGAATACCTTAAGGAAATCTATTCCCTCGTAACAAAGGAACCTTCTTTTGAACAGAGAATGACGGTAGCATCAGAATTCCTTCAGACAATCGAAACAAATTCTTCCACAAAAGAACTTTTCAAGCAGCTTCTTGACATCATCGTAGCAAAGAATGGGCTCATAAAGATCAGTCAGCTTGAAGAACTTGCAGGATATTCATCACGCTATATCAACCATCTTTTTGACATGAATGCCGGACTTAGCGCAAAGCAGTTCTGCAACATCATCAAGTTTCAACTTGTACTTGGAGAAATAAACAAAGGTCAGGGAAATTCTTTCTCAAAAATAGCAGCAGACTACAGATTCTATGACCAGAGCCACTTCATTCACGAATTCAAAGCTTACACTGGAATGACTCCGAGTGATTACAGCGAAGCAATGAAGATTGCGGGATAAGACTTTTGGTATTAAAATATATTCCGATACAATCATGAAAACGAAAGTTTTTCTTTTTATCGGAATATGTTTATTTTTATCCTCCTGTGCAAGCAATAGAGTTCAGCCTGAAATAAGATGCGAAAAAGAATTAAAATTGCTTTTTGCAGGCGACATAATGGCCCACACGGAAATCACGGAAGGAAACTACAGTTCAATTCTTGATGACTTAGAGCCTTTGATCCAAAATTCAGATCTTGCTTTTGCAAATTTTGAATCTCCAATAAATGATGGAATTCCACAGAGCAGCTACCCTACTTTCAACTGTCATTCTACATTCGCTGACAAAATCATTTCCTATGGATTCAATGTCTTTAGTCTGGCGAACAATCACACAAACGACTATCATCTGGAAGGAATAGAATCAACAAAAAAATATTTTGACTCCAGAAGCAAGCAAGGAATCTATTCTGCAGGATTAAAGAAATCGGAAAACGCACCTATTGAATTCATCACCATTGAAAAAAACGGCATAAGAATTCTGTTTGCCTCAGTAACGGAAGTCCTGAATTTCAAGACCTATCTTGGATACTTTGACTATCTTGAAGGCACAGACATAACAAGGGAAGCATTCCTCAACCAGATAAGGCAAGAAAAAAAATCTTCAAACTGCGACCTTTTGATACTTTCATTTCATACGGCGGAACCAGAATACATCCGCAGCATTGCGGAAAACAGCAAAAACTTCTATTATCTACTTATTGAATCAGGTGTGGATATTCTTTGGATCAACCATCCCCATATCTCAAAGGAATGGGAAATAATCCACACAAACGACAACAGGCAGAAGCTTATTTTTTATTCTGTTGGAAACACTGTCAGTTCACAAAGACGAAATCCTGATTTTAAAAGACCGGGCGCAGCATCTGAATTCAAGGGTGACAGTTTTCTCTTCAGTGTAAAAATTAAAAAGACAAAAGACGGTATATGGGTGGACACCCCAGCACCTACACTGATCACCACATATATCACGGAAAACAATGAGTTCCTCGTAAAAGAATTGAACGATGACCTCATAAAAAAATTGGAAGAAGACGGCAGAAAAGAATGGTCCTCCTTCCTTACCAGAAGAAAAGAATTAATGAACAAAATTAAAGGAAAAGATACATGGCAATAAACTACAAGGATTTACCAGTATATGCACAGAAAGAACGCATCCTTGAAACACTCAAAGAGAATCAGGTAATCGTAGTACAAAGTCCTACAGGTTCAGGAAAAACAACCCAGATTCCAGTCATTTTACATGAGGCAGGATATTCAGAAAACGGAGTGATAGCAGTCACACAGCCTAGAAGAATCGCAGCCTTAAGCGTAAGTGAATTCATTTCAAAGCAGCTCAAGACAAAGTATCCTGGACTTGTTGGATATAAGATGCGCTTTGAAGACAAGACAGACATAACCACCAAGATCAAGATCATGACAGACGGCATTCTTCTGCAGGAAATGAAACTGGATCCCTATATGTCAAAGTATTCAGTCATCATGGTGGATGAAGCTCACGAAAGAAGCCTGAACATTGACTTTGTCCTTGGACTCCTAAAAAGAGTACTTGCTGTCCGACATGATTTCAAGGTAATCGTCAGCTCCGCAACAATGAACGCAGAAAGCTTCAGCAATTACTTCGGTGGATGTCCTATTGTCACCATAGACACCCAGACATTCCCTGTTGCAATGGTCTATGATCCACCTGCCCTTAAAACAACGACAGCATCGGTAGAAGGCACAGAAGCATTGCTTTCAAAAATTGAAAAGACAATCGACCGTACCCTCGACAACAAAGGAACAGGTGACATACTTGTATTCCTTCCTGGTGAAAAAATCATCAAGGACTGCATGGAACGTCTTTACAACAGTACATTCAGAAACAAGATACATATAGTTCCATTGTACGGAAGGCTCCCAAAAGAGGAGCAGGAAAAGGTATTTGACAATGCACCGTTTGGAAAGAAAAAGGTTGTGTTAAGCACGAACATTGCAGAAACATCAGTTACTATCAACGGAATTACTACGGTAATAGACAGCGGTCTTGCAAAGCTGAATTTCTACAGCCCTAAGACATTTACTTCGAGCCTTAACGAAACTCCAGTAAGCAGAGCCAGCTGCAACCAGAGAAGAGGTCGTGCAGGACGTACCTGCGAAGGAACCTGTTACAGACTCTTTAGCCGAGAAGACTTTGACACACGTCAGGAATATACAACAGAAGAAATCTATAGAACTGATTTGAGCGAAGTTGTTCTCCGCATGGCAGAGCTTGGCATCACCGACTTTGAACAGTTCGACTTTATTTCTCCACCTGGCAAAGAAGGAATCATCGGAGCAATCAATACACTCAATATGCTCCATGCACTTGAAGGCGATGGATCCCTTTCTCCAACTGGAAAACTCATGGTGGAATTTCCTCTAGAGCCTCGTGTCTCAAAAATACTTGTTGAAAGCATCATGAGATACCCAGATGTTCTGGAAGAAGTAATAATCGCGGCCGCTTTCCTTAGCACACAGTCCCCTTTTGTACTTCCTGTCGGAGAGGAAATGGACGCAAGAATGGCACACCATTCCTTCAGAGATATACAGGGCGATTTTGTTACATATGTAAAGCTTTTCCGCACTTACATGAATCAACCGAACAAGGAGAAATTCTGCAAAAGAAGTTATCTTGATGAGCGCGTAATGGCAGAAATAGTAAACATCAAGGAACAGCTTGAAGAAATCATTTCAAAAAGACTTCAGATGCCTATCACAGGTGGAGGAAGCATGGACAACTACCTTTGCTGCATCGCAAGCGGAATGATTCAGTTTGTGTGCGTTCGCGAAGGTCGTGAAAACTACAGAAGCCTTACCCAGGATCACATCTCCATACATCCAGGCTCATCCATGTTCAAGACATTTCCTCTATATATCGTTGCTGGAGAAATTGTACGCACAAGCCGTATGTTTGCAATGAGCGTTTCTCCTTTGACAAAGAAGCTTCTTGAACAGATCGATCCAAATCTTGAACATGAACTTGCAAAATCCCGTGGCAACAAAGGAAAAAGCCTTACAGGAAACCTTGAATATTCAGGAACTACATTCCGAGACGAAAGCGAAAAGGAATCCAAAAAAGGGAAAAAAGACAGGAAATCAAAGAAAGAATCGGATTCTGAAAACACCATCACCCTCGGTGGAACCCAGTTTGAATTCAAGAAAATCAAAGGAAAGAAAACTGCACAGCTTCCTTGGAAATCCTTCAAGCCAGCCATCATCATGGAAAAAAATGAGAATCTTCTTGCCCAAATTGCAGGCATGAGAGGAACAATCCTTATGAACGGTGGCTTCAAACTCCTTGACGGTGAAAAAATGGAAATCATCATGAAGGCCGCAAAGACACTCAATCTTGAGCCTATCGATGAGAAATCATGGCCAAGAAAGATGAACATAAACATCCATGAAAACGATGCAATCCTTGAATTGATCCGTAATGTTGAATTCATAATGCGCATAACGATCGCAAAAAGCGCCTCAAAGGAATACGGATTCATATGTCTCTTTACGGATGGGAAAGGAACCTACTGGTTCAAGGTCTCAAGAGGTTTTGCAACTGCAATCAACGAAAGCATTTCTTCCCTTGAAAAGCTCATAGATGATGCAGAAGACAAGAACCTTGATGAAGCACAGAAAGAAAAGGTCAACATGGTCTACAGACTGTTAAGCAACATGTATGAATAAAACTTTGCTTAATTGCTGAATTTAACACCCAGTGTCACGGACGTTCCTGGCATTGGGTATTCTTTTATCTGGGTATACTGAACATCAAGGATATTGCTCCAAAGAACGAACGTCTCCCACTTTCCGTGAACCCATGTAAGCTTTGTGTCAAGATTGAAGTACTCAGATACAAAGTATTCATTACTGTTGTCCGTATATTTTTTTGAATTAAAAGAGAATACATTGCTCCATACAAAGCTATCAAATTTTAATTTTGCAGTAAGTCCAAATGTATGCTCAGGTGTATACATAATCTGATTTCCATCGACCGTGGAATCAGAAGTCAATCTAGCCCTGCAATAGGTATAGTTAAATCCAAGATTGAAGGCTCCAAATAAATCCAAGGAATCAAATGAAACATCAGCACCATAATTTGTTGAAGAACCGTAATTCAAAGGAACAAGCAATCCATTGGAAGAATTCTGCCATCCAATCTTGTCCTTATAGAAAATCAAATACGGTTTAACTGAAAAATAGAAGACTGATGAATATTCTGCACAAAAAATATAATGCAGGGAACTTTCGGGTTTTAGTTCAGGATTTCCCTTTCCTCCCCCTCCGCTATAATACAACTGCTGGAAGACTGGATTCGTAACATTCTTCAACGCTGTAACAGAAAAATTGTAATCCCTGATTTTTCTTGACACACTACCTTTATAGAGGAAATCAAACTTATTGGATACCCCAAAATAATTGACAGGCGTAGAAAAATCAAAGCCCCAATCACCGACAGCAAAATCAACCGATGGATTCAAAAATGCCGTAAACAAAGTATTCTCTTCTGTTCCAGAGTAGTTCTTAGAAGTCTGGCTGCTCCTGTCATAACTACAGACAAAAGAAATTCTATAAAACCCAAGAATACCTATCTCATTCTGAAAAGAAAAATTATTTATTTTATATTCATCTCTAGCCGAAGAAAATGCGGCATCTTTTGTATACAGCAAATCACTATATCTATAGGACGGTATGAATTTCAGATTGATTTTTTCAAAGGGAATGAAAACAGGAACTGAAAACCCTGTATTAAGATTTCTTTGATTTTCTTTTTTATAATAAGTACCGCTTTCCCTGCCGCAATTGGCATCCGACAAGGAAATGAAATTCTTAAATCCAAAGCTTGCGCCGTTATACCAGCATGGATTATATTCAAACAGAAAAGAATTGTTGACAAGAAATTTTTCATAACCATCATAGGCTTTTTCATATCCCGTATAGGATTTTGACAGATCGGTCCTTTCCGTTATATCCTTTGATCTGAAGCCAAAATGATTCTGATCATAATCTACAGAAGCACTGTCAGAAAAATACAATGCGCTTCCAGAATCAAGAAGCACAGGAGACGAAACAAAAGCCGTCGCCCGATTTGAATCTAAAACAGAGTTTAAATAAGATTTGCTTTGAACGCCAAAAGAATATCGGATTCCAGTATAATCGTAATACAAGGTTGTAATATAGATTGAAACACAGCCATTTACACTTGCAGTATCTATCACAATTTTCTTGATGACAGAATAGTCAAGACTGCTCCAATCAAAATAGCCTGTATTGGGATCGTTCATAAGAATCTGATCCACATACACTTTTACAGATGCATTCCAAAAACCATGAAATGTGGATTCATTGTTTGTTCCTTTAAATGAAAACCCTTCCCTTGCCAAGGCCTCTTCCATGGTCTTATGATCCTTAAGCTTTTCCTCATCAAGAACAATCGTAGTTGAAGGATTCCTTGACGAAGAAACAACCGTTACGATGGACGGAAGTTCTAGATCCTGTGCAAAAAGAGAAAATGAGATTGCAAATGGAAGGATTTTCTTCAGTAGAAACATTACTGCTTTGTTACGCCTGAGCGTGCTTCAGTCCAAGAAGCGGGAGCAAAATAATCATTGTTATTAAAACCAAATTTTTCGATGGCATCAGCAAGATCCGAAACATCATTCAGTGCATTATTATATCCACCTTCAAATAATGCAGACGAGCCAGATTTAAGTTCAAATTTCACTCCATAATAGCAATTCTTTGTCGGACTACCATATTGACTTAAAAGAGCTTTAAAAATAAGAACCCCAGATTTTTTATCTTTATCATTATAAACAACATAAATTTTTGAATAATTCGTTTTACTCAAATAATGATAAGTATTCCAAGGCTCATATCCATATTCCTTATATCCTTCTGGACAGATAGGGTTTTCACTAGGTTTTGACATAGCGTCACAATTGGAAACCATAGCATTATAAAAACAATTCTTTTCTATTACAAAGTAACCTGCATTTCCAATCCAAGTTCCACAGATAGGATCATTAGCTTCAAGAACATTGATAGACCCAAACAAGACAATCTTTTCATTTTCTGCATCATTAATTTTACATCCAACAAGACCACTACAAATAAAAAGGGAAATGACTGCGCCAAAGACCATTGCGCAGACCTTAAGAGAAGAGCGTTTAATACGCATAGCATGCTCCAGCGGCAGGAGCGCTCCACCACTAAATAAAAGTTAACCTTTCATACGAAAGGCATGAAGCCAAAGACTCCGCGTTCACCAAAGTTTCCTGGGTCATGGCAATATCATCCATCTTCCCAGCAAAGCCAGTGATGCATAAAGCCAGATGATATTTTTCCTAATGCCTAAACAATAAAACAAAAAGAACCACTTACAGTTGAGCGTCCACCTCTGGTTTTTAACCAGATTCCATTGAAATGAACAGGGAGATGATAGCAAAAAAAGTTGAAAAAATAAACATAAATTCGTAGATTAAATTCATGAAAAAACTGTTTTTACCTTCTGTACTATCTATGATTTTTCTAACAGCTGGATGTATAAGCATTCCTGCGGATAGAATCTATCTTTATGACAGCAATGATACAGACTCTGTATATGAAATTAATTTCAATGGTCCATTGGAAAACACAGAGCACACAATGCGTCTTGAACTGTTGAATCCAACACAATTTGAAAACACTTCAGGAATAAAGGCTGGAATCAAAAATTCCACTGACAGCCTCTTGAAAATAAGAATATACCTTGAGGATGAAAATCTGAAGGTGCTATCACTTTCCGAGGCTAATTCAATCGCCGAAAACGATGAAAAAGTCATTTATTTTGAGATAAATAATCTTTTTGAAAATGAGGAAGCAGCATATCTGACATTCTGCATTGAAGGAACTGCAACTGCAGGAGCCATATCCATCGAAGCTATTGAAGCTGTAAGATAGACAAGGCTATTCTTTTTCTGCAATGGCAGTAAGGACAACAGCCCTTTGGTCAATCGCAACCATTCCATCCGCATAGATTTTAAAAGGCTGCATTGAATAGGTTTTTCCTTTGTCCTGATTCTCTTCAACGGTTACCTTATAGACACCCGTAAAGAAAGCTCCATCATTCTTCTGGGATCGGAACTGAACCATATTGTCTTCACGAGTTCCATTCCAGGAATAGCTGCCTTCATCAGAAACACCGTCACCTGAAACTGAATATTTGCCGCCTGTAAATTTGACCACATAGCCTTCAGATGTCTTCCATGATTTTATTTTTTCAAGTTCAAGGGCAATTTCGTTGCTGACTTTCTTTGACTTGAGCTTTGTTTTATAGAGATTTTGATTTGTTTTTTTGTAGTCTCCATCCCATTCTGTGCTTTCGCTGATCCTCATGCGGACATCATCCTGAATGCGGATATGGATTTCTTCAGTAGACTTCAATGAAATATCGACACGGCGCTTAAGGTTTTCAATTTCCTGATTGATTGTTGAAAGATACATCCCGTTTCGGCGTATGTTGCTGTGTGCCCATATATAGACTTCTTCTTTATCATCCTTAAAGAAAATGATTTCCTTGGAAGCATAATTAAAGAAAATATAGCGGACACCACTTCCATCACTTTCATTGACATACCAAAGTCCTTCGAGAAAATTTGCAAATGTCCCGACAGTTCCGTCCTGAATCTTTGCAAGCTCCTTTGCAGCTATTCGACTGCCAGCAACGCGAAGAGTTTTTGTCTTTACATATTTTTTTTCATCATTGTTCCATTCATACTGAACCTGCAGCTGATCGGTGCTTTTTTCATTTTCTGTATCAGTAGTATATACCCAGATTGGGAAACTGGTTCCATTAGCCTTAGATCTTTCATAGGCATCATAACGGTCCATCTGCTGGATGAAGATTGTTCCATCTCCACGAAGATCTGCAATCTTTGACAGACGGAAATATCCCGTAGCGCTGGAATAAAAAACATGATATGCCTTAAGGATAGAATCCCCATTTTCCGCAAACCCCTGATAGACAAGGGCGTTTCTATGGTCACCGCTCAAATCTATTCCAGTATATGAAAAAGTTTGAACCTGTATGATTTCTGTTGTAAGCTCCGCCTTTCTTTCGTAAGTGGAAGTATCTTGATTGTACATACCTACTATAAGGGCAATATAGGGACTGTCCATGGTCCTGACGGCATTTACCTGATCATCTAATCCATCACCGTCAAAATCCATACTTACGATGCTAAGGAGAGTTTCATTGCTATGAAGGGGAATTAAAGAAACCATAGCTGAATCATCATCTTCAATTGAAACATTCTGCACTGAGGTCTGAGATTCAGCATTTGATTTTGGAATGACAACAGAAGAAGAAACTATCGTCTCCTCTTCCTTATATATATATCGTTTTGCAATAACCACAGCGAGAACTGCGGCGGTCGCAAGAATCAGCAAAGCAAGTGTAATTTTTTTCTTCATTGCCCTATTTTACTAATTCTTGCATTGTCGCACAAGGCTATGCTGTAAGAACTTCCTTAAGGATCGCAAGACCTGTATCAATTTCTTTCTTTGAAATATTCAAAGGAGGAACAAAACGAAGGACATCATCGCCTGCAGTTGAGAAAAGAAGTCCCTTTGCAAGGCAAGCCTTTTCATATTCAACAGGATTTGATTTTACCTGAACACCTATTACAAGTCCCATACCACGAACTTCAACCACACATGGAAGATTCCAGCTCTTTATGGTTTCGCGGATATAGTTTCCCTTTTCATTTACAGAATCCATGAAACCAGGCTTTGTAAGTTCATCAAGAACAACATTAGCGGCACTACAAGCAAGAGGATTTCCGCCGAATGTAGACTGATGGTCACCTGCAGTAAACACATTACCCTTTCCACGCCACATACAGGCACCCATTGGAACACCACCAGCAATAGCTTTGGCAAGTGTTACAACTTCAGGTTCAACACCGTAGATGTCAGAGCACAAAAGGCTTCCGCATCTTCCCATACCAGTCTGAACTTCATCACAGATTACGATGGCACCTGCATCGCGGGCTGCCTTGGCACATGCCTTTGCCCATTCCTTATCAAGCGGAAGAACTCCACCTTCGCACTGAACAGGTTCAAACATAACGGCAGCAGTTGTTTCATCAAAAGCAGTCTTGAGGACTTCAAAATCATTTGGCTCAAGATACTTAAAGCCATCAACATAAGGACCAAAGCATTCAGGATGGAACTTGTCCTGTCCTGTAGCAGTAAGAGTTGTAAGAGGTCTACCGTGGAAAGATTTCTTTAATGTAACGATAGTCCTTCTTTTTTCACCGCCGTTTAGCCAGCCGTATTTTCTTGCAAGCTTGATGGCACATTCATTTGCTTCAGCACCTGAATTTCCAAAGAAGACTCCCTCAAATCCTGTAGCCTTCAAAAGCTTTGCAGCATATTCATTGCCGATATCACTTGTGAAGTAATTGCAGATATGAATCTGCTTCTTTGCCTGTTTTGCAACAGCCTTTACAAGGGGCTTATAGTTATGTCCAAGACAATTGACAGCAATACCAGCAAGAAAATCAACATATTTCTTACCATTCACATCTGTAAGAATTGATCCCTGTCCTTTAACAAAAGTAACATCAAAGGATCCATAATTATTCAATATTTGTTTGTTTCCCATAGTAATTTCCTTTATAAAACGCCACGGATGGCTCATCATCCATTATTCTACGAGACTAAAAGCCTTTTTTGCGCCATGGACGGCGCACATAAAAAAAACAATTAGACCCGCGAGTTTCAATGCTTTTTTGCGAAGCAAAAAACAGACGCAGACTGCGGCTGAATTGAAACTCGTCACTAAAAAAAATCCAAGGATGGATTTTTTTTAGTAAATCATTGTTCCTATACCACGGTCACTGAACATTTCAATCAGCAATGAATGTGGCACGCGACCGTCGATGATGTGGGTTCTTGGAACACCACCGTTACGAGCAAGAAGACAGCATTCAATTTTTGGAATCATACCACCAGAAATGATGCCATCGTCAAAATATTTCTGCACATCGTTCAAATGAATTCGCTGGATAAGGCTTGAAGGATCATTCATATCTTTCAATACACCAGGAACATTTGTAAGCTGAACAAATTTTTCGGCTTCAAGGGCAATGGCAATCTTGGCAGCGGCAGTATCAGCATTGATGTTGTATCTTACATTTTCCTCAGTTTCACTCAAGGCAATTGTCGAAACAACAGGAATTGCTCCTTCATTGAGAAGGCTCTGAATGATCTCTGGATTTACCTGTGTCACTTCACCGACAAAACCGTAGTCAACGCCGTCACCCTTATCAAGCTTCTTTGCACGGATGAGGCCACCGTCAGTACCGCTTAAGCCAACAGCCTTTCCTCCCTGCTGAACAAGCATTCCGACGATGCCCTTGTTGAGTTTTCCAGCAAGTACCATCTGTACGATTTCCATTGTTTCTTCATCTGTATAGCGAAGCCCATTTATAAACTTGGATTCCTTTCCAACCTTTTCAAGCATTGCATTGATTTCAGGTCCACCACCGTGAACGAGAACAACCTTGATGCCTATTGTATTGAGAAGGACAATGTCTTCCATAACATAACGCTTAAGGTCTTCGTTAAGCATTGCATTTCCACCGTATTTAACAACGACAGTCTTTCCAACCCAATGCTTAAAGTATGGCAAAGCCTGAACAAGAACGCTTGACCAGGTATCACTATCCAACCTTGAATTTATTTTGCCAACTGTATTTTCATCTGCCATTTTTTTATCTCCTTCAAAAACAATTCATAATTTATAATTTATAATTCTGAATTGAAAATATAAAGCAATTTTCTAGCTTCTGTAATCCCCGTTGATCTTTACATAATCGTATGTAAGGTCACAACCCCAGGCTGTTCCTTCGGCTTTTCCATCCTGAAGTACAACTTCAATTTCAACAGCTTCTTCTGCAAGAATTGCAGTCGCCTTATTTTCATCAAAAGAAAGCCCTACACCGTTGTGGACAACTTCGATTTTTCCGCCGCACTTGTCACAGCCGCAAACCTGGAACTTTTCTTCTTCTGGAGTATCAAAATATCTTTTTGAACCCTTTCTGCTTGAGAAGTAAACGCAAGTTTTATCAGGATCAAATTCAAATCCACTGTATCCCATGGCGCACATGATTCTTCCGCAGTTTGCATCGCGACCGAACATGGCAGCCTTAACAAGGTTTGACTTGATGACATACTTTGCAAGACCGCGAGCTGTTTCAACATCCTTTGCACCTTTTACAGTACATTCAACAAGATGACTTGCTCCTTCGCCGTCTGCAGCAATCTTCATAGCCATCTGTGTATTGAGAACATTCAATGCCTTTAGGAATGCATCATAGTCAGGTCCTTCAGAAACAATTTCTGCATTTCCAGCAAGACCGTTTGCCATGATTGTAAGAGTATCGTTTGTAGACATGTCACCGTCAACAGAAACACAGTTGTAAGTTCCTTTTACAGTTTCCTTAAGTGCCTTGTCCAGCATTGCAGAAGAAATTGCACAGTCGGTTGTTACAAACGAAAGCATTGTTCCCATGTTGATGTGGATCATTCCGCTTCCCTTGCACATGGCACCAATGTGAACTGTCTTTCCACCGATTTCTGTTTCAACAGCACATTCCTTGTACTGAGTATCAGTTGTCATGATGGCAGTTCTTGCTTCCTTATGTCCTTCTACAGAAAGTCCAGCCTTAAGCTTGTCAAAGTTTTCTTCAATTTTTTCTACAGGAACATGCTGTCCAATGATACCTGTAGAGCATACAATTACATTCTCAGGAGCTATGCCAAGACCTTTGGCAGTAAAGTCGGCCATACGGAGTGCATTTTTATAGCCTTCTTCACCTGTACATGCATTGGCAAAACAAACATTACAGATTGCAGCCTGCATTTTTCCGCCAGCAATATTCTTCATCGTAAGCTTTACACATTCAGCCTTTACACGGTTGCTTGTAAAAATTCCTGCTGCATTGCACATAACTTCACTGTAAACAAGGGCAGTATCATTTGTAGTTCTTGAAGCCTTAAGACCGCAGTGAATTCCGTTTGCTGTAAATCCTTTTGGAGCACAAACTCCACCGTCAATAAAATGCATAAATATACACTCCTTTTGCATTATTTTGCATAAATATACCACTATATAAAATATTATTCAACAATATACAATAAAATATGAAAATACTACCAGTCATTTCGTGTCTGCCAAAATCGCTCCATATGTCGCTACACATGCAGGCCGGTATGGAAACTATCATTCCGACCTGCAAGCGTTTTTGTCATCCCCTACATTCCTTCTCGTATTTTCATATATCATTTTTAGATGTATAAGAAAATTGCATTTTTTATTTCATCTCTATATAATGTTTTTTACTATGAAAAACATCATTAACATTTTGGTTCGTGCATTTTTGACCGGTATTGCCATCGGAATCGGTGGTGCTGTTTTTTTAAGCTGTGAAAGCAAAGTTGTAGGAGCCTTCCTTTTCGGAACTGGACTTTTCACAATCCTTACTTTCGGATTCTATCTTTACACAGGTAAGGTTGGATATATCGTTGAAAACAAGCCAAAATACATTGGTGAAGTTGCCCTCATCTGGCTCGGCAATTTGATTGGTACCTTCGTATTTGCAAGACTCCTTCTCCTTACACGCGTTGCAGGGATTTCAGCAAAGGCAGCAGCAATGTGCGAAGTTAAAATGAACGACAGCCTTGTGAGCCTTTTTGTACTTGCAATCTTCTGCGGTATGCTCATGTTCATTGCAGCAGACGGATATAAAAAAATCAGCCATGAAACAGGAAAATGCCTTGCAATCTTCCTTCCTGTAATGGCATTCATCTTGAGCGGTTTCGAACACTGCGTTGCAAACATGTTCTATTTCAGTCTTGCAGATGCATGGACAGTAAAGAGCTTTGGATACCTTCTCGTAATGACTCTTGGCAATGCAGTTGGCGGAATGTTGATTCCTCTCTGTAGAAAAGCAATGGTTGAAAACAAGTAGATTCCAGCGGAATAAATCGTTAAAAAAAATTCAAGCATAAAAAAAAGACCGTCTGAAACTTCAGGCGGTCTTCCTGTTTTAAAACCTTTTGGATTTAGAAAGCTGCAAGTGTTCTTTCAACACGGGCAACAGCACGTTCCTTTCCAAGAATCCAGATTGAACCAATAAGTGGAGGCGAAACCTTTGATCCTGTAACAGCCATGCGGACAGGCATCATGAAGTCACCAAGCTTGATTCCAAGTTCTTCTGCATACTTCTTTGCAAGTTCTTCTGCTGCTTCATGCTCCATTCCGAAGATTTCTGCAACATAGTCCTTAGCCTTTACAAGAACTTCCTTTGTCTTTGCTTCGTCAAGCTTCTTTGGAATGATGTTTTCCTTTGCAGGAACAGCTGGTTCTGTAAAGAGGAAGTGAACCATTTCTGCCGCATCAGAAAGGAAGTGAAGTCTTTCCTTGATGAGTGGCATCAAAGCCATAAGCTGCTTCTTAACGTCTGCTGAAGACATATTCATTGAAGCATCAACACAAGCTGGTTCACCGTCAGCACCGAGGGAAACGCCAGAGAATTCTGGACCAACCTTTGGCTTTGGCTGTGGATTGTCAGGGTTGATTTCAAGAGTAGCATCACCTGTACCTGTAATGAATGGGAGTACCCACTTGTAAAGTTCTTCATCAGTAAGGGCACGGATATACTGGCCGTTGTACCATTCAAGCTTTTTGTAGTCAAAAACAGCAGGAGCCTTGTTAAGGTGTTCAAGACGGAACTTCTGTCCAAGTTCTTCAAGGGTGTACATGTCGCGTCCGTCGTCATAAGAACAGCCAAGGAGAGCAACATAGTTTACGATTGCCTGTGGAAGATAACCGCGGGCACGGAATTCATTCAATGAAGTTGAACCATGGCGCTTTGAAAGTTTCTTTCCGTCGCTTCCGTTTACCATTGGAAGGTGGCAGAATTCAGGATGCTCCCATCCAAAAGAACGGTACATCTGAACGTGCAATGGAGTAGATGGAATCCATTCCTGTGCACGCATAACATGAGAAACCTTCATAAGGTGATCGTCAACGATGTTTGCAAGGTGATATGTAGGGAATCCATCGCTCTTTAGCAAAACTGGATCTGGAGAAATATCTTCGTTATTCCATTCAATGTCACCAAGAAGATGGTCTGCAAACTTTGTCTTTCCCTCAAGAGGTACCTTAAGGCGGATTACGTATGGCTTTCCTGCATCAAGATTTGCCTTTACTTCTTCTGCAGTAAGGTGACGGCAGTTACGGTCATAACCTGGAGCCATCTTGTTTTCTGTCTGAATCTTGCGGATGCGTTCTAGACGTTCTGCATCACAGAAACAATAGTATGCTTCACCGTTTTCAATGAGCTGCATTGCATATTTCTTGTAGAGTTCAAAGCGTTCTGACTGAACGTAAGGACCGTATTCGCCACCCTTTGAACCGCCTTCATCCCAATCGATTCCAAGCCAGTCCATTGTATCGTAAAGGTTCTGAACATATTTTTCATCGAAACGAGTACGGTCTGTATCTTCAAGACGAAGAATGAATTTTCCCCCCTGTGAACGGGCATAAAGATAATTAAAAAGCGCAGTGCGCACACCACCAATGTGCTGCATACCTGTCGGCGACGGAGCATAACGAACTCTTACATCAGACATATAAATCCCCTAATAAATAAAATACAACAAATATATAAACTAAACCATTCCGTCGCCGTAGCGACAGGAGGTCGCGTCTAACAGTTTAGCTGAGCAGCCCGTCAGTTTATGCAAAGCAGAAACTGATCAGCTTGCGGAGACATGGACGTCGAAGCAAGATGACATATCGAACTCTTACATCAGACATATAAAAACCTCATAAATAAAAATACAAGTAATATATAAACTACGAGACCTATCGCCGTAGCGACAGATAGTTGCGTCATTTTACTGTTTTATTGCTTTTTTTTCAATGATTAACTAAAATGGAAGAATGAGTTTGATTGAGTTAAAAAATATCTGCAAAAATTATCAGATGGACAAGGTTATCGTAAAGGCCGTTGACAATGCTTCCTTCAAGATTGAAAAGGGAGAATTTGCAGCCATATCAGGACCATCTGGTTCAGGAAAATCTACTCTTCTCAACATGATCGGTCTCATTGATCTTCCAACAGCAGGAACCCTTCTTCTCAATGGAAATGACATCTACAGGGACACAAAACTTTCAATCAATACAAAGCTTGGCGTAAAACTGGACAATGAACTTACAGTCCTTCGTCGTCAGAATCTTGGTTTCATCTTCCAGACCTTCAATCTCATACCAGTACTCAATGTTCGTGAAAACATTGAGCTTCCACTCACATTGGGCTCAACAATCGCTACAGAAACAATGAATAAAAAGGAACTTTCCGAATGGATTGATTTTCTTGTAGATACAGTTGGACTTTCTGCATGGAAGTCACACAAGCCTTCAGAATTAAGCGGTGGACAAAGACAGCGCGTCGCCATTGCCCGTGCCCTCGTAACTAAGGCACCTGTAATTCTTGCCGACGAGCCAACAGCCAACCTTGACTCAAAGAACGGAGACCAGATTCTTGAGTTAATGAAGAAGTTAAACAAGGAGCTTGAAACAACCTTCGTCTTCTCTACCCACGACTCAAAAATCGTCGAAATGTCGGATCATGTAATCAAGATTTCAGACGGAAAGATCCTTTCTGCCTGAGAATTGAGTTTATGGAGTCTCTAAAAATTGCAACTTTTAGAGATGTCCTTTAATTTAGTCAAAAATTATTATCATTATTAGTAGTCTATCTTCAACTGCATTACGGAAGCAAGTCTGACCTTGTAAAGATAAGGCTTCTTTTCTGGATCGTAGAAGAATTCAACTCCATTCTTCCAGTCAACATGAGGAAGAACCCTTGAGTTTATGATACCTACTTTTACCCAGCAGTTTTCTCCGCTGTTCTTTTCATATTCATTCACAAGAGTCTTATCATAGTAGTAGGTGCTGTCATGTCGCCACTGAATGCCAAGCTTAAGGTTCTTTTTTGGACCAATTCTTCTAAAACCAAGATCCATTGCCATCTTCAAAGTGTTTTTCTTGGTCTCATAGCTATACATATCCTGCATTTCGATATTAAGCCCTGCATTATCCCAAATTCGATAGAACCCACCAGTAAAGATGTTTCCGATCACCTTGTCATCCACACCACCGATTTGAACAGTATTCTGAGCATAACAGTCATATTCAAAGAATGTTTTTTTAGCCTCTACGCCAAGAACATTGGAAATTCCACGTCCGTTGCTTACATCAAAAGTGTATTCACTAGGAGCGGTCCTTCTACCATAAAAATTGATGGAAGCCTGCCAGAAGGTGAATTCAAGGGATCCCGCAAAGGAAATATCCTCAAACTTAGGATTGTTCTTTGTATTGTTCTTCTTGTTTTTATCAGATTCTGGATTATATAGAGCAATGGCTGTAAATGTCATGAAATTATAAGGAACCGTAATCGCACCTGATGCACAGGTTTCACTGTCAGCTACGATATTTGTGGTAAGTCGCGACTGCAAGCCATAGTCATCCTCATTGTTGAAAATACGGACATAACCCCAGTTATGGATCTTTTTACCAGCAGACACAAGACAATACTGGCTAGCCATGTAATCAAAATAGATTTCTCGAAGGGTCGCCCATTCAATAGGGAAAAACTGAGTACGGACGGTACCATGCATTGCAAAGGTCTCATCAGGACGAGAGACAAAAGAAAGGTCATTCTTGAAGCTGAAATATTCCGACATGTAGCATCTTTTATCACCATCACCGATTTCACCGACACGGCTGTTAAAACAAAGACCTAGTTCTGAATCAAGATAACCATAGAATTTAATAAGGGAATTATTGTCGGCGCCAGTGTTCTCACCGGCACCATGAATCATGTCGTTTTCTTCCGCAGTGATATCCTGTGCATCATCAAAAATCGAATCAAAATCATCATCCGCATCCGTTTCCTGTCCGAAGACCAATGCACCTATAAAGAATAATACTACAAGAAGACTTTTTTTCATTTTGCACTCATCATTTCCAGATACTGCTTGGTGTATACAGTAGCTGCCTGTGATGCAAATGAAACATTTGTAACTGTAACCTGAGTTCTTTCATACTGAACCTTATCACCGATCTTTTTTCCACGAAGGTTGTCGGTAATAAGCATTTTTGATGGGACAAATGTCTCTTTGCCCTTTTCAGTAACCTTTTGATATGATGGAACTGCAGTTGTTCTCAAAAGCTGTCCAGAAAGACTGTAGTCTTCCTTTTTGCGCACAAGGCCGTCATCTGTAACCCAGAGTTTCAGCATTGGATAATCAACATTATCAGTTTTTGCCTTTAATGTAAATAAAACACAGTCAAACTTACCAAGTTTCACATTTTCAGTATTTTCAATCTTATAATCACGATAATAGTGCTGCGGAGTGAAATCTGAATTATTTGCATTGGAGCCCTGGAATTTATCCTTTGCACTTGTAAAAGTAAAACGCTTGTCCGCTGGATCATAGAACCAGATGGTATTGTCAAACTGAAGGTATCCCTTGCCCTTTTCCTTTTCAGGACCATTCACAAGGATAACCCACTTGGATTCATCATCACGACGGTACATTGTAGCTTCTGTATTGCTTTTTCCCTGTCCAGGTTTTTCCTGAACGATGGAATAATTTGCCTTGAAGTCCCTTCCATAAAAAGCGGTCTGATCTTCAGCCTTTTTAAGAAGATCTTCATTGGAGATGGCAAACGCACATACTGAACTTATTGCTGCGATAGTAAACAAAACAATCTTTTTCATAAGCAAACACTCCTGAAAGTCAGTTCTATTCTGTAGTGGCAAGAGCCTGAACAGGTGTAATCTCAACTGCCTTTCTAATAGATAAAACAACGGCAGCAATAGTAGTTACAAAAACAAACACCACAATTGCCACTATATTAGAAAACTCTAATCTTGGTGCTATGACTCCGTTTGTAAGGAAAACATCGAAAGCTGGAATGAAGGAAAGATTAAAACATCTTAATATTCCACACAAAGCAAGGCTAAGGACAAGACCAGACAAACATCCACAAAGCATAAGACAACATGCTTCGGAAAGAAGAATCCGATATACATTGAATCGATTCATTCCGATGGCTTTGTAAATTCCAATTTCATTTACTCTTTTAAGGACAAGGACGCGATAGGTACTTGAAACCCCAACGATGATGATTACCACAAGTGCGAAAATCACAAGCATGGAAACCCAATTCATCGCATCGATGATAAGCTTGAGATTTTCCATGGCGGATTCAACGCTTACTATACAGCTGGTTTCTTCTTCAAACCCTGGACCGTAAAGGACTTCATAAAAATCTTCTTTTGTCTCGACAAGTGGATACATATTGAGAACAGAGCTCAAGGCCTTATGATATTTAGGAAGATCTTTTGACGAATAGGAGCCATCAGGAAAATATACACAGATTCTGTTGGCATAATCTGCTTCTTCCCTTTCAAATTCATTAACATAATCGATGCTGAAATAAACCGTGTACATACCGAATACACTCGAATCTCGGAAAATTCCCTTGACGACAAACGGTATGGTATCAATTCCATGTCCAGTATTTGTCACGACAAAAGTCAACTGATCACCAGCATGGATCGAAAGCATTTTTGCAATAGGCTCTGATATAAGGACATCATATCTGTCGGAAAGATCTTTTGCAGAACCTTCTACGAAATTGAAATTCTCGAAGAGAGCCTGTTCCTTATCAAATTCAATTCCAATTACCTGACGGAATCTTGCTTCACTTCCTTCATAGGAAAGGAAAGATTCATGTGCCCTTACAGATATTCTTTTTGAAACAACAGCATTTTTGGGAAGCACCGACTGTACTTTCTTTACATATTCAGAAGCATGGAAATATTCAAGATAATCATATCCACCCTGAATCTGAAAATCACCGCCATAATAAATTTTTGCCTTGGTAGCCATGGCAGAAAGCATTCCGCTAATGACAAACATAAGGAAAAGAGAAATAGCAACGCCGAACATGCTTACAAGAAAAAGCGAAATATACTGGCGCCATTTTGAAAGAAGTGAACGGGATGAAATCTTAAAATAATACATCAGCTCCCCCCCTGCATTGCCTTTACAGGACTGACTTTAAGTGCTGTATGAACAGGATATATCCAACCGACAATTCCCAACAATAAAGAAAGAGCCATTGATTCAAGGATTATTTTAATTGATACGGAAAATTCCAAAGTCTCACTTCCAAAAAGCTGAATGAGGAAGGAATTTCCAAGATTGATGTGCATTGAAGAAACACAGGTACTGGCAATGGCTCCAAATATGCATCCAAGGATTCCTGCAGTGATCGTAAGCATAAAGGTTTCTATCATACATTCTGCAGAAACAAATTTTCTTGATGCTCCCTCTGCACGCATGGTACCTATTTCCTGTGTTCTATTAAGGACGTTTACAACCAGAGTATTGTTGATGACTATGAAACCAGCACCAAGAACAACGATTACTCCAACGTTGAAAATGAACCTGATCCAGAAAAGATACATGGCTGTACTACCTGCTGCACTTCTCCAGGTTACAGCCTGAACAGGCCATGATGACTTCTTGAAAAATCGATTGAGTTCTCCAACGGTCTTTTTAATTTCCTTTCTATCTTTAAGCTGAAGTATGATGAAATTCCATGCAGTACTTTCTGTTTCAGCTTCCAGAACAACCTCATCCAATATTTCTTCTTCTTTTTCTTCTGCAATGGCATTATCCTCAGCTGAAAAATCCTCTGCATCCTCAAAAAGAGAATCAAAGTCATCATCAATGAGAAGGTCCTGGCTGTTGTCATCGATATCAATGACTTCAGAAGTATCTGTCATATCGAGAAGAGAACGGAGAGTTATAGGATCCACAAGAATGATGCTGTCCAAGGTCTCGTTCTTAATTTCATAATCATAAATGCATGAAACCTTAGCAGCGCGGATTCTGAATGTCATCTTGTCTTCTACTAGAAACCTAAGTTCATCACCAACTTTGACTCCATACCGTTCGGCAGCCTGTCGTGAAAGAGCAGCTCCACGTTCTCCAGGACCGCAAGGAGCCCCTTCCAGAATCCTTATCGAAGACATGATTTTAAAGTATTCTGAAGCTTCCACTCCAAAAAGAGTTTCAAGCTCCTTTTCACTTTCATCGCTTTCGACTATTGCACGTCCTGAAATCTGGGGAACAAGGACAGCAATTCTAGAATCAGACTTCAAGCAGTCTACGATATCTGAATATGGAACAACCCTTGGAATTTCCGTAAGTTTTCCAGTTATTGGAGTTTCATCGCCAAAGAGGCTTAATGGCATTTTGGCGGCAGGGCGAATCACAACATCACCCGTAAAACTCTTTGAATAGACGCTTTCAACCCCATTTTCCGTGCTATCAAAAATAGAATTTATGAGAACCATCAATGTAATGGCAAACGCAATGAAGAGAATTATGACAAAAGAGCTTTTTCGAGAAACAATATTCTTGTACGCCAGATAGAACAACATAGCTTATCTATTATAATAGAAAAAAGGGGACTTTTGAAGTCCCCTATATTTATTAAATCTGATTCAATGCTGAAACAATAGCATCGATACCTGCACGTCCGACACTTGTAGACTTACCGACACCCCAATACTCGTTGCCGTCCTCGCAGGTAAGCTGGACATAGGCTATGGCGCTTGTATTTGTTCCAGTTCCGATACTATGCTCATGGAAAGCAGTCACACTGAACTTTGGAGCAGGAGTTGCGGCAAGAGCTGATGCAAAAGCATCAAGAGGACCGTTTCCCTTTTCACCGATGATGAACTGCTGTCCCTTCCAAACAACTACACCACGACAGAGAGTCGTTTCAAGGTTTTCTTCTTCTTTCTTTGATTCCACATGGGTCTCTGACAAGTCGAGAATCTGCATGTTATCCTTTTTCTCAAACCACTGCTTCTCAAAGATGTCATAGATTTCCTTTGTCTGAAGCTCACGCTGAGCCTTGTCTGCCTCTGCCTGAATGACCTTTCCAAGCGCAGGATGCATGGCCTTAGGAAGTGTAAGACCATAATCATTTTCAAGGATGTATGCAGCACCGCCCTTTCCTGACTGGCTGTTGATGCGGATGATACCTTCATACTGGCGTCCAATGTCATGGGGATCGATGTAAAGATAAGGAACATCCCATAAAGCATTCTTTTCCATCTTTGTACGTGCAGCCATACCTTTGCGGATTGCATCCTGATGGCTTCCAGAGAAGGCTGTGAAAACAAGTTCACCGACATATGGAGTACGAGGGAAAATTTCCATACCAGTGTACTCAGTATATCTTTCACCTACAGCCTGAACATCACGGAAATCAAGCTCTGGATCCACTCCCTGTGCGTACATATTGAGGGCAACATTCACGATATCGAGGTTTCCTGTTCGTTCACCGTTTCCAAAAAGACACCCTTCAGTTCTGTCGGCACCGGCGAGCAAGGCAAGTTCTGCAGAGGCAACACCAGTTCCACGGTCATTATGGCAGTGGGTAGAAATGATCACGGCTTCCCTGTCGGAAATATGATCTGAAAAGTATTCAATCGCATCTGCATATACGTTTGGTGTATAGCATTCAACTGTTGTAGGAAGATTAAAGATGATCTTGTTGTCCTTAGTCGCCCCCCATTCCTTCATTACTGCATCGCAAACTTCAACTGCATAGTCAATTTCTGTATGCGAAAAGCTTTCTGGAGAATATTCAATACGGATCTTTTTGCGTTCTTCCTCTGTAAGGCAGGACTTGATGCACTTGATGCCTTCAATTGCAATCTGCTTGATTTCGTCCTTTGACTTGTTGAAGGTATACTTTCTCTGAGCAGGGCTTGTGGAGTTGTACAGATGGAAAATTGCATTTGGAGCACCTTTGATTGCTTCCAAAGTTTTCTTTACCAATGCTTCACGTGCCTGACAAAGAACCTGTACAGTAACATCATCTGGAATGCGTTTTTCCTCAATAAGACGACGCATGAATTCGTACTCAGTATCGCTGGCAGCAGGAAATCCTACTTCAATTTCCTTAAATCCGACTTTTACAAGGAGGTCAAAGAATGCAAGCTTTGTATCAACACCCATTGGATTTACAAGTGCCTGGTTGCCGTCCCTAAGGTCAACGGAACACCAGATCGGTGCCTTTGTAATCTTGTTTGAAGGCCATCTGCGGCTCTTCATCTCGATGTCACCCACACGTCCATACTTTGTGCCTGGATTCATTACGCTCATTTTTAAACTCCTTGAAAAAAATAAAAAAGACCCGCCGCCTTTAAGCAACAGGTCTGTAATTAACATTGATAATACACAGCGACTTGCTACCTTCTGGCATTCACTAGAGAAGAAAACAATAGTAGAAGTAGTGCTGTTAATTTCATGTTTATAACTTTACATTCAAAACTAACAAAAGTCAAGGTGAATCTGAACATGTATTAAGGTTTCTATGACCTCAATGCCCTGAACAGCTTCTGAAGATTTGCTTCAAATTCGTCGGTGGCATTCCTTAATTTCTTCAAGAATCCATCTTCATCGATCGTACCAAGGACAGCTTCTTTCTCCGCTTCATTTCTGTAGGTGACAGAACGGAAATAGTCCGTAAAATCCTTTTCTCTTACCTGAATGGAAGATTCAAGCATATTGACGGAAACAAAGGCAACATCGGTGAGGAACTTATCGAAGTCAGTCTTTGTAAAATATTCGATGGACTTGGAATAAAGCCATTCAATTATGTACAAGGCATAGCGAGACTTGTAATCCACATAGCTTGACTCACATTCATCATAGAATTCATGGACCTGATCCCAATTATTGATTTCGCCTTGCTTGATCTTGAATAGAAGCTCCTGGACCTTGGCATTAGGCATTACCTGGCCTCCCACATTCATCCATTCAGTATAGAGCGGAATATCCTTGATGTTCGCAATATCTTCAATAGTGAGGCTTTCCCTGTTATTGCGCAGAACATAATTCATAAGGCATTCAGCCGCAAAGTACTTGAGCACCCGTCTGTATTCCCTGTATGCCTGCGATGGCTTGTAAATAAGTGCCCCATATTTCTTTTGGCAACGGTCATCGACAAGAAGGAATTTTGCATCATACCCCTTATGAAGAAAATCTTTCGCAACCACATACACATCCTCAGCTCTGCAGTCGGAAATCCTTTTTCTATATGCATCAAGAAAATCCTCTGTAGGCATGGATTTTGTAAGCTTAAGACACTCATCCTTAGGCATCTTAAGATACCGTCCTGTAAGTTCAATAAGACGATCCAGCGATGAAATGATTTCCTGAACTGAATCAGGGGCAAGAGGATTGGTTTCAATATGCTGAACGATCTTGAATCTCTTGTCGCGTGCCTTGAACTTATATTTGTTGCGGACGATGGCAAACATATTATAGAGGAACCAATAAGCAGGAATGATATGTATGGTGTTATCCTCAATGCTCGGTGCAATCATCGAGAACGGATAGGTTATATTGACTTCATTTCTATAGGTTCCCTTTGAAGCAAGTACAAAGGATGCAAATTTACTGTCAAACTTAAAGTCAGAGCAAAGACCAGGCCAGAAACCTCGACCTGCAATCATTTCGCAGTCAGGGCTTCTTGAATTGTGGTTGGAGCCGATGGTTGCGGCACTGGCAATGTTTGACTGCCCCATGATGGTAGAGGCAATAAGAAAGGACGAATTATGATGCTGCTCATGGAATGGGAATATAAGATTGTTAAGGAGCTCACAGCAGGAAACCGTTGAGTTATCCCCCAGCACGGAATTGAGCAGCCTTGCGCCATATTTAAGATGACAGTTTCTGCCTATGACAAATCTTACAGCAACAGCCTGGTAGAACACATGGCTTCCGTAACCCATGATTCCATTGACCATCTCTACCCCTTCGCCTATCTGGCTTGGTTCATTTTCAGATGAAAGAATGGTGATGTTCTTAAGCTTAAGCGCACCCTTTATGTAGGCACAGGAACCTACCTTAACATCTTTAAGGACTACGGAATTTTTTACGACGGCATCATCTTCAACTATTCCGAAAGTATCAAGAGCCTTTGATTTTCCATACTCCGTAATCTCAACAAAGCGCTGCATAAGTTTCTTATCTTCACGGAAACGGGACCAAAGGAAAGCATCTGCAGGGATAAGTCCTTCAAAGGGAAGAATCTGACGGTTCCCATTTTCATTACCGACACCGATCCAAACCCTAGTTGACTCCGACTCACCTTCCTTGATAAGACCTTCACCGAATTTTGAATGCTTAGTGCAGGACATTTCCTGAATATTGAACAGAATTACACGGTCACCTAGTCTGTAATTCACAAGATACTTGACGTTATGGACCGCACAGTTATCCCCCACAACAACATCCTTGAGATATGATCGTGTGATTCCCACAGGAAGATTCAGGTCATGGTATGTGATTGTGCTGTCTGTAATTTCACCAAGGATCACAAAACCAGAGAATTCATTATGCTTAAGGAGACCAGGATCAAAGCTTCCTTTATTGTCCGAGACATATACATTTTTCCATGTAGAATCAGAGGAATGGTTTCCATTTGACTTGAGGACAGCTATTTCCTCGCTGGTCAGATTTCGTTTTCCTTCGAGAAGTTTTTTATCTATATTCAATTTTGTGTTTCTATCTGCATTTGGAATTACTTTTAGCATACAGAGATTTTAACGGTAATTGGATAAAAAAGCAATTTTCAATAAAATAGCATATATGTCACCAAGAAAAAAGTTTATAACACTTGCATGCCTGGCTCTTTTCTCTGTATTTCTATCTGCACAGGAAAAAATCTCAATAGAGAACAGCGGATTGAATCTGGAAGTCTTTACATTGAAAAACGGACTTACCGTTTTTGTGATCCCAGACAAAAACAATGCCCTGGTGAATGCTGAACTGGTCTGTCGAGCAGGTTTTTCTTCACAGACACCTTCAACCTGCGGTTTTTTTTCAATGTACGCAAGACTTTTTTCCGACAGCGCACAAAAAGAAACTGCAACCGTATTTGAGCTGCTAAAGCTGCAAAGCGAATGCAGGGCACAAGGCACAGTCTTCAAGGCAACCCTTCCACCAGAAGAGACAGCCCACTACTTCAGCGCCCTTTCATCATGTCTTTCACGACCATCCTTCGACGACAGGAAAATCAAAGAAGTTCTGGAACAGATGAAAGCTGAATCAGCAGAATACGCCTCAAGCACAGCTGGCTTCATAAACAGTTCGATAGACACGAGGATATTTTCAGAAGAACCGTGGAAGCATGACTCAGGCATATACCCAGCGCTTTTTTCCGACTTTTCAGCTGCACAGGCAAGGACAATTCTCAACAACATAGGTACCGCATACTATACTCCAGAAAACTGTGCTTTATTCGTAAGCGGAAACATTCTGACAGAACAAGTTCTTGAGGCATCAGAAAAAGCTTTTTCTTCATGGAAAAGGACATCAAGAAAATCCACATTGAACCTTGCAGGCTATAAGTCACCTGCCACAAATGAAGGTAAAAGATTTGTTCTTGTTTCAGACGACTTTTCCAGAGAAATGACACAGATCATCGTTCAGTTCACCTCTCTGGACATGACAAAATGCGACATTCTCGCAGCAGCAATGAACAATGAAAATTCCAATTACAGGAACATATTGCCTGCCGAACAGAGCCTTTGCATACGCGGACCCGACTACATTGCAGCCGCAAGCGCAGAGGTAAACGGATACAGCAGACTTATCCTTCAGGCTCTCATGGAAGACCCATCATCAGAAAACATAATACCAGGTCAGGCAGAAACCTTTGTTGAACTTGCAAAAGAAACAGCACGGCTGAACCGTTCAGATTTCGTAAAGGCACAAAATGACATCCTTTTTAAATTCAGGCTTCAGACGGGAAACAGCCGTTCAATATCGGAGCTTCTTGCTGATTATTGGCAGACAGCTCTTTGGACGACCCCCGAAGAATTCTACCAGGGATTTCAGAACAAGGTCTACAAGGTTCAGTTTGAAAACGAAAAGGAAATAGAAAACATCATCACAACGGAAGACCCATTCGTATTTCTTCTCGTCAACTCTGAAAAATACAAGGCTCAGGAAAAGAACTTTGTAGAGTCTGGCTATGTGAAAATCGATGGAAAGAACAGTTCCTGGTGGAAAAACGAAATGCTTGCAAAGAAAGCAAAAGCCGAAAAAAAACAGGTTCTTCGGGAAGAAAAGGATGGAAAAGAAAAGGTTGTAAAGGCAAAGCCTGCTGAATATTTCTATGCAAATTCCATCAAGACGATCAGAGAAAGAAAACTGAGGAATGATATTCCTGTTTCTGTAAAAATCAACAAAGGCTCACAGACAGTCTGTATTTCCATCGCCATAAAAGGCGGGATGCTCGCATCTCCAATAAAAGAAAAAAATCTTAGAACAATCCTGGTGGCGGCTCTTGCTAAGAATTCTGGAATTCAAGGAGCAAAATCAACAACAAAGGAAACTGTATCATATGTAACATGTGAGGTGATGAAAGAAGATTTAAAGCCTTCACTAAGAAAACTTACAGAGGCCCTTGTCTATGGCGACATAAAACCAGTGCAGGCTGACAGGCTTTTTTCAGATGAAAACTACCGCATCCTGATGGAAAATGCAGACCTCGGTGCCCAGATGAAGCGCAATGTATTTGCATATCTTTACAGAGACACTAAACCAGGTCAAATGTACAGGGATTACGACAACAGAAACAATTCAGCATCATACCAATCTCTTCTCACTGGTTATACAGAATTTCTTGATGCCTCACTCTATTCAATCGTGATATGTGGTGACGTTGAATTTGAAGATGTATTTTCCAGTGCAGAAGAAACCTTCGGTGTCCTAAGGCAGCAGAGGAACAGAGATGAACCCCAGGTAGACTTTCCTTTGCCTGCATGGAAAAACAAAGAAAGAAGAGTTCAGCTAAGGCATCTGTATTCATCAGATCTGCCTCCAGAGCTTGCCCCAAAGGAATCTCCTATTCTTGTTCCAACAAAGGAATTTCTTGATCCTGTCCAGATATACTTTGCAGCTCCAGAGAATGAGAGGGACATTGAAAAATTCAACGCACTGTTGATGGAAATCAGCGCAAGAATCGACAGGAACCTTGACTCCTACTGCAAATCTTATTCGGCTACAAAGCTTATTCCTATAGGTTACATACATGGAAACAAGATACGCAAGACAGAAGATTTCATGAAGCTTTACAGGAAACATAGGCTTGAAATACTCGAAGAACTTGCGGACAAGAAAAAAAGGCCAAAAACACTAAGAACAATCAAAAGCCGCTACGAAATCAGCATACTTGAAAAGACTTCCACGAATGAAGGAACAGCAATGCTTATACAGCAAAGCATTTTAAACGGAAGCTACAACGAATACCTTTCAAACTATCTGGACCTTGAAAACTCAAGCGCAAAGGACTTTTATGATGTTCTGCTAAAATACATTCCTGAAGAACCATTGATGAAAGTTCATTCGGTAGACGGAAAATGACAAGGATGGAAGTCCCTACTTTCACGCAGGGACCACTTCTTGTTTTTGTAACGCCAGAAAAACCTTTATGGCAACGATCCTATTCCGACATATAGTCAACGAGGGTTGTCACTTCAATCCCTTCCAGCACCTTCTTGTAGTTGAGGAATGGAAGTCCGATCACACCAAAAACATCAGTCACCTTTGCACCGCCCTGAGCCATAAGCTTGGCTGCGGCATTAAGAGTTCCGCCTGTTGCAATGAGATCATCAATCAGGAGGATGTTCTGTCCCCTTTCCACATCGGCAGTATGAACTTCGATTTCTGCAGAACCATATTCCAAATCATATTTCTGTGTATATGTCTTTGCAGGAAGCTTTCCCTTTTTTCGAATCAATATCAATGGGATTCCCATGCGTTCAGCAAAGCAGGATGCAAAAATAAAGCCACGGCTTTCAATTCCAGCCACTGCATCAATTTTCTTATCACTGTATATTTCACACATGCGGTCAATCGTGTATTTGAATTCCGCAGGATGTCGAAGTATGCCTGTAATATCGTAGAAAAGCACACCTTTTTTAGGGAAATCAGGCACGCGACCGATGACCTTGTCCAAAGTATTGAAATCTTTCTGTTCCATAAATCAATCCACCTTTACATCTTTTCGTGACATCTCAATGCGCTTAATGCGGACTTCTTCAAGATAAGCCTTTGTTTCTTCCGCCTTGTCATTCTTAATGTAGTCCTTGAGGACTTCAAGAGACTTTTCAAAATTTTCAATGTGCCCTATAAGCTCAACCTTGTTGGCAAGGAAAAGCTCGGTCCACAAGGGAGCGTTGATCATGGCAATGCGTGTAAGGTCCTCAAAGCTTCCACCACCAAACTGTGTCACTTTTGCATCTTCAGCACTGTTTACCAGAGCACTTGCGATGACATGGCAAAGCTGTGAGGTAAAGGCAATCTTATGATCATGGACGCGTCCATCAGTCTCAACAATCTGAGTGAAACCCATCTCTGTTATAAGGCGCTTGAACTGCTCGACATTTTCCGCCTTGTTGGAAGCAAGAGGCATAAGGATGTAGTTGTGGTTCTTGAAGAATGCCGCATTGCTTGCCGCATACCCTTCCTTTTCTCCACCTGCCATAGGATGCCCTGGGATAAAATCGTAGTTTTCATTTTCGATTTCCCCAAGCCTGTCAAAGATTTCTGCCTTCACGCCATTGATGTCCGTAACAACGGAACCTTTCTTGAAGGCGTTTTTATGAGCCGCAAGGAAATCCACCGTCATATGAGGATAAAAGCAGACAAAGACAAAATCGCAGAGAGCAAGCATCTCGTCAACTTTATCAAGGGTGTAAAAATCATCAATGACACACTGGCTCTTTGCAAGTTCAAGGGCCGCTACATTTCTTGTGGAAGCATAAACCTTTCCAGTGGCCCCTCCGCTTGACAGGATGTTTTCGCGGATTGACTTTGCGATGGAACCACCCATGAGGCCAAGGCCGACGATTCCGTATGTAAGTTCATTAAGCTTCTTCATAGTCTACATTGTCTTGTTTTCAACTGCCGCATATTTTCCAAGCTTTGACATAAGCTCCTCAAACATTGCTGGGTTGAGCTGCTGGGATGCGTCACTCCAAGCCTTTTCAGGATTGCAGTGAACTTCAATTTCAAGGCCGTCACAGCCTGCCGCAACGGAAGCACAGGCAAGAGTTCCAACCATCCATCGGATTCCCGAAGCGTGGCTTGGATCAAGGACAACTGGAAGATGGCTTACCTTGTGAAGGTAAGGAACTGCGCTTACATCAAGGCAGTTTCTTGTATATGGATCATAGGTACGGATTCCGCGTTCGCAAAGAATTACGTTCTCATTTCCGTTTGCCATGATATATTCGGCAGACATAAGAAGTTCCTGGATTGTTCCAGAAAGACCGCGTTTTAGAAGGACAGGTTTCCCAAAGCGTCCAAGTTCCTTAAGAAGGTCAAAGTTCTGGAAGTTGCGGGCTCCAACCTGAATCAGGTCCACATTATGGAAATTTCCGATTTCACTTATAGCCATGAGTTCCGTACAGATTGGAAGACCCGTCTCTTTTTTTGCAAGCTCAAGAAGGCGGATTCCGTCCTTTCCCATTCCCTGGAAACTGTATGGAGATGTGCGCGGTTTGTATGCACCTCCGCGAAGGATTCTTGCACCTGCTTTTTTTACGGCACGGGCAGCATTCAAAATCTGCTCTTCTCCTTCAACGGCACAAGGACCTGCAATTACAGGAATCGTTTTACCGTCACCGATGAAGCAAGAGGTTACGCCTGTCTGACCAGCGCCGATTTCAACTACTGTGTTCTCTGGATGGAATTCACGGCTTGCCATCTTGTAAGGTGCAGAAACACGCTCCGCACTTTCAACAATGTCATTGCTCAAGAAATCACGAGGTTCAAGCTTTGATGTATCTCCAAGAAGACCTACAACAGTCTTCTCTACACCTTTGACTACATGACAGTCAAGCCCTTTGGATTTGATGTCACTTATGAATTCCTCAACCTTTGATTCTCCGAAACCATTCTTAAGAACAACAATCATCTTTTAGTCTCCCAATGCGTTTTTAAGGTCCTCTATTAAATCATTTACGTTTTCCACTCCGACGGAAAGGCGGATCATGTCTGGGCGTACACCGCAGTCAATGAGTTCCTGGTCAGAAAGCTGACGGTGAGTTGCACTTGCAGGATGTAAAACGCATGTGCGGCTGTCAGCTACATGTGTAGCAATCATACCAATTTTTAGCTTTCCCATAAAGGCTTCGGCAGCCTTTCTGCCACCCTTTACGCCAAAGCTGATAACTCCGCAGGTTCCCTTAGGCATATATTTTTTTGCAAGTTCATAGTATTTGTCACCTTCAAGCCCAGGGTAGTTTACCCATTCGACATTCTTGTGGGCCTTGAGGAATTTTGCGATGGCAGTTGCATTGGCAACATGGCGTTCAACTCGCAATGGAAGTGATTCAAGGCCAAGGTTGAGGAAGTATGCGTTCATTGGAGCCTGAATGCATCCAAAGTCGCGCATAAGCTGGGCAGTACACTTTGTGATGAAGGCGCCCGCCTGACCGAATTTTTCCGCGTAGGTGATACCATGATAGCTTTCATCTGGAGTACAGAGTCCCGGGAACTTTTCCTTATGTGCCATCCAGTCAAATTTACCGCTGTCTACGATGCATCCGCCTACAGTTGCGTCATGACCGTCCATGTACTTTGTTGTCGAATGGGTAACGATATCTGCTCCCCACTCAAAAGGACGGCAGTTGACAGGAGTTGCAAAGGTGTTGTCAACTACAAGCGGAACACCGTGGCTGTGGGCTGCCTTCGCAAACTTCTCAAGGTCAAAAATGACCAGTGAAGGATTTGCTATAGTCTCACCAAAAACAGCCTTTGTGTTAGGCTTGAATGCAGCATTGAGTTCTTCCTCGGTGCATTCAGGGCTTACAAAAGTAAAGTCAATTCCCATCTTGCGCATCGTCACGTTGAACAGGTTGAATGTCCCGCCATAGATTGATGAACAGGCAATGACATGGTCTCCCGCATTTGCAATGTTGAAGATGGCAAACATGTTGGCAGCCTGTCCAGAAGAGGTAAGCATTGCAGCGGTTCCACCTTCGAGGGCACAGATTTTCTTTGCTACATAATCATTTGTAGGATTTGCAAGTCGTGTATAGAAATATCCTTCAGCCTCTAGGTCAAAGAGTTTACCCATATCTTCGCTTGAGTCATACTTGAAGGTTGTAGACTGGATAATAGGAATCATGCGTGATTCACCGTTCTTTGGTTCATAGCCTGCGTGGATACATTTCGTTTCGATTTCCGACATATTTAACTCCATGATAAAATTTGTAATTTTACTGATTACAAAAAAAATAATTTCCCTATCAGTTTATATAATAACCCAGTCTATAGATATTATAAAAAAATTATCACTACCTATAGTTTTCATCTATAACAACACTTTCAATCTTCAGCAGCAATCTGGAATTCAACCTGCAGCTCAGGAAGATTTATCCTGCTTACCTTGACTTTCACGGTCTGGTTCAGTTCTACTCCACCAGGAACATCAAAGAAAGCTTCCTGCGCCAGCTCGGGTATACAGAACTGTGGAAGCTTGCCCTCCGCAAGGGACACGCATACAGCCTCTCCTGTCCATTCAGGATTCTGCAAAAGATAAACAAGCGTCCAGTGAAGGTTGCTGTTTCTTTCTGATTTTCGGGCGGCCATGGCACCAGCATCACCTTCAGAAATTCGCATGAGCATGGTATCCTTATCCAAAAGTTCACGACCATCGATAAAGGCACGGAGCTGCTGATGTGATATTAGGTCTCCATAGCGACGCAAAGGGCTTGTTACCTGGCTGTACATGTTGAGTCCAAGACCGCAGTGCATACCTGGCGTTACACCAACGGAACGTTTTCTCATGCAGCGTCTTAACCTGAACTGTCCAGCAAGACCTTCAGGAATTTCAGCTGGAATCTGAGGTTCTTCCTGGCTTATGTACGGGAACGGGATGTTGTTCTGGAAAGCAAACTTTGCAGCACCTTCACCTGCCAGCAGCATTAGCTCACGTATCATTTCATTACTTTCGTATTTTTCATCTTTTACGATCGAAACCTTTTTTGTTTCCTTGTCTACATGTACATGAACTTCAGGCATGGTAATCTGAACAGCACCAGCCTTGTTTCTCTTTTCCACATTCTTGCGGGCAATATCAAAAAGAGGCTTAAGTTCAGGACTTTCCTTCTGTTCCTCTGCCTGCTTATAGGACAACCTCTTTACATCGACAATCGTCTTCATAACGGCACATTCAACTACGTTGGCATCATCATCCAGTAGAAGACGGAAAGAAAGGGCATTGCTCATTTCCTTAAGACCAAGTGCATAATCTTCAAGGGCATCCTCACAGAGCATACGGGCAGCACCTTCAGGAATGTACAAAGTTGCTCCACGGGCACGGGCTGATCTATCAATGGAAGAATCAGGCATTACTGTACTTGCAGGGTCGGCGATATGAACCCAGTAGTATTTGCCGTCATAGGCGACAGCATCATCAGGATCAGCAGAGTTTTCTGCATCGATGGCATAGCTTACACCAGGAACCTGATAACGATCTTCTACTGGAGGAGATGAAAGAGATTCAGAGGCACTCTTCATTGAAAGTCCCCAGCGCAAAGGATAAGGATTGCGGGTTATTTCCCATACTCCTGTATCAAGCAGGAGTTTATGAGCTTTCTCCACAGTTTCTTTTATTCCTGCATCATGCATCGTACGGCTTTTGTCTGTTTTACCAAGTGCAAGGGCTTCAACATCTCCCATATATATGGAATCTTCTGGAAGAAGGGAATTTGATTTAAGTCTATCAAGGAACGCCGCACGCAGTTCAGCCTCTTTTCCCTTGGCATCGGCTTTTTTTACGAGGGAATCTATTTCTTCCTGAGAACGAAGACTGAACACAAGATTGCCGTTCATCTGTTCCTTAAGGTTCTGATTGAACCAGACTGTATTCTTAAGGGCACAGAACATTCCCCAGCTTTCATCCGCAGTCATCCTGTCATTGAAAAGGGAAACCAATTCTTCAAATCCAAATGAAGAATCTTTAGTTTCATCATCAGAAGCAAGCAGTTCATAGCAGTCCTTAACCTGAAGACCTATTTCATTTCTGTCCTCAAGATTGTAAAGTTTTTCTGCAAGGGGACATTTATCTTCAGCAAAAGAAAGCACATTGGCAAGGGATGAACATGGTCCTTCATGAAGAAGAATCACATCCTTTTCGCGGACATTCTGCTCGCCATACACTGCAGGCTTTGTTGCAGTTGCAGCAGCACTTCTGAACTTTACTGTATATTTTGCATTGTCCTGAACAGCAGTAATCACCGCAGCGGAATTTTTATAGATAACAACTGAATTTGTCTTAAGCATGAAATTCATTTTAATAAAAAATGCCATAAAAAAAAAGCACCGCCAGAATCAACTGACGGTGCCTTTCGGTGTCAAAAAAATAGTATTGACTGAACTGCCTAAGCAGCCATCAACTTATTTCTTGATTTCTGAACCGATAGCTACCTTGTAACCAACTTCGCCTGTAAGAGCATTCTTGAGCCAAGGAGCAGAAATCTTGTCCTTTTCACAGATATTGATTTCCTTTGAAAGGTCTTCTGTGTCCTTAACGAAGAACTTACATCTTTCCATAGCTGGAACGAAGTTAACTGTTTCGCCGATCTTGAAATCTCCCTTAGAAGATGCAAGAACACGAGCAACAACACTCTGGTTCTTAGAAGCAAGGAAGAGGTGTGTTTCTGCACCAAGTGGTTCCTTGTTTGAAACCTTCATCTGCATGTTGTTTTCAGCTGCTGGAGCTTCTGCATATGTAAGGTCTTCTGGGCGAACACCGAAGTATACTTCCTTACCAACGAATTCAGAAAGGTACTTCTGCTGTTCTGCTGTTGGAACGAGTGTAAATGTTCCTTCATCAACAACGATCTTATCGCCATCCTTCTTAACTGATACAGTCATGAAGTTCATTGGAGGTGTTCCAATGAAGCCAGCAACGAACTTGTTGATTGGGTGGTTGTACAAGTAAAGTGGTTCACC
This sequence comes from Treponema sp., assembly GCF_045641405.1. Classification (GTDB taxonomy): domain Bacteria; phylum Spirochaetota; class Spirochaetia; order Treponematales; family Treponemataceae; genus Treponema_D. Next base: position 41,830 of record NZ_JAZUGX010000067.1, read on the forward strand.
GATCTGCTGAACGTGACCGTCCTTCATAACAACAATCTTTGTACCCATTGTCATAGCTTCGATCTGGTCGTGTGTAACGTAGATCATTGTAGCCTGGAGTCTCTGGTGCAAAGCAGCGATTTCTCCACGCATTGAAACGCGGAGCTTAGCATCGAGGTTAGAAAGTGGTTCGTCGAACAAGAATACTTTAGGGTTACGAACGATTGCGCGTCCTACTGCAACACGCTGTCTCTGTCCACCTGAAAGTGCCTTTGGTTTGCGATCGAGGTACTGAGTAAGTCCAAGGCTAACTGCTGCTTCATCAACACGACGCTGGATTTCTCCCTTGTCCATTTTGCGGATCTTAAGACCGAAAGCCATGTTGTCATAAACTGTCATGTGTGGGTAAAGAGCATAGTTCTGGAATACCATAGCGATGTTTCTATCCTTTGGTGGAACGTCGTTCATGAGTTCACCGTCGATAAGAAGCTCACCTTCAGAAATTTCTTCCAAACCAGCGATCATACGGAGAGTTGTCGACTTTCCGCATCCAGATGGACCAACGAATACACAGAAATCGCGGTCTTCGATTACGATGTTGGCATTTTCAACAGCCTGTACGTTGCCGTCGTAAATCTTACCAATACCTTTAAGTTCTACCTTTGCCATTTTTGGCCTCCCTAAGGGTTTATATTATATATGTACTATTATAAATTCAAAAAAACCATAAGTCAAACAAATTCAAGGCTAAATTCACTGAATTCACTGCAATCCAAGGAGATTTTTAACTGGACTTTCCAGAAGAACAAAGAGAACCGTAAAAACAACCGCAGGAAGATAGTTTGCAGTCTTGATTTTCTTCAGGCCGATAAGATTCACACCTATCATACAGATCAGGACTCCTCCACTCCCTGTAAGTTCAGAAAGCATCACATCGGATACAAAAGGCTGAACCGCAACGCTGAGCAAGGTAAGGGCCCCCTGATAAAGGAATATGGCAAGAGCACTGAAGGCAGTTCCTATTCCCATGGCGGCAGTAAAGGAAATCGCCATGAAACCGTCCAGTATGCTCTTGGTATAGATGATTGAATAATCTTTTTCTATGCCTGCCTTAAAGGAACCAAGGATTGCCATGGCCCCGACACAGAAAAGAACGCTGGCATTAAGAAAAGCATAGGCAAAATTCTTTTCGCCTGATGAACCGATAGAGTCACGGCTTCCAGAAACCTGCCCCTTTTGTACTGAAACCAGGCGCTCAAGGATTTTTCCCAAAGAAAGGATTTTAGAATCAAGATCTATGATGGTTCCTAAGATTCCACCCAGGATAATGGCAAGAGTAAGGAAGCAGACGTTCTGATATTTAAATGCCATCTGGATTCCCAGTATAAATGTGATGAATCCAGCACCAGTCTGGATTACATCCTCCATTTTTTTAGACATACGGCCTGCAACCAGAAGACCAAGGATGGAACCGACAATAATTGCGGCACAGTTGACGAACACTGCAAACATATATGCCCCCTAACATTTACATCTACTTGAAGACAAACGGAAAAGAAACCTAAACCGTCGCTTTAAAATAAAAAAAAGCAGCCACTTTTCAGCAACTGCTTTTCGTGCGGAGAACCTGACTTGAACAGGCACAGCTCGCGCCACTAGCACCTCAAGCTAGCGTGTCTACCAATTCCACCATCCCCGCATCTGCGTTTCCGCAAATCGTGATTTAAATATATCAATTTGCAGGTTCAGTGTCAATAGCATTTCTAAGATTTTTAATAAAAATCTCAAAAATTATTTTGCATTTGATGTATCAACAGAAGCCGAAGAAGCGGCACCCGAAACAGCATCGGCTTTATCAGAAGACGAAGCTGCCTTAAGAACCGTAGTTCCATCCATCTCAAGGATCTTTTTTGCTTTTTTAGCATTGGCATTCTTTTTCTTCTTGCCAAACTGATAGGTTCCAGGCTTGCTGCCCTTCTCATCTTCCTTGACTTCCTCTTCCAGAGCATCCTGGGCAATTTCTTCGACCTTTGCGCGGCACGAGGAATATCTTCCCTTTGCCCAGATATCAAGGCCTGTCCCCTGGGTTGCGACATCGCTGCTTTCAAGATATTCACTGCAGATATCGGCAAATTCAGGACGGTCATACTTTGCAAATTCTTTTCCCAAAGCATACCTTAAGTCCTTCTGATACTTTACGTCACTTTCAAGTGAAGTACGGGCAAGTTCCATGACCTCCTTTGTTCCTGCATTGTTTTCTGCAAGAAGGAAGCCTGCAACCTTGGCTTTTACTCCCACACCAATTTTCTTATCGTCAAATATGCTTATAAGATAGTCGTTTCCTTCGCTGGTATTCAACCTTGCAATCACTTTGTAGGATTTTTCCTTAACGTTCTTAAGCTCATCCTTATCCTTGCATCGGAAAATAAGATACGGAACAGCTTCCTTCATTTCACGTTTTTCTACGGCTTCTATCGCCTCTATGCGGACCTTGTACTGGGAATCCCTCAATGCCTGTATGATTACTTTGTCAGCCTTTTCATCCTTGAAATGACTGATACCTTTAACGACATAGCAACGGAGATTTGGATCAGTGGATTCAAAAAGGTCAATAAGGATTTCCTCGCCCTCCGACTTTTCCATGGCACCTATAGCTTCCGCTGCATACATACGGACAAAGCTGTTCTCATCTTCATCCTTTGCAATCTCAACGATCTTATCCCAAGTTTCCACTGCCTTGATTCTACCAAGAACCTTCATGAGAGCCTGTCGCTGAGGAACCGTAAGATCGTCACGATCAAGATAATCGGCAAGGAATTCAGCCTCTTCCTTTTCACCTAAATCGCCGAGGGCTGTAAGTGCTCCTGTAAAATAATCTTCCTCTTCCTTATCAACAAGATCGACAAGACCTGGAACAGCGTCCTTTATCTGTGCTTCCGACACATACTTAAAGCATCTGTCAACGGTATCTTTTCTTGTATCATAGGGATCATTGATAACAGCACAGGCATAGTCTCCAAGACATGGATCCTTGAGCTTCGTGAAATATTCGATGATTTTATCCTTTACAAGTACATCCTTCGTCTCATAAAAAAGATCATAGATCTGATCGACAAAACGCATATCCTCATTTTTTGTAAGCTCATCAAGAGAATTGCTGATCTGACTTTCAAGTCCATATTTAAATACAGCATTGGTCTCATCCTCGTAGTTGTCGGACTTGTCAAGATATTCATTCTTGGACTCATGCTTTGACGGACGTTTTTTTGAAGGAACTTTCTTTTCTTTTGTATACTTATACCTTGGCTTTTCTTCCTTCTTATCCTTGGATTCTCTGTAAGCCTTAAGTACTTCATCTTCGTCTTCTGCATCATCGGAATCGAAATCTGAATCTTCAACAAAGGAAGACACCACGTCAGCTTCATCCTCAAGTCCATCAAAAATTTCCGTAACGGTTTCCGTGACAAGATTCATAGCTTCAGTAATTTCACCGACAGCCTCAACGATTTCCTGCGAAACCACATTTATGGTAGAAAACAAAACGCATGCTGCGATAAAGGAAAATATTCTTTTCATCTGTCACACCTCCCCAGAGTGAAAATTTTCAAGAAAGCTTTTTCTATATTCTTCAAATCTATCTTCATTTATGGCCTCTCTGATTTCCTTTATCATATTATGAAGGAAATAAAGATTATGGTAGCTTGCCAGCATTGACGACAGGATTTCCTGCTCACGGAAAATATGTCTAAGATAAGCACGGGAATAAGTCGTGCAGACCTTGCATTTACATTCAGGATCAATGCAACCAAAATCATGTTCGTAACGAGCCTGTTTAATCGACACCATTCCCTTTTTTGAAAAATAAAGTCCATGACGGGCAATGCGCGTAGGCTGAACGCAGTCAAACATGTCGATTCCATTCGCTACAGCTTCAAGGATATACTCAGGTGTACCTATACCCATTACATAACGGGGTTTGCTTCGAGAAAGAAACTGGACCGTATACTGAAGTTTTTCCTTGTAGACATCCGCAGGCTCCCCAACGCTCAAGCCTCCGATGGCAAGACCAGGAGTACCAAGAGAATCCACAAACTGTGCGCTTTCCTTTCTAAGATCGTCAAAGAAATTTCCCTGAACTATAGGAAAAAGAATTCCCTTATAACCGTTTTCCTGATGTATCGTCCATTCTGCAATCGCTCTTTCAGCCCATTGAGATGAAAGCCTAAGAGCACGCTCTGCTTCAGCCCTGTCCACACCAAACCCAGAACAAACATCAAGCTGCATCTGGATGTCGCTGTTAAGCTTAACCTGTGTCTGAACAACATTTTCTGGAGTAAAGAAATGCTTGCTTCCATCTATGTCACTGCGAAATTCAATCCCTTCGTTCTTTATTTTTCTCAGTTTTGAAAGCGACCATACCTGAAAACCACCAGAGTCAGTAAGAAAATTCCTGTTCCATTTTGTAAATCCATGAAGTCCACCGCCTTCCTTGACAAGATCGGCACCTGGACGCAGATACATATGGTAAGTGTTTGCAAGGATGATCTCAAAGCCGATTTCTTCCAGATCATCCTTTGTAAGGGCTTTTACAGTACCTTTAGTTCCTACAGGCATGAAAACAGGAGTCTGAACATCACCGTGTGGAAGGTGCATTACACCTGTACGGGCCAACGAGTCCTTGTTTTCATGGTGAACTTCAAAAAAATTCTCTATCATATCATTTATACCTTACTCAAGTTTTAGCATATTTCAACAGCATGGTGCTGATTATTATGAACAGCATGACGGGAAACCAGGCTCCAAACAAGGGAGGAATCGCCTGGAATTTTGCCATCAGCATGGTTATCATCTGTGTAACATAGAACAGAACTACTGCAGTAATACTAAGGGCAAGACTTACAAGAAGAACATTTTTCCTAGTTTTTCCGCTAAGACCGACAGCGAGAAAAACAACGATAAAAACAACGAATGGAAAAGAAAATTTCTTGTAGTAGACAGATTTTTCTTCTGCGCTCGGAAGTCCTGCCTTCTCAAGATGTTCTATGTATTCTCTTGCCTGGCGGGTATTTACTTCTTCTACAGAAATCGTGTTGTTTCTGAAAGTTTCAGGAGGTTCATCAAACAGATCTAGAAGCTCCTCTTCCACACTTGCCATTACGATTCCTTCATCAGAATTCTTATACTCAACAGGATTAGAAAGTTTCCATTTGCCGTCAATCCATGATGCATTGTCTGAATAGATAAGGGCACGAAGATTTTTTTCATCATCACGGATAAGACAATAGACGGTGTACAGTCTTTTGACGGAATCATCATAGAAATCAGCCTTATAGACGATTTTTCCTTCATCTGACATTATGACGATTCTGTCGTTGTTCATGGATTTTTCTTTTTGGAGAACAAGTTCCTGCATATGGACTTTCTTTGTATACGTCGGAACAACAACATAGTCTTCAAAGAAAAACATGGCAAAACTCATTGCAACAGCAATAAAAAGCAATGGAACAGTAAATCTGAAAAGAGAAATGCCCGAAGCAAAGATCGCAAGAAGTTCATTGCGTGCATAAAAATCACTCAACATATAGGCGGTGGCAAAAAGCATGGCGATAGGAATGGCATACCAGACAGTCTTAGGAACATAATAAAGAATGATCATACCGACATCTTTGGATGAAACTCCCTTGGATATGTAGTTCCAAAGATTCATGAACAAATCCGTAAGACAAAGGACCAGCACAAAAAAAATGAGGGCACCGAGAAAAATAGGGAAAAAGCTTCTTAGCATATAGGTAATGATTTTCATTTTTTCTTTAACCTCAGATAAAGTATTATGCCAAGAAGTCCTAGAACAAGATTAGGAGTCCACATCATCCAGAATCCGTTGTACCCCCCCCTTATGCCAAACATCTGACCGATGATGGTGGCTGCCCAATAGAGAACCGAAAGAATGATTCCAAATATCAATCCCAGTGTCTGACCGTCCTTACGACCAAAAATCAAGGACAATGGAAATGCAAGAATGGCAAAAAAGATTGAACCGAATGGAACGGAGAATTTCTTGCTGAACTCAAGCTTATATGTATTCTTTATCTTTGGTGAAATATTTTCGTCGCTTTTCATATTCTTGATTTTCTTACCAAGATCCCAGGAAGTCATTTCACGAGGAGATACGCCACCGCTTGAAGCGATGATGGAATCTTCAAAGATGCTTAAAGAAAGGTTTTCCGACGACAAGGTATCGTAGGTTCCAGACATTATGCTTTTCATCATCATGACCACGGAATCCTTCATATCAAGTCTCATAAGAACACCTTCTGAAACAGATTTTCGTATTTCAGAATCCTTGGAGATGATGATCCTAGTATTTCCATCCTTGCCCGTATCAAAGAAAACCAGGTCACTTACCTTCGTACCGTTAACCTTACCGATGATGAAAGTTGAATCATTCATTCTTTTTATGGACATGGATTCAAGTTCTATTGCAGGATTGGAGGTGATGAGCTGCCTTCGCATTTTATTGTAGTTGATGGTTCCAAGCGGCAGGAAATAGTCATTCATTATAAAACTAAATATAGAAATGATCATGCCCATTGTAAGGACAGACTTTAGGATGAGACTGTACTTTTGACCACTGGCCCTGAAAATAAGAACCTCATTATCAGTCACAAGCCTACCAAGACACATAAGAAAACCGACAAGCGTAGCGAAAGGAGCGGACTGGGCAATGATTGCAGGAAGACAATATGTGATAAGCTTAAGCACGGAACCTAGAGGAACCCTTTTCTTAAGGATGGTTTCCGCAAGAAGTAAAATCTGATTTACAAAAAAAACGACAAAGAAAAAAGCAAAGCATACAATGAAGTAAAGAAGCAGTTCCTTAGCGATATATTTTGCAAGAATGTTGTTTCCAAGAGAATGGAGCCTGTATGTACGGATCATAAAGAAACGCATGACAGGCCGACTGTCGATTTTTTTCCCAAATGCATAGCCCAGTCTAAAGAAAGTCTTTCTTACTTTGATTTTCTTTAGATTTCGTGTCTTTCTTGAAAACGCTATTTTATAGAAGACATACTGCTTGTACAGAAAGACAAATGCTGCATCTATCTTGTTGAGGATATTTTCAATTTTTATCTTCAGCGATTTAAACCAGGAATTCATTTCTTGAAAGGTAGATTATACGCCCGTACTACCAAAACCACCTGCTCCGCGTTCTGTTACAGAAATGGATTCAGTCTGAATGAAATTTCCAACAGTCACAGGTGCAACGACAATCTGGGCAATTCTGTCACCGTTGTTGATTTCAAAATCTTCATCACCAAGATTGATGAGGATTACCTTGAGTTCTCCACGATAGTCACTGTCGATTGTTCCAGGAGTATTCAATACGGTAACTCCATTCTTTGCAGCAAGACCACTTCTTGGACGAACCTGGATTTCATATCCTTGAGGAATTTCAAAAAAGAGTCCTGTAGGGATGATGATCCTCTGCCCTTTTTTAAGCACAATTTTTTCTTCCAGAAGAGCACAGACATCAGCCCCTGCAGCACCTTCAGTTTTATAGCAAGGAACAACAGCTCCTTCAGACGCAATGATTTTTATATCGACACAATTCATTGTATTCCTCCCAATAATTTCTTCCTGTCAAAAACAGAAAGCTTCTGTCCATAAACCACAACATTCCTTCTTGAAGGATCCACAAGGCGACGAACAAAGGAAATTATATCATCTTTCTTTATCATCCGTATAGACTTGATGAATTCATCTGTTGTCATAAGGTCAAAACCAAGTGAATAGAAATTCCACAAACGGCGCATAAGAAAAACAGAATTGACATCGTTCATGGTTTCCAGACCACTGATACGTTCCAATGCAAGATCAATTTCTTCCTGGGTGATTTCTTTTTCAATAAGTCCACAGGTTTCCTTCACCAAGGCTTCTGATGCGCGAAGGGCATTCTTCTTTTCGCAGACAAGGTAAGCTGCCCAAAGCCCTGCGTTTTCATAAGTAGTAAAAAAACTTCCCACGCTGTAGCAAAGACCAAGCCGTTCCCTAAGCTCAAGGAAAAGCCTGCTGCTCATGCTGTCCCCAGTGATGGTATCGAATATCATTAGGGAAAGATAATCTTTATAGGAAAGAGTCCAATCCAATGGAAACAAAGCGAAAATCTGTTCCTGATTGAATTTTGCCTTTACAACATGATTTCCATTGCACCAATCAACAGCGTCAGGGAAATGTGCATTTCTGTAGAACTCAAGGGATTCCTTTTTCTGCTGTAGATTTTCAAGTCTTTGAACAAGAAGCCCTTCATCAATCTTACCAGTCCCTATGACAACAAGTTCACCATGAACGATGTACTTCTCATACCAGCAGATCATCTGCTCCCGCGTAATGGCTTCAACATCCTCGACCGAGCCAGTTATGGTTCTTGAAATGTCCTGATCAGGCCAGATGCGGCGTGCGATTTCATCCATGGAAGAATCATCTGGATCATCTTCAACAGCATAGATTTCGTTTTCTACAACTCCCCTTTCCTTTTCAAATTCTTCTTCCGGGAAAATACAGTTTTCAGACAGATCACAGATTGTATCAAGGGCAATCTGAAAATTCTCTTTTTTCTCTACAGGAATTGAGCAATATACGCTGACATTTTCGCGTTCAGTAAAAGCGTTGGTGACGCCTCCCATCTTGTCAAAGATACGGGAAATTTCCTTATTGGATTTTGTCCTTGTACCTTTAAAGAGCATATGCTCGGTAAAATGGCTTATTCCGTATTCGCCGTCTTTCTCAAATCGACTGCCGACTGAAAAATAAAAGCCTATGGTTGCTACCTTAGAAGAATCGTCATTCTGCGTAATAAGGACGACATTATTTTTCAAGACCTGTTTCTTAATCATGATGGATGGATTATAGCATATCACAAAAATAAAAAAAGGGCTGTTCCAAAAGTATAAAACAGGGTGGTTGAGGCCCTCGAAACCACCACTAATAGCGTGATGGTCATTTCGACAGGCTCAATGACCGCCATGGCTTATACTTGTTGAACAGCCCTTTATGATTTTACAGAGCCGCAGATGGCCTACTTAGCTTCTACAGCATCAATGTAAGAGAGGTTGAGTCGTCCCATCTTGTCTACTTCAAGGAGCTTAACTGGAACAACCTGTCCTTCCTTAAGAACATCTGTTACCTTTTCTACGCGAGCGCGAGAAAGCTTAGAGATGTGGCAGAGGCCTTCCTTACCTGGGAGGATTTCGATGAATGCACCGAAGTCCATGATGCGCTTAACAGTACCCTGGTAGATTGTACCTGGCTCTGGATCTTCGCAGATACCCTTAACGGCAGCCTTTGCAGCATCTGTTGCTGTACCTGTCTTACCATAGATTGTAACTGTTCCGTCATCTTCTGTATTGATTGTAACGCCATACTGCTGGCAGAGAGCCTTGACGTTCTTTCCGCCTGGTCCAATGAGGGCACCGATCTTGTCAACAGGAATCTTGAGGCTGTCAATCTTTGGTGCGTACTGGCTGATTGGCTGTGGCTTGTTGATGCACTTTTCCATGATGTCGAGGATGTGGTTGCGTCCGTCCTTAGCCTGAGCAAGAGCCTTCTTCATGATTTCCATAGAAACACCAGCAATCTTGATGTCCATCTGGAAGCCTGTGATACCATCGCGGGTACCTGCTACCTTGAAGTCCATGTCGCCAAGGTGATCTTCTTCACCGAGGATATCAGAAAGAATTGCATACTTTGTATACTTTTCGTCGCTTGTGATGAGACCCATTGCAATACCTGCAACCATCTTCTTCATTGGAACACCAGCTGCAAGGAGTGAAAGACATCCACCACATGTAGAAGCCTGTGAAGATGAACCGTTTGATTCCATGATTTCAGAAACAACACGGATTGTGTATGGGAATTCTGCCTTTGAAGGAATCATTGGAGCAAGTGAGCGGCGTGCAAGGTTACCATGACCGATTTCGCGGCGGCCTGTTGTAAGCTTACCTGTTTCACCTACAGAATATGGTGGGAAGTTGTAGTGAAGGATGAAGTTTTCGCTTCTGTCGCCTTCAATATCATCATATACCTGTTCATCCATTGCTGTACCAAGAGTTGTAACAGCGAGGGACTGTGTTTCACCACGAGTAAAGAGTGCTGATCCGTGTGGACGTGGAAGAACGTTGATTTCGCAAGTGATTGGGCGGATCTGATCTGTTCCACGACCGTCGATGCGCATGCCTGTTTCGAGGATGCTTGAGCGGAGGAGTTCGTACTGGATGTCATCAAAGAGTGCGCCAAAGAGCTTTGCCTGCATTTCATCAGCAAGCTGGTCAGCATACTTTTCTGCAATCTGCTTCTTAACTTCCTTTACAGCTTCTGAACGAGCCATCTTTCCTTCTTTGAAACATGCAACCTTCATGAGAGGGAGAGCGTCTGCCTTGATGGCTTCCTTGTTTTCAAGTTCAACGTTAAGTGGAGCAAGAGGGAGCTTTTCCTTACCTGCAAGCTTAACGAGTTCTTCCTGGAGGAGACACATTTCTGTGATGAATCCCTGAGCCTTTTCGAGGGCACCAAGCATTACATCTTCTGAAACTTCATTTGCACCGCCTTCTACCATTGTAAAGCCGTCTTTTGTACCGGCAACAACGATTTCAAGCTGAACCTTTTCCATCTGTTCGTATGTTGGGTTGATGACATACTGTCCGTCGAGGTAACCAACGCGGCAAGCTGCAACTGGACCATGGAAAGGAATGTCTGAAATGGAAACTGCAGCAGATGCTGCGAGAACTGCAAGAATGTCTGGTGTATTTACACCGTCGATTGAAACACAAGTTGGAACGATCTGAATTTCGCGTCCGAAAGCTGTTTCAAAAAGTGGGCGCATTGGGCGGTCGATAAGGCGGCTTACAAGAATTTCCTTATCCTTTGGACGACCTTCCCTCTTTACGAATCCGCCAGGAATCTTACCAGCGGCATAGAATTTTTCGTTGTATTCAACTGTAACTGGAACGAAATCAAGTCCTTCTCTTACATCACTTGAACAACAAACTGTAGCGATAACTGATGTTCCGCCGATCTGAGCATAAACACAGCCGTTAGCCTGTTTACCGATTTTACCGGTTTCGAGGATGAGTTCCTGATCACCGATTTTTTTAGTTACTCTCTGTACCATAACTAATTCCTTGTTCTTTTATTTTCTTTTCTTGCACTAGGCAAAGGATATATCGTTTGAACAGCCGACATACCCTACTATTCTCCAAAAAAAGTTCAAGGCAAGAATGCCATGGAAATCCACAACACCCCTGCCCTGATTTGTAGAAAACTTACTTACGAATTCCGAGTTCCTTGATGAGAGCGCGGTATCCTTCAAGATTTGTGTTCTGAAGGTACTTAAGAAGTCTTCTGCGAGCACCTACAGCCTTAAGAAGTCCGCGGGATGCTGTTGTATCCTTTGGGAATGACTTGCAGTGAGCTGTGAGCTGCTTGATGCGTTCTGTAAGAAGAGCAATCTGAACGTTTGTGTTACCAGTGTCAGCTGCCGACTTGCCGAACTTTCCAACGATTGAAGATGTTGTTTCTTTTGTAAGTGCCATATACTTACTCCTATGATTTTTTTCTTTTGCCTAAGATTAGACCTGGGATAAAAGTGGCTCTTTGCATTCCAGGCGGAATCATGACAGCAAAAGTTTATTGCTTCAAAAAGAAGCACTTTAATTTTACTGATATATCATTTTTTGTCTAGTATAAAATTCCACGAGAGCAATTCATCAAAAAATGACAGAGTGAACATTGTCAGCATAGCGCTGCGTAGGCAACATTAATGCTATGGATTCTCCGTCGATTTTCATGACTGAATGCAAAGTACTGCCGTCATTGAAAACAGCAACAACCTTGAATTCTCCATGACCAGGAAGCACCTGATCACCATTGGCAGCTGTAACAAAACTAGACAATTCCTGGCCATCAGATTTCTTTATCCATTTACATCCTGAAAACATATATTCAAATGGACGCCCAAGCATGGATTCCATTCCGTTGAATTCACCTTCAGAAATCGCCTTCTTGATACGGCTGGAGCTAACTTTTGAACCTTCGTATTCAACATAGTCTGCCTTTTTCAGGATGAACCCATGCTCATTGGAAAGATGCAAAATCTGTTCCATATCACAGCTTCCCTTATATCCACATTTAAAGTCGCTGCCTTCCGCAAGGAATTTAAGTTTACATTCATCAATGAGAATCCTGAAAAAATCGTCACCGCTGAGTCTTGAAAAATCATCATTAAAATCAATGACAACTGCAAAATCAACACCTAGAGTCTCAAAGAATTCAAGGCGCTGATTCAGAGTAAAGATGTCTCTTTTATCTTCACGGCATATGCTTGAAGCAAAAGTCACAACCCCAGCAACACAGTCCTTTTCAGATACCACAAAATCCACAAGCTCCTGATGACCTTTATGAATGGCCTCAAAGCTTCCAACGGTAATGGCACTGCCCTTTTCCTTCCACTGAATCGGAAAAGCACCATCACAGATTTCCTTCCATGTGAAAACCCTCATGGCTTTCTTTCCGTGTGGAACGACAAATCCGTAGCCTAGACGGCCATCGTGTTTTTTCATTATTCCTGCAAAATTTCCATCTCCATAGTAGACGGCTATTTCATCCTGATTATAAAAATTCTTTGAAACATCAAGGCCTTCACATCTGTCGAACATCCTTAAAGAAAGAGGTCTGCCATTGTTATAGGATCTTTCAAATTCAGGTTTAAGAACAGTACATTCAAAGCCACAAAGACCTGCAAGTTCTGGCGTAAAGGAAAGAAAACGGCTCTTGATGGCAGCTATCTTTTCATCACTATCCTTTTCGCGAGGCTTTCTTTCCTTTTTCTTACTGAACAGTTTTTCCTCTGCTTTTTCTATGAGGCTCTTTTTTTCTTTTTCAAGACGAAACCGTCTCTCGCTTTCAATTCCAGCATCAATGGTGAATTCCCCGAGAGATCCGTAGCAGGCGGCATCTTCCAGCACAAAAGGACCAACCTGAGTTCTACGCAAGGCACACAGATGGGCACAGCTACCTAAAGCATAGGCTATGTCACGGGCAAGGGCTCGGATATATGTTCCCTTTGAGCAGGTGACCACAAGTTTTGCATAAGAGCAGCCATCTTCTTCTTTTCTGTCAAGAAAATCGCAAAGTTCAAGTTTATAGATGAAAATCTGACGGCTTTCAAGAGAGACTTCCTTGCCTTCACGAACAAGGTCGCTTGCACGCTTACCGTCAACATGAAGGGCAGAGAATGCAGGTGGCTGCTGAAGGATTGCTCCTGTAAATTTATGAAGGATGCCTTCTATCTGATCTTTTGATACAGGTTCTGCAGTAGAAACAACTTCTCCCGTAGGATCCAATGTATCTGTTTCTTTTCCAAAGCATATTATGGCTTCGTAGGTTTTAGTAAATCCTGTTACATGGGGAACAAGATGTGTAAGATTTCCAGTAAGGACAACAAGAAGACCATCGGCAAAACTGTCCAAAGTTCCTGTATGCCCGACCTTTTCTGTACCTAGGGCATGCTTGATGCTCCATAGAGAAGAAAAACTTGTAAGTCCTGAAGACTTTGCATAGAGCATTATTCCTGTCGGTACAGCCTTAGATTTCATGTATGTGATTTTATAGAAATAATTTCAATAAGACAATAAGCGGGATTTACAATCAAGCCTTTCCGATCACACCAAAGCCTTTGTCTGCCATCTTTTACTCCTCCATCGGACAAGCATTACAAGTCCACGAGTAGTTTCATCAGTCCCAATGGCAAGCCAGAATCCAACCAATCCAAGTCCCATCCTAATTCCAAGGATGTAGCTAAAGAGAACCATTATGCACCACATGGAGAAAATACCATATCCTACAGGGAAAACAACATCTCCTGCCCCCTTTAGTCCACCGATAGAAATAAGGTTGAGGGACCGACCGAATTCTATGTAGCAGGAGTAAAGGAGCAAGGTTGAAACATAACCGATAATTACAGGATCATCTGTAAACATTGGAACGATGAATCCTTTTCCAAGGTTAATGAGAAGAATCAGGACCATGCTTGTCAAAGTTCCGCAGAATTGATAGCGCCAAAGATTCCTGTATGCAATATCAGCGTTTCTTGAGCCGACAAAATATCCTGTTTTAATCTGGGTTGCACTTCCGATTCCAACGGCAACAACAAAGACAAAACGGCATATGGTCTGGGTATAGACCTGGGCACTCATGGCGGCAGTACCCAAAGTAGTGATCATTGCCATTATGACAATCTGTGCAACATTATAGGAAAGATTTTCTCCTGCAGTAGGAATTCCTATCTTGAGGATCTTCTTGAAATAAGTTCCTTCAACAGAAAAAATACCCTTCACGCTGAATTGAATTTCCTTTCTTCTTCTGATAACAGAAGCAAGATAAATGCATGAGAAGATATTACCTACAACAGAAGAAACAGCAACTCCAGGCAGACCAAAAACAGGAAGACCGAACCATCCGTAAAGAGACAAGGCATTTCCAAGGACATTTATTAGATTGGCAAGAATGGTTGCAAGAAGGATTTCCTTTGTATACCCATAGGCTCGAACAACCGCACCCTGCATCAAATTGAAAGCAATGAAGACTGATCCTAACCCACAGAAAATCACAAAATATTCATGGGCATAGTTGCGGACAGTGTCTTCAAGGGTATAGCAGGAAAGCAAAGGTCCTGTTCCAAAAATGACAACGAGAGACATGATTATGGAAAAGGAAACGACCATGATCATGCTTGCCTTTGCAATATTTCCTAGATCCTCCCTGGATTTTTTTGCACCGATATACTGGCTTAAGACAATCATGGTACCAACGCAGACCACATTGTATAGAATGTTTATGAAAAAAGCATACTGGCTAGTCATTCCAACTGCAGCAACTGCAGCATTATCGTAGCTTGAAAGCATTACAGTATCTATTGAAGAAACAAGAATTCTAAACCCCTGCTCAAGGCACAAAGGAAGAGCTAGGGCAAACATTGATATTGAACCTGGATTCTTTTTTTCGTCCATAATAACCCCAATGTGGGAAATTATATGTTTTTAAATAAAAAAGGAAAGGGACTCCACAAAGGAAGTCCCAATTATTACAGATTTTTATTTTGCTTAAGTTTCTGCATCTGCCTTGGCCTCGGCATCGGCTTTTACACCTTCATTCTGAGATTCACGCTCCTTTGACTCAGCCTCAAGAGCGTTAAGCTTCTGAACCATCTTGTAGCCTTCCTTCATGCTGAAGTCAGCGACAAAAGAAAGTTTCGGAAACTTGTAGATTGTCAGTTTTCTGGCAATTGAACACTGAATGAATCCAGCAGCACTTTTCAGGCCTTCTACTCCGCGAAGAACTGACTGATCATCCATGAATGAAGAAACAAAAACCTTTGCGTAGGCAAGGTCTGCCGCAACCTCTACACGATTTACGGAAAGGAATTCATTTACGCGAGGATCCTTGATCTCATGTCTAAGGATCATTGTTGCAATTTCTTCCCTTAACTGTTCACCTAATCTTTGTAATCTGAACTGTCCCATTTATTTCCTTTTATTCTGCTGTTTCAGAAGTTGTAGCGGCCTTCTTTTCTGCCTCTGCCTGTTCTTCAGCAAGAGTCTTACCAAGTGAACGCTTTACTTCAATGATTTCAAATGCTTCAATCTGGTCGCCTACCTGGATATCCTGCCAGTTTTCAAGACCAATACCACATTCAAATCCATCCTTAACTTCCTTTGCATCATCCTTGAAACGCTTGAGGGAAGAAATCTTTCCAGTGAAGATAACAACACCGTCGCGGATAAGGTTTACGCTGCAAGTCCTCTTGATGAAACCTTCTGTAACATAACAACCTGCAATGACACCAACCTTTGGAACCTTGAATGTGTTGCGTACTTCTGCAGTACCTGTTGTTTCTTCCTTTGTATCTGGAGAAAGCATACCTTCCATGGCCTGCTGGATTTCTTCAACACACTTATAGATGATGTTGTACTTTCTGATTTCTACCTTTTCCTGGTCTGCCAGTTCCTTTGCTTTTGGTGTTGGACGAACATTGAAACCGATGATGATTGCATTCTGGTCAGCGGCTGCGAGTGTAACATCGCTTTCGTTGATTGCACCAGCACTGGAATGGATGACATTTACGCGGATTTCCTTTGTAGAAAGTTTTTCCAAAGAAGTCTTGAGGGCTTCCGCAGATCCCTGAAGGTCTGCCTTGATGATGATCTTGAGCTCCTTGACTTCACGGGAATCAAGTTCGTCGAACATGTTGTCGAGAGTGATTTTCTTGACTGCCTTTGCAGCCTCGAATCTCTTGAGCTCCTGACGCTTTGCGGCGAATGCACGTGCATCCTTTTCATTTTCAGTAACCTGGATTGGATCACCAGCATTAGGCATGCTCTCAAGACCAAGAACTTCAACTGGCATTGATGGAGTCGCTTCCTTGATTTTCTGTCCACGATCATTGAAGAGTGCACGGACACGACCTGAGTATATACCTGCAACAAGAGGATCACCGATATGAAGAGTACCGCGTTCAACGACAACAGATGCTACTACACCGCGTCCCTGGTCAGTGCGGGATTCAATAACCTTACCTTCAGCACGGCAATCATACTGTGCCTTAAGCTCAAGCATTTCTGCCTGAATGAGGATTGCATCAAGAAGATCATCGATACCCTGGCGCTTGAGGGCTGAAATATTTACGAACTGAGTATCTCCACCCCATGCTTCAGGTGTAAGACCAAGATTAGAAAGCTGAGTCATTACGTTCTCAGGATTTGCATCAGGCTTATCACACTTGTTGACTGCAACGATGATAGGAACCTTTGCATCCTTTGCATGGTTGATGGCTTCCATTGTCTGAGGCATGACGCCGTCATCCGCTGCAACAACGAGAACTACGATATCCGTAATCTGAGCACCACGGGCGCGCATCATTGTAAAGGCTTCGTGACCTGGAGTATCAAGGAATGTAATGTCCTGTCCATCCTTTGTGCGTACCTGGTAAGCACCAATCTTCTGTGTGATACCACCGGCTTCGCCAGCAGCAACATTTTCATCGCGAATAGCATCCAATGTCTTAGTCTTACCATGGTCAACGTGTCCCATGACTGTAACGACAGGAGGACGTGGACGCTCTCCTTCTGACGAACCTTCATCGCTTGCAATGACTGTCTCATCGTAAAGGCTTACAAGGTGAACCTTACAGTTATATTCATCAGCAAGAAGTGTAGCTGTATCACTGTCGATGGACTGGTTGATTGTAACCATCATACCCATCGAGAAAAGCTTTCCGATGATTTCAGAAGCCTTGAGGTTCATCTTCTTTGCAAGATCAGAAACAGAAACTGTTTCCATAATATCGATTGTCTCAGGTACTACGCTTGCAGGTGTAACTTCATGTTTCTTGTTTCCATAAAGTTCATCTTCGTCAAAGAGTTCTTCCTTGTCCTTGCGGTTATATACCTGTTTTTTACCTTTGAACTGTTTCTTGCCAGGGGTTCTGTCGGGAGTTGGGACAGCTGAAGGTGCTCCGAAACCTGGACGACCACCACCAAATCCTGGACGTGATCCACCAAAGCCTGGTCCACGGTTGAAACCGCCACTCTGACCGTTAGGACCACGGTTATATCCGCCGCCCTGACCATTAGGACCACGGTTGTATCCACCCTGGCCGTTTGGTCCACGGTTATATCCACCTTGACCACCGTTATTGTTATTGTAACCGCCACGGTTATATCCACCCTGACCGTTGTTGTTGTAGCCGCCACGGTTATACCCACCCTGACCGCCATTGTTGTTGTAGTTACCTCGGTTGTTATATCCACCCTGGCGTTCTCGGTTCTGATAGCCTTCACGTGCCTGTGCACCGGTAAAGCCACCCTGACCGCCGTTATTGTTGCGGTTATAACCACCGTTATATCCACCCTGACCACGATTATAGCCACCGTTGTATCCACCACGGTTACCGCCGCTCAAGTTACCAGCCTTGACATTAGGTCTTGTACTTGGGAATTCGAGTGTCTGAGCCTGAGACCTTGGAGATGCCGCAGAAGCCTGCTGTTGTACAGTTTTCTCTGTGGCGGCATCTGTAGTAGAAGAAGCTGCAGACTTTACTTCTTCGCTCTTTGCAGGAGCATCGTTATGCTTCTTCTGAACAACAACACGCTTTTTCTGCTCTGGCTTTGAACCGTCACCTGATCCTGAACCTGCAGCAGAAGGAGCCTTTCTCTTGATGACGATCTTCTTCTTTGTTGGCTCCGCTGCTGGCTGAGCGTCGTTTGCCTTTGAATGCTTAATTAAGATAGTTTTTTTCTCTGATTCTTCTGCCATACTATACTATACCTACCTCTTCTCTACCTTACTCTTCTTCAAATGAGAATTCTGCACCACACTTTGGACACTTAGTCATATCAAGCGTGATCTTCTCACCACATTCAGGACAGAAATATTCTTCCTCAGTCTCTTCTGCCTCTGGCTGCTCTTCAACAGCTTCCTCTTCTTCGAACTCAACGTATTCACCGATGATAGAGTTGATGGAATCAAGCTGTTCCTTTGTTACGCCTTCAATTTCTGCCAAAGATCCATCGTCATATGCTGTGATGAATGCTTCGATGTCGTCATAGCCTGCTGCCTTGATAAGCTCAGCCGCTGCCATATCGACACCAGGAAGCTGGAGGATTGAAGTGATTTCTTCGTCTTCTGTATTTGCTGTATCTGCAAAAAGTCTTTCTGCATCAGCCTTTGCTGTATAGTTTTCTGTAAGATCAAGCTCTGCAGCCTGAGATTCCGTCTTGACGTCAACTATCCAATCACACAATCTGTTTGCCAGGCGAACGTTCTGTCCCTGCTTACCGATTGCAATGGAGAAGTTCTCGTCGGAAACGATTGCCAGTGCCTCACGCTTTTCAGAATCCTTAATGATGACCTGAAGAACTTCAGCAGGTGAAAGCGCATTCTTGATGAATACATGTGGATCTTCATCATAGCGGAGAACATCGATCTTTTCGCCTTCAAGCTCACGGATAACATTCTGGATACGAACACCCTTAAGTCCGACACAAGCTCCTACTGGATCAACATCCATCTTAGTAGAAGAAACAGCGATCTTTGTACGATATCCTGCTTCACGAGCGATGCTGTTGATAACAACAATACCATCCTGGATTTCTGTAACTTCGCTTTCAAGAATATTGCGAACAAGATTTTCGTCCGTACGGCTAAGAACAATCTGAACACCAGAATTTGTCTTCTTTACTTCCTTAATAAGAGCCTTGATTCTGTCTGTCTTGTTTGCATAGACTTCTCTTGGACTCTGATACTTCTTAGGAAGAACACCTTCAACCTTTCCACCAAGATCAACAAAGATGTTGTCCTTATATGAACGCTGGAAGTATCCGATGATTGTCTCACCGATCTTGTCTTTATATTCATCAATAAGCTTCTTGCTTGAATTTTCATTAAGATCCTTGTGAGCTTCCTGCTTACCTACAGAAACAGCTCCGCGCTGGAAATCCTTCTTTGGGTCAAGCACGATGCGAAGAATATCACCTTCTTCTGCGCTTGGTTCAAGTTCCTTTGCTTCATCAAGTTCAATTTCAATGACAGGATCCCATACACCGTCGATGACAGTCTTTTCTGCATAAACGTTTATCTGTGAAAGGTCATCGGAAATATCAACGATACAGTTGTCATACTGCTTTCCAAAGCACTTCTGGTAAGCAGCTATGATCATCTTTGAAACGGTTGCCTTTACGGCTGTCTCATCAATTCCCTTCTCTGCTGCAAGCGCACGGATAATATCTGCAATTGGTTCTGTTGCATCTTTCTTTGTTTTCTTTGCCATTTTATTTCTCCTGTCTTTTCATGCCATTTAATGTCTTTGTCACGAAATTTATATTCCTAAATATGGATAAATTTTGCCTTTGCAATATCAGAATACTGGAAGACCTTTTCTGACTTCTCTCCAGATTCATCCTGTAAAACCAAGGTAACGGACTTATCATCCGATGACTTGATCGTCCCTGCAGTCCAGTCGCTTACATTCCTGTCCCAGACGCGAACTTCCCGACCCTTAAAAATTTCGAATTCAGCAGCATTTTTGATGTTTCGCTCAATGCCAGGTGAACAAACTTCCATGGCGATGTCATCTTCTGTCTTGTTGAGAAGCGCCATGAGTTTTGGGGCAAGCGCACGATGAGCCTTGGAACAATCAGAAACACCGACATCCTTTGAAGGATCACCAGAAGCTATGACCGCTGAAATTTTTGTAAGGATTTTCTGTGGAACAACTTGAAGTTCCACAAGTTTAAGACCTTCCGCTGCAACCACAGCAGAACATTCTTTGAAATAGGGAATACTGTTCAATGAAGTATATTCCAATTGATGCCTCTAAAAAAAAGTATAACAAATATCGAAACACCAAAAAAAAAGAGCCTTTTTGGAGGGCTCATTCTTAAGGTTAATCACAATGTGTTTTGAATATATCATTTCAAGAGGTCTATGTCAATAAGAAGCCTTATTTAAAATCTCGTCACACCGCCGCACCATACAATCCAGGAACCTGCCTGCAAACAAAACATAGAATCTTGATTTTGCGGGCAGGTTCTGCAGTGGATGGAATTCATCATCCCCGATCAGACAGAAAGAAGCTCCTTTGTCTTGACACTTTTTCCTCTAGGCTTTTTTACCTTAAGGCTCAGTTTTTCACCGTCACAATCGAGAACCACTGTCTTTGCATCCACATCATCAGCAAACTCAGAATTTTCAAGGAGAAGAACAGAAAGAGGATCTTCGACTTCACGCTGAATGAGACGACGCATAGGACGGGCACCCATCGAAGGTTCATATCCGTTGTCCACAAGATAATCCCTAGCTTTAGGCTTTGCCTCAAGAATTATATTCTTTTCTAAAAGACGTGACTGAAGATCACCAAGCTGAATGTCAAGGATGCTGCCAACCTCTTCACGGGAAAGAGCATTGAATACAACCACATCATCAACACGGTTCAGAAGCTCAGGCGACATTATGCGCTTAAGTTCTTCCATTGCACTTGATTTTATGTCTTCATATGGAAGAAGTCCTTCCTTCAAGGTTGAAAATCCCATGCGGTTGTCTGCTGTGATTTCCCTTGCGCCTGCATTGCTTGTCATTATCACAAGGCAGTTACGGAAAGAAACAGTATGTCCAAGATTGTCCTTCAGCTCACCTTCCTCAAGCATCTGCAGCAGCAGATTGAAGATGTCATGATGCGCTTTTTCAATCTCATCAAGAAGAACAACTGAATAAGGATGCTGTCTTACCTGTTCCGTAAGGGCACCACCTTCTTCATATCCAACATATCCTGGAGGAGCACCAACAAGACGTGCTGCATTATGCTTTTCCATATAGTCGCTCATGTCTACACGGATAAGGGCATCTTCCGTTCCAAAAAGGAATTTCGCAAGACTCTTTGCAAGCTGGGTCTTTCCGACACCTGTAGGACCAAGGAAAATGAAGGATCCCATCGGTCTGCGTCCAGAAGAAACTCCTGCACGATTTCTGCGGACCGCACTGCTTATAAGGCTTACAGCCTCACTCTGACCAATGACTTCCTTATGGATTTCCTTTTCCATGTTAAGAAGTCTTGAAGACTTTCCATCATCAAGCTTGGAAACATCTATTCCTGTCATAGACGAAATTATCCTGCACACATCTTCCGCAGTCACAATCCGATTCTTGTTTCCGTCTGCAGCCTTCCATTTTCTGTTAAGTTCATCGATCTCCGTACGGAGGCTGTTCACCTTGTCTCGAATCCAGGCAGCCTTTTCGTATTCCTGTTTAGCAACAAGATCCCGCTTCTGCTCATTGAGTTTTGCATATTCTGACTCAAGGCGCTCAAGGTCCTCAGGACGTGTATCTTCAAGAATTTTCTTTGCTGCCCCTGCCTCATCCAGGATGTCTATAGCCTTGTCAGGAAGGAATCTTTCATTGATGTAGCGCTTTGAATATTTCACTATAAGAGGAATAACGGCATCGTCATATTTCACATGATGATATTCCTCGTAATTAGACTTCAACCCAAGAAGAATTTCTTCAGTTTCGTCTTCAGACGGTTCTTCTACACGGACAATCTGGAAACGGCGAACAAGGGCACTGTCCTTTTCAAAATATTTTCTGTACTCCTTTGTTGTCGTAGCACCGATGATCTGAAGCTCAGCACGGCTAAGGGCAGGCTTAATCATGTTTCCAGCATCAAGCCCACCTTCAGGACCACCAGCGCCAATGATCGTATGAAGCTCGTCAATAAAAAGAATGATATTCTTTGCTTCCTTTATTTCCTTCATCACCCTCTTGAGTCTTTCCTCAAACTCTCCACGATACTTTGTACCTGCAACCATTGCCGCAAGATCAAGCTGAAGCACACGCTTGTTAAGGAGATCAACAGGAACTGTCCCCTTTTCAATTCTCTGCGCAAGGCCTTCCACGATGGCAGTTTTTCCAACACCAGGTTCACCAATAAGAAGTGGATTGTTCTTTGAACGGCGACTTAGGATCTGAACGGCACGAAGTACTTCCTTGTCCCGTCCAACAACAGGATCAAGGTTGCCTTCCCGAGCTGCCTCCGTTAAATCCCTGGAGAACTGTTCCAAAAGGCTTTCAGGCTTTTTCTTTTTCTGCTGGGAACTGCCGTCAGCCATGAAAGGAACAGCCTTTTCGTTTATGAAGTTGCCTTCCTCCATATCTTCGTTTTCATTCATAGCGGAAGAAGGAATTTTTCTCTGAATATCTGAAATGGATTTCTTTACCTGATCGACGGAAATCCCTGCTTTCTTGAAATATGCCCAAAGAAGAGAATGCTCCTCGGTGATAGCAGCTAGAATGAAATGCTCCGTTCCTACATAGCTGTTTCCCATTGCCTTGGAAATGAAGGCACTCTGCTTTAGGAATTTTGCAGTCCTTTCTGAATCAGGAATAGTCTTGAGCTCCTGGTCAGGATAGCGGTTGTTGAAATTCTGCTCAATGGCAAGCTGCATGGTAAGCACATTGATGCGCAGGTTCTGGAGCACAATATAGCCAAGTCCATCTGCCGATTTTAGTAGGGCAAGAATTATGTGCTCAGGATCAACTTCCTTGCTGCCCGATTTGTAGGCTTCATCCTGCGCAAGGGCTACAAGAAGTCTACGTGCTCTAGGTGAAAAATTCTTATACATAGCAACTTTCCTTAAGGCTTTTCAATTCCTTCAAAAGATTCCTGGAGTATGAGTGCCCTCAACCGTTCAATCTGCCTGGTCTTGTTATCCTGAATGTCCTTTTCAAATTTGAACTTTCCTGTGTTCAGCACATATTCAAGATGACCTTCCTGAACTCTGTAAAGAAGAGCATGCAGTTCAGTGCTTTCTATGCCATCAAGAATGCCCATGTCAGCACCGAACTTCACTCCACTTATAATATCGACAGATTCCTTTAGGTTTATAAAGAAACTTGCTTTTGCAAGTGCAAGGGACCTGTAGGTATAGTTTGCAATTTCCGTAACATGGGTGGAACGGCACTTTTTTCTTGCATTGCGTTCAGCAAGCATTACGCTCTGTACCGCAACCCTCATGGAAGCAAGCTGCTCAAGTTCCGTTCCTCCAGCACTGCTTTTTGTAGTCAGCCTGTAATAGGCTCCAAGGGCAGCGCCACGGCTTCCATAGCCGCTGACATTATCAAACCCACCTGACCCATAGCGAGCCCTTAGGTCAAATCCATCCTCAGAAAGCTTCTGTGCAAGAGGTCCTACTTCCTGAAGCAAGGAACAGGCTGGCAGATGAAGTACAGTAGATAATGCAAGACCACTTCCTGAATTCAAAATGAAATTGTTGAGATATCCAAAATCATAGCTTGCGGCATACTGAACATGCTTCTGGAGTTCACAGTCTACATCATAGACTTTTCTTGTCGTGTCATCCAACGCAAGTCCTGACATGAAGGTCGACATGACTACATGGTCATCTGTATTTACGGTGCAGGCAAGTCTTCCGTCATTGCGCATGATGATTCCACCTTTTGAAACATCCGAAGTTTCAAGTATAGAACGTTCATGCATTATTTTTCTGCCTACATCATCAAGCTTTTCCAGAGAAACTGCCTGATATTCATTTGCATCTGGAAGAAAGTTAAAGGCATCGAACATTATGGACTGGATGCGTCCAGCCTCTGACTCATGAAGTCTTGAAGGAAATGGGAAATTTGCAAGGTTCCTTCTCAATGTGGAACTGGATGAGACAACCACATCCTGTTCTATTCCAGGAGTTGTATACCAGGCATCAGAAACAGCGGAATTCTTTTTCTTTGCCATTGATCAGACTCCCCCTTTTTCCAGATCTGACCCATCGGAAACGGCATGACTTTCCAATGCCTTAAGGTAGTCACGGTACATGGCGGCTTTTTCATAATCTTCCCTTTCAAGTGCATCGTTCAATTTGTTCTGAAGGATTACCCTGTCATTGAGGACCGAATGAATCGTTGAAAGACGAGCAGGCATTGTTCCCTTGAACACATTCTTGACTCCATTATTTTCCAGAGCCTGTCTTATTTCATTCTTGAAAATGGCGTAACATTCGGGACAACCTGTTTTTCCAGTTTTCTTTATTTCTCCAAGCTTTGTACCGCATACGGGACATATCCTGTTTTCTTTCTCAGATATCTTTTTTGATACTTCTGTGAGTTCCTTGAACAGGTTTCCAATTGAAGATTCAATGCTTTTGGGATCTGGAGAAATTCCCCTTTCTATGGCACATTCAAGGCATATGTTGATTTTACGATGCTGACCGATACCGGTCATCTGTTCCATGAATATCACGGCTTCACGTTCGTGGCAAAAGTCACAGACCATTAAATTCCCCTCATCTATTTGATCCAATTATACAAAATATTGAACAAAAATTCAAAAAAACTTAGTTCTTGCTGAGAATTTCAGTTACGCTTGACCTGCCTGCCCTAAGGGATGGAAGAATGGACATGACGATGGAAAGGATAATGGTTGAAACCACAATAATAACAATCTCCGCCCATGGGATGACGACAGGAATTTCCTGAAGATAGAAAGCTGGATCAAGGAATTTCAGATGGCCTGCGTTGAAAAAGCTAAGAATTAAATTAACAATTTGTTCTATACCACTGATAATAGGATTTATGAACAAAGATATAAGAAGCCCCGCTGGAACGCCAATCACTATTCCGCTTAGACCTGCAAAAAGCCCTGTCATAACAAAAGAAGCACCTATTCCCAAAGATGAGCCTCCCGTACTTTTGAGAATGGCAATTTCCTTTTTTCGCTCCATAACGACCATGACTATCGCAGAACTGATATTGATGCTTGCAACGAGTATTATCGCAAGCATGATGACGACCAGAAGAGCCTTTGTCGAAGCAAAATTTTCAAACTGGGCGGCATTGACAGTCTTCCAGGTCTCAGCTAAGCAGCCGATGCATTCAATATCCGACACAAGCTGAATCCTTACGTCTGCAAGGACATCATCCAGTTCCTTTGCAAAGGTCCTGTCAGTCTCCAGTCCGATTAAATATTCAAGGGAACACTTCTTAAAGGTCGTAAAGGCATTCTCAAGGGAAACAAATACCCAGAGGGCATCCAATTCCTGATAGCCGCAGGAAACAATCCCTGTAACCTTAAAGATAGAAACCTTAGGAACAACTTTTTCTCCGCCTGACTTGATTGTAATAAGCTTGATCGTATCTCCAGGGTGAACACCAAGAGTCTCGGCAAGTTTTTTACCTATCACGGCATTCCTACCATCCGACAGATCCGTTGAACCTTCGACAACATCAAAAAATGAAGAAAAGTAAGTGTTTTCTACAAAGACATTCCTATCAACAGCCCTAAGGGTTGCTCCGCTCCTAAAGTTGTTACCAGCAGCAAGAGCCATACCTTGGACCTCTCCATAGACCTTGGTGACACCTTCCACATCCTTGAATTTCCCAGCAAACTCAAGGAATTTTTCCTCAGAACCTGCATAAAGGGATTCAGGTTCAACAACCACCTGAATATCCTGGGATGAAAGATGAATCATTCTTCCTGTCATTCCAGAAATCATTCCGCTGCTGACAGAAAGAACCGCGACAAGAGGAACAAGGCTTACAGCTATGCAGATGACAGCTCCCGCAAGAGAACGCTGCCCTGAGCTTTTTTCAGCCCCTCGATTTGTACGGGAGAAGAAAATTTTCTTCGCATAAAGCAACGATGAGGCAAATGTCATTTCTTTTCCACCAAGGTTCCGCCCTCAATTGCAAAACAGACATCTCCTTTTGAAGCAAGGTTCATGTCGTGGGTCACAAGCACAAGGGTCTTTCTGTATTTTTCTGAAAGGGAAAACAGCATATCACCTATCAAAACTGCATTCTCAGGATCCAGGTTGCCTGTAGGTTCATCGGCAAGAATGAGTTCTGGATCATTAACAAGGCTACGGGCTACTGCAATCCTTTGCCTTTCACCACCTGAAAGCTGGGATGGAAGATGATCTTTTCTTTCTGAAAGTCCTACATCAGAGAGAAGATCCAACGCTTTTTCCATAGCTTCTTTTTTGGGAACACCTGCCATATATGCAGGAAGAAAAATATTTTCAAGGGCAGTAAAATCCTTCAGCAGATAGTGGAACTGGAAAACGAGACCAAGTACATTCATCCTGAATTCGTTGATCTGTCTTTCGTTCATTCTGGATACATCAAAGCCGTTGACATGGACAGTTCCATCGGTCGCAGAATCAAGACCACCTATGATATTAAGCAAGGTTGATTTACCGCTTCCGCTTTTTCCAACAATGACACATTTCTTGCCGCGCTCCAAATCAAGGGAAAGCCCCTTTATTATTGTAAGGTTTTCTCCAGAAGAAACATAAGTCTTCTCAATATCTTTAAGGCTTAAGATAAAATCATCACTCATCTCTAAGAACCTCCGAAACAGTCATCTTCAATACACTCCTACCTGCAAGCCATGAAGCCACCAAAGCGGAACAGAGCCCAAACATAAAAATCAGGAAAACCTCATGAGGAATCAATCTGGCAGGAATGGAAGCATAGGCTGAGAACATGGAATTTCCAGAAACAGTCCCAAGGAACTCAAAAAAGGCAGAAATGTTCCTGCTGGCAAAAATACCTAGAAGCATACCTGGAACAGCTCCGAACAGACCTGTCTTAATTCCCTGCACAAGGAAAATATTCCTTATGTTGCCCTTGCTTCCACCTAAAGCCGAAAGAACCGCTATCTCCTGCTTGCGTTCATAGACAAGTCTTTTCAGTGCATTGTAGATATTTATTGCAACGACCACGAAAATCAAAAGCACAAGAAGAAACAGGATGTTTTTTTCCATTCTGAGGACTCCAAAAAATCCCCTGTTGAATTCCCTCCAGCTTACAACCGTTGCATCCTTGAAGAGAGCCTTGATTTCCTCAAGAACAGCAGCATCGCTTCTAGAAGATTTGAGCTTTATTCCATATATCTTAGGAGTCTCTTTTCCGAAATTCTTCTCCCCCGACTCAAGATTGATGAAAGAATATCCAGCATTTATGTCAGCATATCCACAGAAAAAGATTCCCTTTACAGTAAAAATTCTATTAGTGGAAAGAAGAGCTGTATCGGAGGAACCGCTCAAGGCAGCGATATTCACCTTGCTTCCTTTTCTGAGCTTGAGGTTATATGCAATGGTATTTCCTATTACAATGGAATCAGGTTCACTTAGATCAAAACGACCAGAAACCATCTTTAGTTCCCGTCGGAATCCAGAATCGAGCTTTGAAACATCCTCAGGTAAGGCACGCACCATGGAAGCGGCCTGCAGACCTTTTTTCCCCGCCATAAGACCTTGTGCTTCATAGAAAGGAACAGCACAGAGTATTCTTCTATCGGTCTTGCAGAAATCCAGAAATGAAGCTTCATCTTCTGAAGCAATGCCAGTAACCCTGATATGGTAGGAGGAAATTTCCATTATGGAATCTATGAAGGACATCTGAAACCCATTCATGACAGCCATGACGACCGTAAGTGCCATGACACCAAAACAGACACCTACAGAGGCAAGCCATGAAGTAACAGCTGTCCTACCCTTACGGTCAACCTTTGAGAATCTTCTTGAAACAAACAGGATCCATCTGATACCCTTCATCTATTTTCTCCATAAAGGAACAGCTTTTCTTCAACTTTAGTTTCATCTACATATTTAGACCTGACTCCTGCGCCTCCAGGGAAATAGAGGGATTCATAGTAAGTACTTTCGCTTACCCGTTGGATTTCCTGTCTGAGCTTTCCGTCCTCAAAGTATTTCAGGTCAGGCGTTTCGAAGCCATCTTTATATTCATATCTTTTTTCGGATGTGTAAACGACCACATCCTTCTGTCTTCCAGTAGTTTCGTTTACCTTCTGTTCATAGGATTCTGTTTTCTCAACAGTCATTCGATCCTGCAGGTCATAGTCAAAATATTCAACCCTTGAAAGATTTTTTTTCTGAGCTTTATCTTCAGAACCTTCAACCTTTTCTTGCTTTACTAGATAGACTGAAAGTTTTACAGGCAATTTTCTATCATTAAAAACAGTATCAGAAAAGATATTTTTCTCAAAATCATCCTCTGTCATGTAGATTTCATCATCCGTATAGAACCAGTTTTTTTTATTCAGCATGACAGATTCTGAAACCGTGCTTTTGTTCTTCCATACGATGCTTTCAACTACCCTATATTCTGAATCATAACTGGTACGGGTTACGGTATCACCATTGACGGAAACAACAGAAGACCGCAAACCATCCTTGTCCCCCACAGAAAATTTTTCTTCACCAAATTCAAAATGCTTAAGATGATTATGAACATCCCTAAGATATACTTCCACAACATCTTCTTTTTTTTCTGCAGTTTTTAATTCTTCACCATCAGACACAGGTTCTTCTGGTATACTGTATTGTGACTCTTCAAGCCCAAGAAACTTAACAAGTTCAATACGCTTCTCAACCTCCTGCGGACTTGAAGTTAAATTTCTCTTGATAAGCTCAGAGTATCTCTGCTGCCTGTCTGTGAGGATTGGAAAGAGAAGATAAAGACTCATTGCAGCAGAAACTATATCCATTATTATCTGCCCAGGAATTCGTCCACATATTTTTCCGAATTGAATTCAGCTATGTCCTCGTAGTGCTCACCAGTGCAGACAAAGAAAGCTGGAATACCTAGTTCACGACAAATGGTTACGATACCTCCTCCTTTTGCCGTTGAATCATATTTCGTAAGGACGACAGCATCCACACCTACAGCCTCATTAAAAACCTCTGCCTGACGAACAGCATTCTGTCCTGTGGTTGCATCTATTACAAGGATTTTCTTATAGCAGCCTTCATCAGCCTTTGAACTGCAAATTCTATCTATTTTCTTCAATTCATTCACAAGGTTTTCCTTGTTGTGAAGTCTACCTGCTGTATCGGCAAGCACAAGTCCCCCACCATTGGCACGACAGGCATCTGCAGCATCAAAAACCACCGCAGATGGGTCGCTCCCCATCTGATGCTTAACAACACGGATACCAAGTCTTTCACCGTGCATGGAAATCTGGTCAACTGCAGCCGCACGGAATGTATCAGAGGCAGCCATGACCACATCATTTCCACGGTCCTTGTATAGCTTTGCCATCTTAGCTACGGATGTTGTTTTTCCAACACCATTGACACCAAGTATCATCCAGACATTCACCTTGCCTGATTCAGGAACAAAGGAAACAGACTTTATCTGAGACAAAAGCAGCCCTTTCAGTATCTGAGAGATCTTTTCCTGATCCGTAATTTTTTCATCACGGCATTTTGCTTCAAGTTCATCTACAATCTGCATTGCATTCTTTGCACCGATGTCGCCTTCTATGAGTGCGTCCGTAAGGTCTTCAAAGAATTCTTCTGACTCCGCCTTCTTTGAACCGAATATGCTCTTGAGTTTTTCTGCAAATGAAAGTCTGCTCATTATGTTTCTCCAGCAACTATATTTTCTGTACTCTTTATGGAGTCTCTAAAATGTATTTTTAGAGATGTCCTTGATTTCAATATCATCATTATCCTGTTCATCGACACTTGTTTCAACAACAGGCTGAGCGGGTACCATTTTTCCTGCTCTTTCTTCTATTTTTTTTAATTCTGAAGCAGAAGCCTTGTGTACATTGGCAGGAAGAACTGAATTGGCGGCAATCAGATATCGTACCAGTTCAATAACAAAAAAGCCTGTACATACAGCAGTAACACCAAGACAAATATTCTTTGCTTTCTGGAGCCTGTAGATTTCATCTAGGTCATTGAAAGATCTTGCATTGTATGCGTATACGGAAGAATTGTACTGCCCTGTGTAGTAAAGGGTAAAAGGCATTGAAAGAATCAGGAGTGTATAAGCCCTATAGGTCCAAATTCTACGCCTGTCGATATAGGAAGCATGGTCAATGGCTTTGCTGTTGACTGTCAGCACAGCATCATCGGTCTGTATGCTTTCAGGAACATAATAGAAAAAACTTGCCTTCTCACCACTAACATCCTTTCTTTTTGCCATGAAGTGTCCTATGATCGGTTCGCCAGTTGATGTGAATTTTCCAAAATAACTGTCGGAAAGGATTTCTCCTGCAAACTTTCCATCCGCATATATTTTTCCTTCCTCTGGTTTGACGAGAGCAACAGAAACATCAGCTTTGGTCTGCTTGACCATATCCGCAGAAACAAGAAATTTTTCAGCTCCTATAAATTCATAGGAAATCATTCTTGTATGATAATCCTGACATTCAACCTTGACCGTATGTTTTCCTGCATCAAGAATCAATCTATCTGGAACCTTGTCGTAATAGATTCCATCAACGGTCACATGGGTCCTGTCGACAATTTCCGCAGGTTGGACCTCAAAAAAAACTTCAACGCCCATATGGTTCGTTATCAGTGGACAAAAGTATGAAGCGACATTTGCAGCAACCTTTCCACATTCCCTTACCTTGCCAACCTCAGTTATGGTTCCAAGACGATCCCTTCCAGGATAAAGATAAAGTGAGCATGTGACAGAAAAATACTCACCATACACCGTCAAAGAACCATCAATGAGACCGTTGATTTTTGCGCCGACCATTTCCTTTTCAAAGGCGCGACTTTCAAGCCCGTTGCGTCTATAGGATTCACCTGGAACATAAAGTTCAGCGGAATCCTTTTTATAGAGGCTTATTCTTTCTTCCCTTGGATCTGGAAGCAAGTTTTCCTTTTTCTTTACGAAAAGATTTGTAAACGGATTGAAGAAAAAATTGAAGTCACTTTCGACCTTTGTATCTGCACTTTCTTTTTCAAGAGACCTTCTATATTCATCCTTGATCTGCTGGGTTTTATCAAGATTTTCTTCTATCTTTATTTCTGTTTCCCTTATGACCTTCTGCTGAGCCTTGATTGCCCTTGCAAGTTTTTTCTTGTTGTCGGTGGTAAGGACCAGTGAATCACGCTTTCTGTAATCCCTTGAAAGCTGAAGGAACAAGGACTGCCGATCAACTAGATAGGATTCCAATGTCCGATCCATCATTTCCTTGCTTGATGTATTCCTGATAAGTCCTTCTGAAATCTGCTCCAGCAGAAGTTGAGGAATCAATGTAGAAAGCTCCTCTTCGGAAATGTCACGTTTTTTGTTCTGTGCAAATTCAAATTTCTTTGCGGACAGAACCCACTCATCAGCAAAGAAATCAGAGGAAACAATGAATATTGAGAATAAGCAAAGGAAGACCTTTTTTTTCAGCGTCTTCAGTCTACTCGATGTCATCCATGTCATCGTCATCAGGAGTAACAGAAAGTCCCTTCCATTTTGCAGAAAGGAATTCATCAAGGAACGGATCGATATTTCCGTCCATGACATCGTGTATGTTTCCGATCTTAAGCTTTGTGCGGTGGTCATTTACCATTGTATATGGCTGGAAAACATAGGAACGAATCTGGCTTCCAAAAGAAATATCCTTCTTTTCACCTGCGAATTTTGAATTCTCCTTTTCTTTCTGTTCCTTGTAGTATTCATAAAGTCTTGAACGGAGAATGCTCATTGCTGTGGCACGGTTCATAAGCTGGGATCTTTCACTGTCACAGGCAACGACAATTCCTGTAGGAATATGGGTAAAGCGGACTGCAGATTCAGTCTTGTTGACATGCTGACCACCCTTTCCTCCCGATCGATATGTATCTACACGAAGATCCTTCTGCTCAATGTTGACTTCAATGCTGTCATCAAGAACTGGAAAAACATATACAGAAGCAAATGAAGTATGACGACGCGCGTTGGCATCAAAAGGAGAAATACGGACAAGACGATGGACTCCAGCCTCCCCCTTTGTGTATCCGTAAACATAATCGCCAGAAATCCTCATGTTGATGGACTTAAGTCCTCCTTCTGCCTCTTCCTGTGAAACAATTTCAATCTTATATCCGTGGCGTTCAGCCCATCTCTGGTACATTCTTGAAAGCATGAAAGTCCAGTCACAGGCTTCCGTTCCACCTGCGCCAGCATGAACGGAAAGAAAGCAGTCGTTCTTATCTACTTCATCGCTCAAGAGGTTAAGGATACTGTAGTGCTCGTAGTCCTTGTTTGCAGCTTCATACATTTCCTTAAGCTCGCTTTCCAACGCCTGGTCATTTTCTTCCAATGCCATCTGATACATCGTTTCAATGTCATCGATATCAGCAACAAGCTTCTGCCAAGGCTCAATTCTTCCCTTCAGGAGCTTGATGTCATTCATGACCTTTGTTGCCTTTGCATTGTCATCCCAGAATCCAGGAGCATTTGACTGCGCTTCCTTGTCTGCAATCTTCTTGTTTATATCATCCACGTCGAGGCGACCCCATACGGAAAGAATGCCTTCCCTCAACTGTGCGATGGGTTCCTGAAAA
The DNA here is from genome assembly GCF_045641405.1 of Treponema sp. Lineage (GTDB taxonomy): Bacteria > Spirochaetota > Spirochaetia > Treponematales > Treponemataceae > Treponema_D. Next base: position 74,730 of record NZ_JAZUGX010000067.1, read on the forward strand.
TCTTCTACCATATATACATTCCTTAGATATCTTTTTTTCTGACTATTTCTATTGTCTTCTTGGACTCGGAGTGCCAGAGAACTGGCATTTGCGCCATTTTTTCTGCTTCATTTCCGTAATCACAAAAAGCCCATTGACAGGGAACTGATACAGTCTGATTTTATCATAGTAATCGGTAACACGATCCAAATCCTTCTTAAGGTTTGAAAGCTCATCTTCGCGGACCTTCATGTTCTCCCAGCAGGAACGCTGAATCTTTGTAAATCCATAGCGTGTAAGGATATCAACAAGAGATTTACCGCTGTCAAGACTTCCTGGTTCAATCATTACAGAAACAAACATATCTAACAGAATAATTGAAACAACATCTATTGTCAAACAGACTTGAAAATACGGGCATTTTAGTAGAAAATATGTGTATGAAAAACAGAATCTGTGTAAAACTTTTGGCACTATCATTTATTCTTTCTGCATCAGCTGCCTTTGCCCAGTCGACAAAGTCCATAATCACAGGGATCAAGGCTGAATCAACCTCAGCAAAGTCAGTGACGGTGACATGGTCAAGTCCATCGGACCTGTCTTCGGTTTCAGCGCTACTTGTCTACAGGGCAACAAAACCATTCACAGGATTTTCACAGACAGAGAATCTTGAGCCTATAGCAATCCTCATGTCAAACGAAACCTCCTACACAGACACCCTAAGAACATCCCAGGAATACTACTACGCAGTGGTTTCGGCAATTGCGTCAAAAAACCCTGCAAACAGCGAATATTACTACGACGAAGAAACAGACGAAAAGAACGAATATTCACCTGACGACCCAGTGCTCAGGACAGTACTTCCAGGAGTAAACGCTACGGTCCAGGGTGCCCGTGCCAACGGAAAACAGAAAAAGGTAAAATCAGAAATAAAGACACCCGAACAGCCTAGAAAAACCTATGAAAACGGTGCATTGAGAGAAACTCCACTGCCATATATCGATGTTCTTGATGAAAAGGCTACCCACGAGCCAACAATTTCCGCCGCATCCAAGGAAAAGGCAAAGAGCCTCATCAGAAAGGATACAAGGCACAAGATTGAACCTCTTCCAATCCATATATTCGAAGAAGATCTTGTGAGTCCTGCAGGCGGAGATGAATACCTCCTGTTCGAAATCCTCAAGACCCATTTCATAAAGAAGCAGTACTCAGAATCCATCACGCAGCTCAGGAAGTTCCTCGCACAGAACAGGACAAAAACTGTTGCGGACAGAGCCAGCTTCTACCTGGGGGAATCCTACTACTACACTGGAAATTTTCCTTCTGCACTGACAAGATTCCTTGCGCTGGAAGAAACTTATCCTGAACTGTGCCGTCAGTGGATTGACAGCACATTGGACCAGTTGAACTAAAGGTCACTTATGGGGGTCTAATAAGTAACTATCGTAGCGATCATTGCATATGGCTGCGGAGCTTCCATAAAGCCGCATGTCGAAATGACCATTACACTAAATATGGTGGTTTCGACATGCTCAACCACCGCAAATCGAACTTTTGAGACAGCCCCATTTTTTTTTAATTTTTCCAACTAATTTTATACACTTAGCATAATTTTTGTATTATTTGCATCTTCATTGCATTATATTCAACAGCAGGAAAGATTTTTCAGCAAAGACACACACCGCAAAGAGGTCAATATGGCTAAAACTAGAAAAACTTTCATAAAATCAATGCTGCTTTTATCCTTCATCCTTGTGAGCTGCGTAGACAACTCAAGGATGTTTTCATGGACCGATTATGGAGACATAACTCCTCCATGGCAGGATTCAGAACTCAAGGCAGTTACAAAGGAGACACTTATGGATCTTGGAACAGGCTGGAATCTCGGAAACACGTTGGATGCCCACAATGCTGATTCTTTTTCTGACGAACCTCAAAATACAGAAACTAGCTGGGGGCAACCAGAGACCACAAGAAGCATGATAGAAGGTCTCGCAAAAAGCGGAATAAAGACAGTCCGTCTCCCTGTAAGCTGGACTCCACACATCAATGCAGACTATGAAATCAATGCAGAGTGGATGAACCGCGTAAAGACTATCGTCGACTGGTGCATCGAAGAAAAGATGTATGTAATACTCAACATCCATCACGACAACTACATCAACGACAACATGGTATATGCTTTCCAGGGCTTCTACCCAACAGAAAAAGGAAAAGCAAAGTCACTGGCTTTTGTTGAAAAAGTCTGGGAGCAGGTTGCGGACGCATTCAAGGATGCAAAATATGACAAGGTGATTTTTGAAACCCTCAACGAACCTCGTCTGAGAGGTCACGCCCACGAATGGAATGCTGAAATGAGCTGTCCAGAATGTAAGGAAGCAGTCAAAGTCATCAATGAACTCAACCAGAAGGCAGTCACGACAATCCGTAGCAGAGGCGGCGTCAACACAGACCGAATGATAATGGTACCTGCATATGTTGCTTCTCCTTATGCCGCATGGAATGGCAGCTTTAAATTTCCAGATGATCCATCAGGACCTGGAAAGCTTGCTCTTTCAGTCCATATGTACACCCCATACAACTTTACAATGAATTGTGGCAAGGATGGATACAATACATTTTCAATCCAGACAAGGGATGAGCTGGACTGGCACTTCAATATGCTCAAATCAAATTTCATCGACAAAGGATACCCTGTCATCATCGGTGAATATGGAGCCACAAACAAAGGAAACAAAGAAGACCGTCTTATATGGTTTAACTACTACCTTAAGGAATCCGCCTCAAGGGGAATAATTTCAATACTCTGGGACAATGGGCAGGAAAGAAACAATGAAAACCCTGCAGAGGCATTTGGCTTCTTTAATAGAGAAACCTGTCAATGGTACGACAAAGACCTTAGGAACGTCATCATCGGAGCCGCTGCTGAAGGTGCAAAGAAACACGCCTCATCCATGTGAATTGAATTTCTAGAAAAAGTATGATATTATAGAAGATATGGCAAAACCAAAGACAGAATTCACAGTAAACCAGACAATCGTTTACCCTAGCCAGGGTGTAGGTAAGATCGTCGATGTATTCAAGCGCGACTTCAAAGGCGAGATGGTTTATCACTACAAGATCTACATCGAAGTTTCTGACATGAATGTCATCGTTCCTGTAGACAATGCAAAACTTCTTGGAATTCGTGCTATCGTTTCAAAAGCAGAAGCCAAGAAAGCACTTGATTCCATCAGTGACGACTATGAGCCACCAACATCAGACTGGAAGCTCCGTTACCAGCAGAACCTTGACCTTCTCAAAAAGGGAACAATCGGTGACATTGCGGCAATCGTACGCTGTCTTTACCACCGTTCAAAGGTAAAGGAACTTCCAATTCTTGAACGCAAGCTCTATGAAAACGCAAAGACACTTCTTGAGAATGAGATAGCAGAAGCTTACGGAATTTCCGCAAAGGAAGTTGAAGCAATGCTCCATGCAAAGCTTGAACCTCTTGGTCTTAAGATTGAAAAGAAGCCAGTATATAACGATGATGATGAAGACGAGGATGAATTCGAAGAAGACACCTCATCATCTTCAAAAGACAATGACGATGACGACGAGGATTAATCCTTGAAATCACTTTCACTAGTTCTTGCAGCTGCAGGTTCATCCACACGGGTGGGCCTCGGCAAAAAAAAAGAATACCTTGAAATGAAAGGCGGTACAGTTCTATCTTGTGCCGCCCGCATTTTTTTGGAGACAGCGGATTTTTCTACGGTAGTCATAGCCATTCCCAAAGACGGAAAAGAGGATGCAGAAAAGGCTCTTTTCTCAGACCCAAGATTACATGAGCTGTTGGAACATAAAAATCTTTTCTTCGTTGAAGGTGGCTCCACAAGGCAATCTTCCGTTTTCAAGGCGATAAAAGCAATTCCAGAAAAGAATTCCATAGTACTTATCCACGATGCGGCTCGACCTTTCGTATCCGAGGAAACCATAAAAAAAGTAATAGCCGCTGCAGAAAGATATGGAGCGTCAGTTCCTGCCATTGCACCAGTGGATACACAGAAGGAAATCTCTCCAGACGGAACGATAAAAAGGCATCTGGTAAGGAAAAATCTTTGTGCAGTCCAGACCCCTCAGGCATTTATCCTTGCTCCCCTGCTCCTTTGCCATGAAAAAGCTGCGGAAGAGGACATGGAATTCACCGATGATACTGAAATATGGGATAATTACCCAGAGGTAACCGACGGCAAAAAGGTCTTTGTGGTGGAAGGAAGCAAGGACAACAAAAAAATAACATTCATCCAGGATATTCCGATGAAGCATTTGATGACAAAAATAGGTATTGGAACGGATCTCCATCGCCTGGTTGAAGGAAGAAAATTCTACCTTGGTGGAATAGAAATTCCTTCAGAAAAAGGTGAAGATGGACATTCTGACGGTGATGTACTGCTGCATGCAATCAGCGATGCTCTTTTGGGAGCTTCAGGGCTTGGTGACATAGGTTCCTATTTTCCACCCGATGAGCCACAATGGAAGGATGCCGATTCAAAGGAACTGCTTCGAAAAATCTGGAAGGATATAAGCAATGAAGGCTGGAGACTGAACAACCTTGACTGCGTGGTGGAAACAGAAAAACCAAAGCTTCTTCCATGGAGAGAAAAGATCATAGAGTCCATAGCAAATGTCCTTGAAGTTTCCAATCACCAGGTATTCGTGAAGGCAAAGACAAACGAAAAGCAGGATTCCGTAGGCGAAGGAAATGCAATAAAAGCCTACTGTGTATGTCTTCTTGAAAGAAACGAATAATTTTTCCACAACTATAAAAAATCCCTTGAGAAGCAAGTTCCCAAGGGATTCATTTTTTATGAGTCAGTACCAACTTCAAGGATAAGCTGAACCATGTTCTCTTCTATGCCCAGGCTCTTTGCAATTTCTGCGTTTGTCCATCCCTTCTGCTTAAGGGAAATGACGTTGCTTCTAAGCTGAGGTGAAAGGGAATTACCTGTCGCCTCCTTTTTCTTTCTCGTATCCTTCGATGCAATTGAATGGAGAAGATCAAGCTGCTTTTCACCATCGGAATAAAGCTTCTGGAGCCTCTGTTCCGTAGCGACAATGCCTTCCTTGGAATCCTTGATTTCTGCGATATGGTCATCAACATCCCTGATGAATTCCTGAAGAGAGCTGACCTTATCAACTGCCTCGCTGATAATCTCTCCATTTTTAAGAATGGCATCCATATCCTTTTTAAGTCTGTCCATTTTTTCAGGAATATTCTCAAACTCAGAAGAATAGTTGCTCAGGCGTTCTTCAAGAGCACTGATGTTCTCAAAGGAATGATCGACAGCCTCGGCAACACGGTCAACGGTCTCGCTTTTCTTCTCGATACGTTCAAACTTATTCTCCATGTTTGCCATGGACTCGCTGTACTTGCGTACATTTGCCTGAATATTGATGAAATCATCGTTGATTTTCTGTATTTCCTGGATCTTTGCATCCATACCGTTTGAAAGGTTAAGCAAAGTATCAAACTTATACTCAAGGCTTTCAAGACGAGATTTATCAGCACTATAGGCATTAAGCTTCTGGTTTACATCATCACCAAGATGTTCAAGCTGGCGCATCTGTGAAGCAAGATCATTGATCTTTGCATCGAAGTTCTTAACAGAAGAGATCTTCTTTCCAAGATCCTCAAGGTCGTCTGTAAGCTGTCGTTTAAGAATATCAGCCTGTTCAAAAGCTGCCGATTCAGATACGAATTTCGCAATGCTCTTGTTGATGTCATCAACCTTCATCTGTAGGTTGTTTGTCTCATCGTTGAGCCTGTCGGTAGCTCCCTGATAAGCCTGCTTGTAATCCTCTGCTTTTTCAGTAAAGGTCTTCTTAAGATCCTTTATCTTGGCTTCGGCATTCCTTGTCTGCTCTTCAGTATATCCCTTTACCTGACTGAAGAATTCATTGTACATGGTTTCGAATTCACCGATATGCTTTTTGCTGTCAGAATCAAAGGTGCTGAGGATTTCTCCAGCTCTTTTGGCCGCAGCAGAAAAGTCAGTCTGAAGCTCAGAAATTTTCTGCTCATTTGTATCGGCAAGGGTCTTAAGCTGACCTTCAATCTGCTGATAATAATCGTCGTACTGCCCCTTGAGACGGGTCTTCCATTCAGAGAATTCCTGGACAGCAGCATCGATGGTAGCAGACTGAGTTTCCTGCTTTGAAACAAGAATTCCCTTAAGCTCTGCAATCTTGGAATTAAGCTCACGCTCAGTCCTATCAAGATTTTCATTCATACGGTTTTTGTATTCATCGGACTCTGCCTTGAGCTCACCATCAACACCTTCAATGGCCTTCTTTATTTCAGCACGATACTGTTCGATAAAATCATGGATCCTCTGGTTAACGGAATTGATCTGTTCCTGGATTGTCGTCTGTCCAGCAAGAAGTGCAGTCTGGAATTTCTTTTCCTGATCCTGAGTCTTTTTCTGGAGATCGACTATTCTCTTGGTCAGAGCTTCTTCATACTGTCGTTCAAGGCTTTCTCTCTTGTCTTCGTACTCTGCAGTAAAATTCTCAAACTGAGCATCAAAGGTATTCTTCCAGGATGAAAGCTTTGAAGATACATCATCTTCACGTTTTGCAAGATCCTGCAGGAATGAATCCTCAAAAACCTTGACCTTACTGCTGAGTCTTGCTGCGGAATCCCTCTTGATTTCATCCAACGAGGTCTGAACCGTTTCAAGTTCTTCCTTGACCTTGGCAAATTTACTGCTGAGTTCGGTTTCAAAATCGCTCTGATTCTTTTCCTGGACCTGAGTAAACTTTTCAAAGTCGCCGACAACCTTCTTCTGGCTCTGCTCCATGAGCTTTCTCAAGGCAGACTCAAGCTTATCTACATCGGCACCAGCGGAATTAAGCTTCTTAAAGCGGTATTCCATTTCTTTCTTATACTCATCGAGCGTATTGTCCAGTTCCGCAAGATACTTTGTCTGCCTTGCATCGCATTCAGCGGCAATATCACGGGATGCTCCAAGAAGTTTGGAATCCATTTCTGCAAGGCGAGAGCTGAGTTCAACGGCAAATCCATCAAGTTTTTCCTTATGTTCTGCCGTCTCTGCCACAATGCGTTCAGTGATGGTATTTGAATGCTCCTGAATAGACTGGAATTTGGTCTGTATTTCAGTCAACGCATTGGAAATGTTTTCATTGTAGGTCTTAGCCTGTTCATCAAGCTCCCCGAGGGTAGACTTTACATCGCTGTGCATCTGGTCGACACGATCCTGAACATCCTTCTTGTATTTTTCAAGGTTCGCCGTACTGAGGGTACTGAATTTATCATAGGCAGATGTTTCTTCCTGCTCTGCTTTTTCAAGAATGCTGTTGAACATGCCGTCATAGCGTTCCTTGAGAGTATCAGACTGTCTGTCAACAGATTCCTGAAGGGCTGCAAGTTTTTCTGCATTTGCCTTTGCATCCATATTGACAGAATCAACAGCAGATCTTGCGTTCTCTACAGCATCGGAAACCTTTCTCTGAACATCGGAGATTGTATCGCGCATTTCGGCAACCAGCTTATCGGCAGCATCCGAGAACTGACCTTTGACATTCTCAATCTGAGCTTCTGCTTCCCTTCTAGCCGTATCAGTTTCCGAAGAAAGACTATCCTTGATTGATTCTACTATCCTGATGGCTTCTTCTCTTATGCCTTCAGCCTTACCGTTGATTTCAGACTCAAGGGCATTTGTCTTCTCAGCCAAAGCATTTGCATTTGAATCGATAAGCTCCTCCAGTGCACGGCTCTTGCTGTCGAGGGCATCCATAAGGCTCTTTGTCTGGTTTTCAATCCTTGCAGTATAATCAGAAGTCGTAAGCTTATACTGTTCCATGGCTCCATGGGTCTGGTTTTCAACATTGTTGACAAGTTCTTCAAGCTTACCTTCAATTTCACTTGTACGGTCACGGAGCTGGCGTTCAAGATTTTCTGTACGCTCCGCAAGTTCTTTCCTAAGGGTATCTGTACGATCCTCAATATCCTGGGTATAAGAAGAAGTTGTCTCCCTATATTTCTCAACAGCCTGAGCAGTCTGTTCCCTTACATCCTCCGTGAGGGAATTCAATTTCTTTCTTACATCATCTTCGAGGCTGTCTGTCCTGTTCTTGATTTCCGTAGAAATGGAAAGAGCACGGTTGTTGAGCTCATCAAGCTTCTTACGGATCATAGTGTCAGCGGCATCAGCCTTATCATTCAGGTTTGTATTGAGGGATGCAGTCCTCTGCTTGATTTCAGTTTCAATCTTACCGATAGATGTATCAAGACTTGCATTCGCAGCGGCCGTCTTCTGCTTAAGCTTGTCTGCAAGCTCATCGAAATTCTTATCGATTTCCTGATCCACCGATGAGATCTTCTGTTTGAGTTTTGCATCAAGGGCTGCAGCTTTTTCGTTGAAAAGAGAAATGAGCTTCTGAGACTTTTCCTTCATTTCAGATTCGGCACCGTCAGTGCTGTTCTCAAGGCTTTCCTTAAGGGACTTTGCCTTAAGGTCATAGGCGCTTTCAAGCTCACGGTTCTTGTCATCGAACATATGGATCACAGATGTTGAAGTATCATTGAACTTCTGGTTCATTTCCATGATTCTATCTTCATAGTTCTTTGAAATTTCCCTAAGACGACCGTCAATCGACCCTACCATATCACCGTATTTATCTTCAAGATCCTTGGTAAGGCTATCGGTTTTAGTCGTAAAATCAGTCTCCAACGCTTTTGTCTTGTCATGGAAAAGCATATCAAGGGCTTCTGTCTTCTGAGAAAGAGCGGCATCAAGATCCTTTACACGTTCAGCAAGCTTCTCCTCAAAATCACTTGTATTAGTATCGATGGCAGCATTGATTTTTTCAGTTCTTTCGCGAACAGAATTCTCGAAAGCTGCAGTCTTTTCTTCAAAAGCCGAGGATCGTTCTGTGAATATCCTGTCAAAGTTGTCGGTCTTTACAGTGAAATCAGCGGTCATTGCATCAAACTTTGCAGAAAGTGTTCTTTCAAGGCTGTCTGCACGATTTGTATATCCGCTATCGATCTGAGCGATACCAGTTTCAATTTTTTCATTAAGGGCTTCGATGCGGGAATCAACAGATTCTTCAACTGCGGAAAGACCGTCATCGATCCTTGCATTGAGAGTTGAGACGCGTTCATCGATATTCGAGTCCATTCCTTCAAGACCTGCATCAATCTTGTTGTTGAGGGCTTCAATACGACCATCGATTCTTTCTTCAATGCCAGAAGTGCTGTCTTCAAGGCTGTTCTTGAATTCAGCTATGCGAGTATTGCACTGCTCACGGATTTCGTATGTGTTGTTATCAAGGTCAGAACGGATGTCATTGATTTTTTCCGCAATCTCATTATTGAGGGAAGAAGTGATTTCCTCCACGCGGGAAGCAAGTTCATCAACCTTGGCAGAAAGATTTCCTTCAATGTTCCCAGTTCTTGTCTCTACATCATTCTCGATATCTGCAATCTTTAGTTCAAGTTTGCCTTTGAGGGAATCAGTAGAAGCATCAAGAACGGAATCAAAATTCTCCGCACGCTCCTTGAGATCCGCCTCGAGAGAAGTCATCTTCTTTTCCCAGCTGTCGGATAGAACATTGGTGCGAGCATCCAGCATCTGCTGCATGTTCTCTGTTCTTTCCCTGAACCTATCTTCGATTGTGCTGCTGTAATCCTTGAAGGCATCCACAAGTTCCTTTGAGCGTACATCAAGAGATTTCTGAGTATCCTCGATTCTAGTATCGATCATCGCAGTAATCTGCTTTGCCTGCGTGTTGATTTCGTTAAGGCACTCATCGATCCTCTGCTGCGATTCATCACGAAGCTGGCTGAAAGATTCATCCTCAAGTTTCTTTGCATTTTCAATGGCTGCAGAATAGGCATTGCGGATGTCATCCTCGATTTTCTTCATGATAGCTTCATTCTGCTTTCTTGAAAGCTCTGTCGTGCTTTCAACTTCTGAAGCTCGTTCCTCAAATGCCTTGAGAAGATCCTCACCAATTGATTTAAGCTGTTCTGCGTTTTTTGCCGAAAACTGTTTTACAAGTTCCGACACTTTTGATTCAAGCACCTCTGCGGCTTTCTGCTGTTTGTTGAGACGGGCGTTGACCTTATCGATGAGCACAGCCTCATTCTTTACAGAAGCAAGATTCTGCTCTACAGCAGCAGTCATTTCCATCAGGTTCTTAAGGACATTGTCGTAGGACTGAATCCTTGCCTGAATGTTTTCGACAGCCTTAACGGGATCCTCAAAGCTTTCAGTAGCTTCCTTGCATTCATTGATCTGCTGTTCCATTCTTTTGATGGCAGCTTCAGTTTCTATTTCCTTAGTTTTAAGTTCATTGATGATGATATTCTGAGATTCTTTCTGCTGGTCGAAGTATTCATCGAATTCCTTCTTTCTGTTTTCAGCGTATCTCTTGACCTTCTCCATCTGACTTTCATTCTTATCAATCTGACGAACGATGAAGGAAGCCACCACAGACAATATTACAGAGATAACAATTCCAATGATAATCACTTTTTAATCCCACCCAATTTTGATTATTCTTTTGTACGTCTATCTATTCTAGCACGATTTTCTGCAACTGACGATAATTTTTAAATGATATGTCAGCTTCAGGAAGCTTGATGTTGAACAGCTTCTTAAAACCCTTCAGTATGTAAGCCGTCTTCATTCCAGCACCTTTGGCACCAAGAACATCGTACTTAACACTATTTCCCACATACAGGATCTTATCCGCAGGAACTCCAAGTTTTCGTTCAAGAATCCCAAAAGGATAGATCGAAGGCTTAAGGGCACCAGATTCCTCAGAACCAATGCAGACATCACAAAGATCGCGGATTCCCCAGATATCCCCTTTCTGTTCTGGAGGAAAGTCCGACAATATACCGATCTTGAGACCTGCATCTTTCATTGCCTTGATACATTCATATGTATGTGCGTAAGGTTTTACTTTTGTGAAGAATTTCTTAAGTCCGTCATAGCAGACTTCATTGATGATTTCTTTTGCACGAGGACTTTTGATTTTGGAAATTTCTGCAAGCATACGGGCCTGGTATTCATAGAAATCCGCCAAAGGAGCGGTTCTGTGCATGATATGCCTGGTCTTGTTGAAGTGAAGATAAAGCTTGAAGTTCTTGAGAACATGCAATGGCATACGAACGAACAGCTTCCATGAAGGATAAAGCGTTCCGTCAATATCAAATGCCACTGCCTGTATATCCTTGTACATTCCTCTATTATAGTAGGAAAATCACTTAATCTCAAGGGAATAGTTGAAGGCTGCGGTTGCATTTCTTCCAGAAGCGTCTTCCGAGAACTTCCATGCCATTATCTGTTCCTTTATTTCCTTCTGGATAGCAGCAGGAATACTTGCACCAGGAGTAATCTGAATACCCCCAAAAGGAACGGATCCATCAGGCTTGACAGTAAAAGTTATCTTTACATTCCTTGTGGTATCAATGAGCCTTGCGTTTTCCTCAGAAACCATTATCGAAGGACTCTTAGGATAAAGAAGCTGCCTTGCACTTCCGTCCGACATCTGCATGGAAACAGCTCCGTTGGGACTTCTTGAGGCCTGGATGTTAGACTTGCTCTTTATGCCTTCAGCAACTGTAGAAGAAAACAAAGTGTTCTTTATATCACTAAGTGCATCCCTTGTCGAATCGGAAACGGAATTGTCAGATGCATTGCTGGATGCCGAACTGGAAGAGGCTCCAGAGGCTTTCTTAGTCTCCGCTGTGGCAGAACTACCACTAAGAGAACTTTTTGCAACTGCAACATTCCTGGTTACTGTAGATTCCTTTGTCTGGACAGGCTCATTGCTGTCTGCAAAAAGGCTTTCGTCAAATTCAACCTTTTTTCTGGCAGTCCTGTTTTCAGCCATAAGTTCGTCGACACTTTTCTTAAGCTTAGGTTCCTCAAATTTCTGCTTGGAATCCTCGGCGACAGCCTTTTTCTTTTCTGGCTCCGACTTTTTCTCGGCTTTCTTTGTTGGAGAAGGCTTATTTTCCTGTTTTTTAGGAGTCTCGACCTTCTTTTCCTGGCTTTCCTGCACCTTTTTCTCAGTTTTTACAGGATCAGGCTTCTTTGAAGCAGCCGCCTTTTCCTTAACAACAGGAACACTGTCGAGTCGGATTGCAAGCTCATGATATTTTTCTTTTGGCTTGATTCTGACCGCAAGACAAAGAATGACAAGAAAGAGAAAAAATGCTGCTGTAACCTGAAGCGCAAACCTTCTGCCCTGCGCCTCGATTTCGGTAGACTGGAAAATCATTTCTTACCCGTAGTCCTAAGGCTTACCGCACTGAATCCGCTGAACCTGATGACATCAAAGAGGGAAACTATTTTTCCGTTGGTCACATTGCTGTCAGCTTGAATTGAAACTGGGAATTCATTTCGGGGTCTGTCCCCTGTGTCAAATTCCTTGAGGAGTTTTTCCAGTTCCTTCATTGAAACCTTGTCTTCATTGAACCAAAGGCTTCCATCCTCCTGGGCAGTGATGGTTATGCTGCTTGTCTCCACCCCCTGCGAAGTTGAACTTTCAGGCAGGTTGACATTTATCGCAGGCAGCACCGAAAAAGTCGTAGAAACAAGGAAAAAGAGGATAAGCTGAAAGATGACATCGAGCATAGGTGAAAGGTCTACTCCACCAAGTCCACCATTGCTCCTTCTTTCCGAAACTTTCATTTAAAGCTCCTTTCCTGTAAGGCGGAACATGACCCTTGTCACTGTAAGCTCCATACGCTTTATGCTGTGGTTTACAAGAGAATTGAAATAGCTATGAAAAATGATGGCAGGGATCGCAACAACAAGGCCCGCTACTGTAGTAACAAGAGCTTCACCGATGGAAGAAGCAAGCAAGGCAGGATCCCCCATGGTTCCTCCGTTTCCAAGAACACCGAAAGCCTTGATGTTACCAGTAACAGTTCCTAGAAGACCAAGAAGAGTAGCAACATTGGAAATCGTTCCCAAAGCCGAAAGGAAATGTTCAAACCGAGGAACAGCAAGATCCATCCTTGTCTGAACATACTCCTTAAGGTCCTGTTCCGCAAGTCCGCGGCATTTGATGGCATCCCTTACAACTGAAGCACAAGGTGTAAGGGCATTAGCGCAAAGGTTCTCTGCAACCGCATAGTCTTTTTTAGCAAGTGCATTGTCAATGTCATCGGAGAAAGTTTCTTCCCTTTTTTTCAGGGTGAAAAAATAATGAAGCCTTTCAGCTACGATAAACACGACAAGGAAACCACAAGCAATGATTGGAACCATAAGGATTCCACCGTTCTTCAATATCTGAAACATAATTTACCTCTATATATTTTTAAAAGAAGAATCGAGACAGGAAGGTTACACTTCCAGCCCTTACCAAATATCCTGATTCGACATACTCCCTGTCCTTACGTGCAAAAAGTTTTATCGCATCGTCCATTTCAAGAGAAAGTCTCATTGCTTTCTTTATGTTGACATAGATATTGGCTCTAAGATTAGGACATTTGTCGCTTTTTCCATCCACAGCTTCAAGCACGCCTGCAGAAAAACCCCAGCGTTCATCGTCATCATCATAGCCGATGGAGCCCTCTACAGAATGCCTGTATTCGTTTGAAGGTACATGAAGCCAATGAGCTCTCCAGCCACCACGAAGTGTGAAAATATCATACTTGATGGAAATGCCGTTATCCGTTGTAACCTGAGTTCTTTTTTCATTCTTGAAACCAAACACACCGCAAGGTTTTTTACTTGAATAATCAGCTTCCCATGGACAGTTGTCGAAGGCAGTCTTCTTGAATTCCACCCCACTATTGAAGGTAATGACATCAAACAATGGAAGGACGATTTTTGAGTTGACGAACCAGTCAGAAGTCTCACGAGTCAAGGAAACCATCTGTGCAAACTTATATTTTCTTTCCAGGACAGAAAATTCCTCATGTCGTGTCTCAAGTCCACCATTCACACCTACTACAAGCTTGCGTCCATTTGACATTGGAGCCCTTACTTCCGCACCTGTACTGAAGCTTGGAACGATATTGCGGCCTTCACCGATTTCAGTTCCACCAGCTATTCCACCGCGGGCAAAAGCAGTTACAATGTCGCTTTCATATCCAGTGAACAAGGAACCATCTACACGGAACATGTCGTCTGCCAGTGTATCGTCATGCTTCCCAATGAAAGATTCAATCTGGAAATTGCATTCAAGACCTGCAGAAAATCCTTTGTTGTACCAGGAAAAAACAAAACCAGGATTGGTGAACACAACATTGACATTCTTTTCCTGCTTTAAGAAATCACCATCATTGATTATTCCAGAATATCTGTTGTACCAGTAGCCTTCGGTTTCTGAAGAAAACTCAAAGCCAGAATCACCAAAGAAATGATCAAACAGGAACACAGCAGAAACCTTCTGGGAATTCATGTCATAAAAATGATCGTTCAACCCCTGAAGACCCGTTCCAGCTCTATCGTACCTACCACCGATGGTAAAATCAGAATCAATGGCATGGAAAGATTTTTCTGCATACAGCTTAGTTCCATTATCAAAGAATCCATCAGCCGCAGTATGCTTTCCATAACCGTTTCTGCTGAAGTGGGAGAATTCAATTCTGAACGGATCAGAATTAGAAGCCTTGTACACGGAGAATTCGCCGATGAAATCTCCTGGAAAACCACCGCCAACAAGTCCCTGTGCATAGACATTCTTGTTCTCACCGCTAAAGAAATTTGCCTCAGGCTCTACATCAAGATCCTCAGCACTCATGCGTTCACCAGGAAGCTTAGGCATGATGTTCTTTTCTACGCCAGCAGATGGAACAACCTTTGAAAAGTCAGGAACAGCATCTCTTCCAGCAACCACTGTGTCACCCGATACTGTGGTTGTGATCTCAGGAAGCTGGATCTTCTCTTCTTCAGAACTTTGAGAAAAAGCAAAACCTGCCATGGAGGCAAACAAAACAAACAATAATTTTTTCATATACTACCTTTTTATCAATTCACGGACACTCTTTGCATATTCAGTGTTCGGATAGAGTTCAACAAGCTTATCGGCAACGCTCCTTGCATCGCCCTTTTTGCCAGCGGTTTCAAAAGCCTCAGCCGCACCGTAGAGAGCACGGGAAGCAAGAACATCGTCACCACCTTGTCTTGCATATTTTGCCGCAGCAAGGAAGAAATTCGCAGAGGAAACATATTCTCCACCTTGACGATCTGCCTGGGCAAGAATAATTCCATTTCTCGCAGCATAAAGACATTCGACATCAACATTGGCTTTCTTGATCTGTTCAGCATAGATCCTTTCGGCAACCTCAACTGCCTCATCAAGGTTTCCTTCCGTATTCCAGATGTAGTCGGCAAGCTCCGTACCCGCGATACGGCCATCCCTAGTCTTTTGCTTTCCAAGGGATTCATATCGATTTTTCAATGCAAACTTCGGATTGCTGCCTGATTCTGCAAGTCCAGAAAGAAGCTTAGATTCCGACCTAGCCTCTGCCTTCTGCTCGTCATTCATGGCGGAAGCAAGCATTCTATCGCAGTTTTCCTTTGCCTTTGGAACATTGCCAGCTTCCTTATAAAGCTGAACGAGAGCCTTTGAGCTTGCATAGGCATATGCAGACTTAGGATATTCCACAAGAAGGAGTTCATAAGACAGAATGGCATCCCTGGAATTTCCAGTTCTTCTCTGGCAGTCCGCAGAATAGAAGACCGCACTTTCATAGAAGTTGCCCTTTGGGTAGGCTTTTCTGTATTCATCAAAACGGATGATTGCGTTCTGATATTTCTCCGCTGTGTAAAAAAGCTCTGCCCTGCGGTAAGTACTTTCTTCAGCATATTTTGAGGAAGAAAACCTTACATGGATTTCGTTGAAATATCTGTCGCTTTCTCCAATTTTTCCTGAACGAGAATAAAGCAATGCAACCTGATATCTGCACGCAATGCTGAATTCTGATGAATCCTTTAAATATGGAGTAAGAATTGCTACAGCACGCTCGTAGTCACCAGAATCCGCATAGATGGAAGACGTCAACAAGGTAGCGTGTTCCCTTTCAGAGCTGTTTCTTGAAAGACTCATGGCAAGTGAAGATTGTCGTACGGCCTTTTCATAGTCTCCCATTGCAATGGCAGAATTGGCACAGACAATGGCAGCATTATAGCAAAGCAAATGGCCTGGATAGTTCACGCTGAAATTTTCAAGGGTATCACAGACAGATGACTTTTCAAGCTTGTACTGGCAATATCCAAGATAGAAGACGGCATATTCCCTGTTGGACTTAGAATTGGACCTGAGGTATTCAGAAAAAAGACTTTCCGCATACTTCCATTCCTTAAGGTTAAAGCAGGAAAGAGCTGCGATATATTTACCTTCATCTGTCCTGGATCTAAGGCCTTCTCTTTTACTTGAGGTCAAATAACCACAGGAAAAAAGAACTTTTGCATAGTCTGCAATTTCTTCTCCGTTAAGATCATCATCCAAGCTCCTATAAGTTTCAATTGCCTTTTCTTCCCTACCTGACAATGAATATATTCTTGCAAGAATTTTCTGTCTTCCAACAAAGAAAGGTTCATCCTTCTTGAACTTTACTTTGCCACCATCAAGAACTTTTTCTGCCTCCATTATCTTTCCACAGTTCAGAAGTCCCATGGCATAGTAATAGGCTGCCTTTCGACTGAGATTTTCATCAGCCAAAGCCACATCAATGCTGTCATAGGCATTCTTTCCATGATTATGGCAGTTAGGCCAATCACCGACGGAAGCATACTGCTCTGCAAAGGAAGCCTCATAGTCGGCATAAAGCTCATTGTTTCTATCAACCTTTCCAATCAGATCAAGGGTATTTCCTTTAAGACGTGCCCTGTAAAGAGAAATCAACGAAACATATTTCTTTTCACCGTCGTAGCTTTCAGCCTTGTCAAAATATCTGGAAGCGTTTTCATAGTCTCCGTTCTCAAAGCAGTCAGTGGCAACTCTAGTCCAGAATTCTGCCAGCAAAGCAGGATTAGCAGAAAGTTTTCCAGAAACACTTTCAAAGACATCGGAAGTACTCTTGCCTGTCTGCTTTTCATAGGGTCCAGAAATTCTGTATGCCGTCCTGAAGGCTTCAGACGAAACAGCTTCATCAGCACATGAAAGTGCCTTTACACAGCACCCCCATGCATTCCTATAGTCACCAGTCTTTTCATAGGCGTTGGATGCAAGCAGGGAAAGTTCCGCATAAAGGTCTGCAAGCGGAGCCGACTTCATCTCTGGGGTCTTCCTGTACAATGAAATCAAGGAAGAATATTTTTTTTCCGCAAGATAACTTTTGAAAAGCATCGTGAAAGAATCTGAATAGGCACCGACAGGATAGCTGTCACCTCGTAAAATGACAGATTCAAAGACAGGAATGCACTTGTCAAATTCCTCGGAGACGAAGTAAGTTTCACCTGCATAATAAAGAGCCATGTTGTAGTAGTGCTCTGATTTCTTTGAAATTTTCTTTTGACTTGAAATTTCACAGCATCTGTAGAAAGAATCAACGGCTTCGACATTCTTTTGCATTGCAAGGCGAGTTCGTCCAAGCCAATAAAAGGCCTGCACCTGAACATCTACATCGTCACTACCAGAAGCTCGTGCTAAAACAGGTTCAGCCTCTGCATAACGACCTAGGAAACAAAGACTTTCACCTTTGTAGAGAAGAGCTTTGTAGCAGTAGATTGAATCAGGATAATTTGAAACAAGGCTGTTGGCATGTTCAATGACAGAAGGATATGCAGCGCCAGAATACGCCGTGACAATCTCCGAAAAAATCCAGGAATCACCAGAAGCCGAATCTGCAGGTCCCGCAAAACAAAGAAAAGCTGAAAGCAGGACGACAGAAACAGCTGCTAATGTTTTTTTATTATTACTTTTTTTCATAAGGGAAAAATGCCTCAGTTGCTTTTACTCTCTCAAGATGTACATAAGCTCCTTTGTATTTTTCAAGGAATTTATCCAATGTGATTTCATTTCCCTGTTCAAAGACATAACAGCCAAATTTACCATTTCTGTCAAAGTACGGGAAGAAAACAACACAGTTATTGAATACAAGTTCATCAGGTTTGATTGATGATCCCTGTCTGATGGCACCAAGATAGAACCATTCAGGCTCCGTAACCGCCAGAACATAGAGCATGGACTTTAGGTGATGTACAGGATATCCAGTATTCCTGATGTATCCTGTTGCATTGACATTCTTTCCATCTGAAATTTCAGTAGAAAAATAACTGTAGTTCACATCCAGGCCAGCAGTCTTGTAGTCCCCTTGTCTGCTCGAACGGATTGAATAGGCTTCGGACGCAAGGTTTCTGCACCAGTCCAAGGTAAATGTAAGATTCCATTCCTGTGACATGACTCCGCTTTTTCCCACAGAATTGAATTCCATGGTAGGAACAGTCAGCTGCTGTATCGAAGTTCCATAACCACGGTAAGGTTCCACGATACCATCCACTATCCACTTTACAAATCCTGCGCCAGAAAGGAAATGCATGTTCTTAAGATCAGAGACAGGAATTGGATTTCCCTGTTCATCCCTTACGACTATATCCTGACCAGTAACAATAGACTTAAGTTTTCCGTGCTCATCATAGCAGGCATCATCCATGAACCTGAACGAATCCAGATTATCCAATATGCTACCAACCATAATGAGTGTATTTGTATACTGATTCTTTACGACTGTAACTTTATCCCAAGGAATGGATTTTTTTGTCCAGCTCTTGACTTCCTGAAAAGAAGCGGTATATAGCCTGTTGAATGGAACACCTACCAAAACAGAACGTGCGGCATAGGATCCACAGACCACAAGATCTGCAAAGGTCTTGTTTCCCTCTGCCCTGAACTGAAGATAGACATCAGAATCCTGATTGAAGAAATACTGAATGCGGGAAGGGATTCCCTTGTTCTTGTTCCTATAGAGGATCCAGCTTCCTGCGGCACCCTTAGGATAGACAGCAGCACGGACAGTCTTTACGCTGTCACCGTTTATCATGTTGATGTCTATTTCTGACCTAGGAGCAACGACGACGCAGAATTCATCGTCATCCTCTTCCAGACGAATCTGATATGTAACACCGATCCTGTTGTCCTTGAACTGTTCTTTATAGCCTCTAAGGGTATCAAGATCAGGTGTAAGCCAGGAATCAACGATGGTTCGCCTGATCTCTGCAGAATCAGGGATATCGTAGCTGTTGTAGTCTGCAAAGGCAAAACATGCCGCTGCAAGCAAAATAATTCTTGCAAATATCTTTTTCATGATCATACTATTTTATAAAACAACTTCCTCCCAAAGAAGTTTCAACGCAAATCCAAATCAATGGCCATGCGAAAATATCAATTGCTTACTGGTGCATCCTTCATAGCGACTGGCTCAGGATCGACAAACTGGGCTGCACCTTCTGCAAGCTGGATTTCTGGCTTTACGACAGACTTGTCAGGTCCGTGAACCATTCCATCTGCTTCTTCATCAGGATGCTTTCCGACTGAAGCATTTGAAAGCAAAAGCTTAAGGCGGTTAAGCTGGTTGACTTCACTTGAACCAGGGTCATAGTCGACAGCTGAAATATTTGCCTCAGGATATCTGCGGCGAAGCTCCTTGATCATACCCTTGCCTGTAACATGGTTTGGAAGACAGGCAAAAGGCTGAACGCAGGCAATGGAAGGACAACCGCTATGGATGAGTTCCACCATTTCTGCTGTAAGGAACCAACCTTCACCAGTAATATTTCCAAGCTGAACGATATCATCTACTCCCTTCATCATGTCATAGATAAGATGAGGAGGCTCGAAACGGTGACTCTTTCGGAGCTGCTTTTTCATATAGCCGCGGAAAAGCTCAAGCATTGAAACAAGACGGCGTGCATTCTTTTCAGTTTCCTTAGGGAATGCAAGCTCCTGATGGCGGAAAATACCTGTAGAGAATGTATAGAAGAAGAAGTCCATGAGGTCAGGCATAACACATTCAGCACCCTCGTGCTCGATTACATTAACAATGTCGTTGTTTGCAGTCGGATGGAATTTTACAAGAATTTCTCCAACAACCCCGACCCTTGGTTTCTTTACAGGAACAAGAGGAAGTCTATCAAAATCTCTGATGATTCCCTTTATGATCCTCTTGTACTTGAAATGAGAAAGAGACTTTAATCCAAGCTCACATCTGGCATTCCACTTTTCATAGAGGGCATTTGCACTTCCAGGAACCTTTTCGTATGGACGAGTTCGGTAGAGAACGCGCATCAAAAGGTCTCCAAGAACAAGGGATCTCATGGCACGAATCAAAAGACTTGGAGTAATCTTGAAACCTGGATTGCTTTCAAACCCCTGTGCACTCAATGAGATGACAGGAACCTGAGAAAGTCCTGCATCGGTAAGGGCACGGCGAATGAAGCCGATGTAGTTTGTTGCACGACATCCACCTCCAGTCTGAGTAACCATAAGGCTTGTTCTGTTTACATCGTACTTGCCGCTCTGAAGAGCTGCAATCATCTGCCCCGCAACAAGAATTGATGGATAGCAAGCATCGTTGTTAACATACTTGAGTCCTGTTTCAATTGCCATTGGATCAACAGCATCAAGAACAACAAAATTGAATCCAGAATATCTGAATGCCTGCTGAACAAGCCTGAAGTGAATTGGGCTCATCTGAGGAGCAAGAATCGTATGCTTGTATTTCATTTCCTTTGTGAACACCTGACGCTTGAATGCAGCAGACTTCACAGTAAGCTTAGTCCTGTTTCTTTCACGGGCACGAACAGCAGCAATGAGGGAGCGGATGCGGATACGAACGGCACCAAGATTTGAACCTTCATCAATCTTTATGAGGGTATACATGCGGCTCTTTGACTTCATGATTTCGTCAACCTGATCTGCAGTAACGGCATCAAGACCGCAACCGAAAGATGTAAGCTGAACTAATTCCATGTTTGCCATGCCGCTTACGAATACACCGGCACGGTAAAGTCTGTTGTGGTATGACCACTGGTCAATGATGCGCAAAGGTCTTTCAATTGAACCAAGATGAGCAACAGAATCTTCCGTAAATACTGCCATTCCAAGACCGTTGATCATCTCAGGAATTCCATGGTTGATTTCTGGATCAAGGTGATATGGGCGACCTGCAAGAACGATACCGTTGCCACCGCGAGTGATTGTCTCTTCGAGTGCTTCCTCACCCTTTTCCTGAACTTCCTTCTTGAACTTTTCCTGTTCTGCCCAAGCAGCTTCCACAGCATCTGCAATCTGTTTCTTTGTAAGCTTAGGGAATTTCTTTGTCATCTCTTCAAAGAGACGAACAGCAAGACGATCCTTGTCATAAATAGGAAGGAACGGATTCATGAAGAAAATTGTATCGTCCTGTCTCAAGCGATCAACATTGTTGCGTAGAACTTCAGGATAGCTTGTAACGATAGGACAGTTGTAGTGGTTTCCAGCTCCAGGATCTTCCTGCTTTTCATAAGGAACACAAGGATAGAAAATGAATTTTATTCCCTGCTGAAGAAGGCTTTCCACATGTCCGTGGGAAATCTTTCCTGGGTAGCAAACTGATTCAGAAGGAATTGTCTCAAGACCCTTTTCGTAGATTGCACGGCTTGAACGAGGAGAAAGCTTTACGCGGAATCCAAGCTTTGTAAAGAAAGTAAACCAAAGCGGATAGTTTTCGTACATGTTGAGGACACGAGGAATACCAACATCTCCCATAGGAGCATCCTCTGCCTTGAGAGGTACATAGCTGAAAAGCCTCTTGTATTTCCATTCAAAAAGGTTTGGAAGCTTTTCGCTGTCTTCGTCTGCACCCTTTGTGTTTGACTTGTTGCTTGCGTCCACAAGCTTTGATTTTTCTGCAGGAGATTCTTCGATGTCTGCACCGCGTTCACAACGGTTACCTGTAATGAACTTGCGGCGTTCCTCACCAGCAATGAATGTATTGATAGTAAGGAGACAGTTGTTAGAACATTTTCCGCAGCGCTTGAGTTCAAGTTCAACCTTGAAGTTTTCAAGCTGATCAACTGTAGCAATGTTTGACTTGACGAATTTTGGCGTCTGGTCTGGATCATCTGGCTTTGGACGGCGGAGGTCTTCCCACTGGTCCTGGGCAATGAGGGCACTACCATAGGCACCCATGAGACCTGCAACATCAGGCCTGTATACATTTACACCGGCAATCTTTTCAAAGGCACGGAGAACGGCGTCGTTGAAGAATGTACCACCCTGAACTACAACCTTTGTACCGATTTCACTTGCACGGCGAAGCTTGATTACCTTGAAAAGCGCATTCTTGATAACTGAATATGAAAGGCCTGCGGAAATGTCCGCTACTTCAGCACCTTCCTTCTGTGCCTGCTTAACACGGCTGTTCATGAATACCGTACAGCGGGTACCAAGGTCTACAGGCTTTTTTGCCATAAGGGCAATCTTTGAGAATTCCTGAACGCTCATACCCATTGTGCGGGCAAAGTTATCAAGGAAGGAACCACAACCTGCGGAACAGGCTTCGTTAAGCTGAATGCTTACGATGGCACCGTCCTTCATGCGCAGGCACTTCATGTCCTGACCACCGATATCCAGAAGGAACTCTACGCCAGGAACAAAGAAATCTGCGGCGCGATAGTGGGTGATTGTTTCAACTTCACCAGCATCTACGCCAAGGGCTGCCTGGAACAAGGCTTCACCGTAACCTGTAGAAACGGCACGGGCAATATAGCATTTTTCAGGAAGGATTGAATAAAGCTTTTTAAGAACCTTTACTGCAAGGTCAACAGGATTTCCTGCATTTACATCGTAGAAACGCCAGAGGATTCTTCCTTCTGTATCTGTAAGGACTGCCTTAGTAGTTGTGGAACCTGCATCAAGACCAAGGAAAACAGGACCTTCAGTCTTGTCAAGTTCACCGACAAGAGCCTTTTCTGTTGAGTGTCTCTGATTGAATTCATCAAGTTCAGCCTGAGAAGTAAAGAGAGGTTCAAGACGCTGAACTTCCTGCATTTCAGCCCCTACAAGATTTGTAAGGCTTGCACGGAATTCCTTTATTGTCGGGAATACGGCAGGTGTATCTTCACCCTTAGCATTTACCCATTTGATTTCCCTTTCTGCAGAATATGCAGCTCCAGAAGCAACAAAAAGCTGACTGTTTTCTGGAACAATCTGTTCATCATCCTTAAGCTTGAGTGTAACTACGAAGCGTTCGCGAAGCTGGTCCAAAAAGTGCAATGGACCACCAAGGAAAGCAACATGTCCACGGATTGGCTTTCCGCAGGCAAGACCTGAGATTGTCTGGGAAACAACAGCCTGGAAAATAGATGCGGCAATATCTTCACGACGCGCACCTTCGTTGATGAGCGGCTGTACGTCAGTCTTTGCAAAAACACCACAGCGGGCAGCGATAGGATAGATGGTTGTTGCACCGCGGGCAAGTTCGTTGAGTCCAGAAGCATCTGTTTCAAGCAAAGCTGCCATCTGGTCGATGAAGGCACCTGTACCACCAGCACAGGTTCCATTCATGCGCTGTTCTACTCCGCCTTTAAAATATGTTATCTTGGCATCTTCACCACCAAGTTCGATAACGACATCAGTCTGAGGAATGATTTTGCGCACTGCAGTTGTAGCGGCAACAACTTCCTGAATGAAAGGAATATTTAGCCACTGCGAAACTGAAAGGCCACCAGAACCAGTGACCTTAACGCTGATGGTCTGATTCTCCTTTGCAGGGAAGAGCCCTTCAAGAGTATCAAAGGCCTTATTAACAACCGCGATGATTGTATTGCGGATGTCTGCGCGATGGCGTTCATAGGCTCCATAAAGAAGTTCATCATTATCACCCAAAGCAACAACCTTAACAGTTGTAGAACCAACATCGATTCCCATGCGGATAGGTTTTAGCAAAGGCTTAAGTGATGCAATGTTTCCAAGTGTATTATTTTCCATATGTATAGATATCCTATTTTTACAATTATATAAGTAAAAATATCTCTTTTCAATGACTAATGGTGTTTTGCAAGAACAGCGGGGACAGTCCCCTTCAACCCATCTTTCATCTTTTTTCAGCATCAGAAACAATGAACAATGGGGACAGTCCCATACATAGTTTCTTTTTTCGAATCAAAACTGTCCATTTTATGTAGTTTTTCGGTTATATAATACATAGGAATATATAAATGGCACGAAAACCAAGAGTGTTTGGAACCTCAGGCTTCTATCATGTAATTCTACGCGGAAACAACCAGCAAAATCTCTTTGTTGATAATGAAGATAGATTTTTCTTCATTAATCGAATAAAAAAATATTCAAAAGAATTAGAAATAGTTGTACACTGTTACTGTTTAATGAGTAACCATGTTCACATTTTGGTAGGAAACGCAGGGGAAAATTTAAGTCTATTAGTTCAGAAAATTGCAAACAGCTATGTATATTACTTTAATCACAAATACGATCGCTGCGGTCATCTATTCCAAGGGAGATTTAAGAGCGAACCTATACTTGATGATGTATATTTCAAGACTGTTTATCGTTACATACTCCAAAACAGTGAAAAAGCTGGACTTGGCAGAATCGATCAGTATAAATGGAATAGTTATTGGGCCTTGAAGAGGAACAAAAACAATAGTTTCGTTGATACAAACTACATATACGGCATATTCAAATCACAGCAACAACTATTCCAATTCATATTTCAAAAAGAAACCAGACAATGCATGGAATTTGAAAACAAATTGTTTTTTAGTGATATAAAGGCAATAAAACTAATCAAGAAAATATTCAACATATCATCTCCTTACGAACTGGAACGCTTAAATATCGACGATCAAGTTAAGAAATGTGGAATCATGAGAAAGCATGGGCTATCAATAAATCAAATATCCAGACTCACAGGCATAAGCAAACTTATAATCAGGAAATCCTAAACAATATCTGAAATTGAAGGTTTAAGGAACAAAAAACTTTGAAAAATTTAGGTTCCATGATATCTTAAAAAATCATCCGTGGGGTCTGTCCCCATTATCACATTGTCAGCAAAATTGCTTTTTTTCCATTTTCTATCTATACTACCACCATGGCGGAAAACAACGACTTCCTTACAACACAGATCATCACTTACATTGGCAACAAACGCATCCTCATAGGTTATATTCAAAAGGAAATAGAGATAATTAAAGAAAAACTCAATAAGAAGAAGCTTGTCTGCGCCGACCTTTTTTCTGGCAGCGGAATCGTTGCCCGTATGCTAAAGCAGCATTCCTCAATTGTTGTCGCCAACGATCTGGAAAACTATAGCCGTATTCTTAATTCCTGCTATCTTTTCAACCGTCGTGATTTCAATGCCGATCACTACTTTGATCTTAGAAACACGTTGGAAAAGGAATTCTTCGAAACAAAAACTCCAGGTATCATTTGTGATTATTACGCTCCAAAGGATACAAATGACATCAAGGAAGGCGAAAGAGCTTTTTATACCCGAGAAAACGCAGAAAGAATCGATACATACAGAAAATTAATAGAAAAAATAGACGACGAATACAAAAATTTCTTTCTTGCCCCCCTTTTAACCGAAGCTAGCATTCATGTAAACACAAGCGGCGTCTTCAAAGGCTTCTACAAAGACAAAAAAACAGGAATCGGATGCTTTGGAGGAAGTGGAAAAAACGCCCTGACAAGAATAATGGGACAGGTTGAGCTTCCAGTGCCTGTATTCAGCAACTATTCAAGCAAAATGCAGCTTTTTCAGCAGGATACGGTTGAGCTTTCTGCAGAACTCAAAAAAATCGACATCGCATACCTTGACCCACCCTATAACCAGCACCCATACGGTTCAAATTACTTCATGCTGAATCTCATAGCAGACAATGCAATTCCCGATGTCAAATTAAGCAAAGTTTCAGGAATTCCATGCAACTGGAACAGATCAAAATTCAACAAAAAAGCATA
Source organism: Treponema sp. (assembly GCF_045641405.1). GTDB lineage: Bacteria > Spirochaetota > Spirochaetia > Treponematales > Treponemataceae > Treponema_D. Next base: position 100,656 of record NZ_JAZUGX010000067.1, read on the forward strand.
TGCATTGGATTCCATGGACCAAATAATCGCAAATCTTGACGCAAAGTATATAATTGTATCATACAATTCTGAGGGATTCATAGGTTTTGATGAAATGAAAAGCATGCTGAAAAAATACGGCAGAGTAAAAACCGTAGAAATTGAATACAACACCTTCCGTGGCAGCCGCAACCTAAAGAACCGTGACATACATGTAAACGAATTTCTTTTCGTACTGGAAAAATAACCATTTCTATCAAGAACATTCACATTACATACCCTTAACCATAGGGACAGACCCCATTACATCCATACACTCAACCATGGGGACAGACCCCTTGAATACAACAAAAGCAACACCCCTAACAAAAAAAATCCCCCGGCAGCCTGAAATCACCAGACCGTCCGGAGGACTCAATTATGAATTATGCATTCCTAATTATTAATTGATTTCAACAACCCAGCCTTCTGGTCCCTTAACGGTTCCCATCTGGATTCCTGTCAAAGTTTCGCGAAGCTTCTGCATTACAGGTCCGATGTTTTCCATTCCGCTTGGAAGCATGATGGACTTTCCGTGGTCGTCAATCTGACCGATTGGAGAAATAACGGCTGCAGTACCGCAAAGACCGCATTCAACAAACTTCTTGAGCTCCTTCTTGTTTACAGGGCGTTCCTCAACCTTCATGCCAAGGATGTCCTTTGCAACTGTAATCAAAGAACGACGTGTTATAGAAGGAAGAATTGATCCCGATTTTGGAGTAATCAAAGTTCCCTTCTTGTCAACGAAGAGGATGTTTGCTCCACCAGTTTCTTCAATATAAGTATGTGTTGCAGGGTCTGTATACATGTTCTCAGCATATCCGCAGTTGTGTGCGTCTACGATATTGTAAAGTGACATTGCGTAGTTAAGACCTGCCTTGATGTCACCTGTTCCGTGAGGAGCAGCACGGTCGCGGTCAGAAATGCGAACCTTGATTGGCTTTACGCCGCCCTTGAAATATGGTCCTACTGGAGTTACAAGGATGCGGAACTGGAATTCTGTAGCAGGCTTTACACCGATAACTGCGTTTGAACCGAACATGAATGGACGGATGTAAAGAGTTGCGCCGCTTCCATAAGGTGGAACAAAGTCAAGGTTTGCCTTAACAACATCGATTACAGCCTGAATGAACTTTTCCTTTGGGAAAACAGGCATTTCAAGGCGTGTACAGCTGTCTGCCATGCGGTCTGCATTAAGGTCAGGTCTGAAAGTAACGACTTTTCCGTCAGAAGTTGTATATGCTTTAAGTCCTTCAAAACATGTCTGTGCATACTGAAGAACACATGCGCATTCGCTCATAGTAATTGTGTGGTCAGAAGTAAGAGTTCCTTCATCCCAAGCACCGTCTTTCCAGTTGGCTACGAAGCTCTTGTTTGTTTCCATGTAGCCGAAAGGCAAGTTGCCCCAATCGATGTCTTTTGCCATAAAAGTACCTCTTGATGATAAAAAAATAAAGTAAAACTAAAAAAACTTAAAGTTTATTAAAGTTTCTAAAAATAATATCACTAGAGAAAAAAAAAGTAAAATGAATTCTAGACGATTAAATGAACTCTTTAACTAAACTGAAGCAGGAATGGTAATCAAAACTTCGGTTCCTGCATTCTCGATGCTCTTTACATCCAGAGTGCCATTGCAGATTTTTTCAATGCGGAACCTGGTGTTTTCCATGCCAAGATGTTTCCGTCCTGAATCCATTGGTTTTGTCATGTCAAAACCGATGCCATTATCCTTAACAGAGATAATGATGTTTCCGTCCTTCCTATAGGTTGAAACAGTAATTGTTCCCCCTGATTTCTTAGGCCGCAAGCCATGCTGAATGGAATTTTCCACAATAGGCTGAAGCGTAAGAGGCGGCAAAAGAAAATCCTGAACTCCTATGTCATAGACAACGGAAATATTGTCAAAGCGTTCCTTTTCAATTTCAAGATAGCACTTAACATGTTCAAGCTCCCTCTCAAAAGGATGAATGGAACCCGTATCAAAAGCATCCTTGTTTCCATTCAGGAATTTTGAAAGATTATCAAGCATTCTCTCTGCCCTTTCTGGATCCGCAGAATACAGAACCTTGATGTTATAAAGGACATTGTTCACAAAATGAGGCTGAATCTGAGATTGGGAAACACTTATCAGAGAATGCTCCAGCTTGATTCGGTTTTCAAAAAATTTTCCGTAGACAACATTATAAAACACAAAGAACTGGATGCAGACCTGAACCATCGTGGCAATGGCAGCAGGATTAACTTCCTTTATGAAACCATAGAACTTTTCGTATTTAAGTGAATAAACGGCAAAAGTAGAAGCCCATGCAAGGAAATAAAGCACAAGACTAGAAAGAAGAAGAAGAAAAATTCTAGTTCCATATTGTTTGCGATAAAAGACAAGGAGGCATATTACTATCAGATGAATCAAAAGTTCAGTAAACTCGACAAACCTGAAGCGATCGACAAGGAACTCATGGTTTTTGACACAGGCAGCAAACGCATTGAATGTGAACAGAACTACTGAAACAAGGGCTGTATATGCCGCAATCGTTAGCTTCTTTCCTATGATTTCTGGATTGTTCATGAACCCTGCATTCTGCAGATAGAAAACCGAAGTAATGCCAAAGGTTGCAAGAATCCATACAGAATAATGAACGGACATGGAAAAATAATTGTTGAATCCTCCGTTAAGAAACATTATTTCAAGCAGGTAACGGATGAGACAGAACAAAAGTCCAAGAGGAGGAAGAACTACCTTCTTGCTCTTATTGCGGGGAGACATCAAGCCAAAAACTATATAAGTAATGAAAATTGAAAATGATGCTATACAGACACCCAATCCCTGTACCATTAGTACCACCCCTCAAATAAAATTAAGAATGACAGTGCTATTCAGTTTTTTTATTGAAGATGCTTTTGCTGTTCTCTGCCCAGCTATATTGGTTCATGTATTCACCCTTGTAGGAGTTGATTACCTGAACATCGCCCTTTTCAAATTCATAGGCATCACACCAGAACGCATCAGGGTCTATACCATAGCAGTTCCACCCTTTCTTGAGCATATTCTGCGCACCTGCGGTTTCAAGAGCCTGTTTAAGCGCCATCCAGCAATGCCTGAGATTATTCTTGTTTTTTCCGTCGTCCTCGTTGTTTTCCCAAAGAACGGCGCAAAGTTCACCACCGCTGACGGTAGATCCTCTTTTGTCCACAAGATACGCAAGGAGTTCCTTTGCTTTTGTCAGGCTGAATGTAATGAGCCTTTGGTTTATGAAAATATCAAAATTTCCAAAACACTGAACTCTGATTTTTTCTGCAGTGGAAGCCTTGATATCCTGCATCACAAAGGCAAGTTCCTTCTTGATTTCGTTGACATTTGTAGGCTTTGTAAGATAACCGCTGCACCCGTTTTCAGTCGCCTCGGTCTTATATTCAGGATACCCAGTAATGAAGATGATTCTTATATCAGGAACAAGAACCTTAAGCTTTTCCGCAAGCTCAATTCCATTCATGACAGGCAAGTTGATGTCAAGGATCGCTACATCAACATCCTTGTTCTTTTCAGCAAATTTCAGCGCATCTTCTGCATAAGAAAAATCAAAGACATCTGTTACTTCGTCCATGGCAATGAGAAGATTCTTATGATACATGAGAAGGTTTTTTTCGTCGTCACAACAAATAATCTTCAATTTAGCATCCTGTATCGAATTAACTTTGAGTCAAGAATTATACCACATCCAGTGTGAATAGAATGTTAATGAAATTCCTGCGTCCACTTTTGGGATCTCATTTCAATTCTATGCCCATTTTCTATGAATTGCAAACTTTTTGACCGAGTGGTATTCTGTATGCAGATTTTTTTATTAAAGAAGGCAAATTATGGATTTTGTTAGTGAACTTAAGGAAAAGGCTAAGAAAGCCGGAAAGACAATCGTTCTCTGCGAAGGTGAAGACAAGCGCGTTGTAGAAGCTGCTTCCATCATCGTAAAGGAAGGCATCGCTAAGATCATTCTTTTGGGAAACAAGGAAGAATGCGAAAAGGTTGCTCCTGGTGTAGATTTGAGCGGAGTAACACTCATCGACCCGACAACAGATTCAAACGCAGACAAGTACGCAGAACTTTTGTTCAAGGCACGTGAAGGCAAAATCAACAAGAAGACAAATGCTCCAGAATATGCTGATGTTGCAGCAGCAAAGGATTATATCCTCAAGGACCGCACAATGTACGGTGCCCTCATCCTCAAGGCAGGAGATGCAGACGGTTTCGTTTCAGGTGCATGCCACTCGACAGCAAACACACTCCGCCCAGGACTTCAGGTAATCAAGACAGCACCTGGAATCAAGACAGTATCTTCATGCTTCATCATGGTAGCTCCAGAATCTGGAACCCCATACATCAAGGAAGGCGTTTCTGTATTCGGCGACTGTGCAATCAACATTGAACCAACAGCAGAAGAAATGGCAGACATCGCAATTGCATCTGCTGACACAGCAAAGAAGATCGCTGGAATCGAACCACGCGTTGCAATGCTTTCATTCTCTACAAAGGGATCTGGAAACGACAGCAAGTTCACAAACAGCGTTTCAAAGGTTCAGGAAGCAACAAAGATCGCACAGGAAAAGGCACCGGAACTCGCTCTCGACGGAGAATTCCAGTTTGACGCAGCAATCGCACCTGAAGTTGGAGAACTCAAGGCTCCAGGCAGCAAGGTTGCAGGTCATGCAAACACATTCATCTTCCCTAACATCAACGCAGGAAACATCGGTTACAAGATCTGCCAGCGCATGGGCGGATGGATGGCAATCGGTCCTGTATGCCAGGGATTTGCAAAGCCTCTCAACGACCTTAGCCGCGGATGCAATGTAGATGATATTATCGCCACAGTTGCAGTGACTGCATTACAGTCATAAAGTAAGCAAAGAAAGCCCGCGAGTTTTCGCCAGAAAACTCGTTAGTGAGCGTAGCGAACGACCAGCACTTCAGGCATAAAAAATAAATTAAGACTGCGAGTTTTAAACGCAAAGGGCTGTCTTAGAAGTTTTTGAAACTTCTAAGACACCCCTTTTTTTATCTCATCTTGATTTTTAGTATACGATCAACGGGGACAGACCCCTAACAATCTAATCCGTTAATTGAAAATCGGTTTGGGCTGAATCAACAACATCTTACTTTTGTTTTACATCTGTCATAATCATCTTTCCATCCGCAAAATGAACAATTATTGTGTAATAGGCTCCTGATGGTACAAAATCATAATTAGATTTTTCATAGGTAAATGGCTCACCTTCTGTATTTACTACAAGACCTGTTTCAATACCCTTAGTTACCCAATTAGTAGGATTTGAACCAAGATTCTTGGAACAGTACATGGTATGAACAAGGACAGGTGCATCGCACATAACTTCAATACCATTTAAGCCCCCTGTTATAACGTTTTTACGCTTAACCGGTATATTTTCCAAATAGTATTTTGGATATGCAATTACTATATTTCCAAAATATGGTTGCTTTGAAGTTACTGAGCTTTTTATAGATATTTTTATAAATTTATCCTTCCATTCATTATATGTAGTTGACTTAGATTCAAAACTTGTCAAATCTACCGAATAATTCTTATTTTCTTCATTAGATAAAAGATTTCTATTTAGTGGAATATACCACCGTAAAGATGAAGAACCTTTTATGGTCCTCCAGACCTTATTGTCTAAATAGTCAATCATTATATCTCCACTATCATTTGAAGAAGCAAATAAATGCTTTTCCCCATCAACCATATCCGAATAGACCGTTGTTGTTGCGGTAGAACTTTTGTTAGAACACAAGGCATTGACATAGGTATAATTATGCAGAGGCGAATTATCCTCTATTTTTACATACAAATTATAGTCATTTTCTGGCATGTCATCAAAAGGTAATAAAATATATTCTGGCCATTCTCCATTTATCTTGGTAAATGTTGTCGTTTTGCAAGGATATTGTTCTATTTCTTCTGAAGAACGTGCCATTTTTTTAGTTCCTGGAATAAAATAATACTGTAGTTGATATACTCCATCAGTATTTTTTAAGTCTGAACTATCTTTAGGGAATGTATAGAATAATAATTTTACAGCTCCAGAGGAATATGCATAATTCATGTAATTAGCATCTCTTATTTCGACAGCAGGAGGAGTGGTATCGTAAGTGCTCAAATCAAGGTTGGTATAATTTGTTCTAGATGTAATATTGCCGTCTTTATCACGGATAGCAGTATAAATTCTATATAATTGTCCTGAAGGCAACGACACATTATTCATATCACAATAATATTCAGTCCAATCTTTAGTGGAAATTGCTTTAATTAAATATTTATATTCAGAATTTAATTCTTGTGTATATAAAGTATCATTTTCATTATACAAAGTGACTTTAAGGTTAATATTTGGAACGTTTTGCTTATAGTTTAATACAGAAAGCTTTGCTTTATAAGGGACTTCATCAATGCTAGGCGGTTGCGTAGGATTTTCAATACCATTATAAACAACATTCAAATCACTATCACAACCAAATAAATACCACGAACTATAGGCATTTCGAGCGTAGGCGTAAACAGTAAACTTTGTTTTAAAATTATTTTCATCGAAATTACTATCTTTTGATGTAGTACAATATATTTCAGGATCTCCATTTGATCCCAAATTCAGGATACTCTCGAAAGGATTATTATGCCAATAACCACTAGAACTAGTAAGATAACAATACATCGAAGAAACAGATTGAGATTCAGAAGAGACATATGATGCCGCATAAACAGAAAGTTTTGTTTCTGCAGTTTCTTTTTTGATTTTAATTCTTGGAGTATTAGCTTTTGACGGAACAACAACTGTTTTTACCAGTGAATTTTTAAGAGCATCTTCTATTGTCATCTGTATATAGGCTTCAGCATAGGCATTTTTTGAAATCTTATATTTTCCATCTTTATGAGGAAAAATTTCTGTAAGATTTTCTTTGTCATATCCCCATGCAACCTTAGTAACAGTATTAAGATCATAATAATTTGTATTTGTTCCGTAGTACGTATCTATACAGCTTAATGTAGAAGATTTATTTATCACTTTAGGAAAAGTAAAGTCAAAGGTATCTATTCCATTTACCTCTTTTCTTGTTTCAGAAGACAGCGTTCCCGTTGCTCCGAATTTCGTATCATCTACTAACGTATCTTTTACTACATAGTAAGTTTTTTCAATATTTTTATTTCCTGCATAATCTTCAAGTCCAAACTCCAACTTTAAAATACCATCTTCAGGTGTTTGAAATGGGAAGCTAAATTTTGCAGAATATATATAATCTTCATTTTGCGTAAAACAATTGGTTCCAGCTGTATATTCATATGGAACAATTGTCGTATTATCTGTACCACTTACAAGTTTTATTAGCTGTTCTCTAACAAAAAGATTTTTTATACCACCGCCAGCATCATATCCTGTACAGACAACAGTAATCTGACTGGTATGATTAGTCTTAAATGTTTCTGATGTCCAGTCTGTAAATTGACTGTTTTCCATCTCTTCTGCTGTTGCATTTCCATCTGCTAAAGTTTTATATGCTTTAAAAGAACGAATCTCTGGGGCAATTTTATCCAGTGTTTTATTAATACGATAAGTCCAGGTTTTATCTTCACTAAAGTATGTATTACCCCCAACGGAAATATTGGAAAGCAGTAATGTTACCGTAATCTCTTTTTCTGTTTCCAATGAATCTTCAGGTATTATTAAATTACGTGAATTAATTGAAATAATGAGTGTACGTCCCCCATTATCCATTTTGGGTTTTGTAAAATAATAGAACGGGTTTTTATTGTCTATAAGATTTTTTCCACCAGCAGATATTTCGATGTTTTTAAATTGATCAAGTTCTTCATTATAAAAATCGCTTAATTCAAGTGCATAATTAAAAGTTATAAAAATACTGGAATCTTGAGAAACTGCAGTTCTATTATCATTTGGAAATTTTTCTGTAATATTTGGAATTTCGTAATAAGATGGTGTAATTGTAATTCCATTTGGGATATATTTTAAAACAGTAATTTTAGTTGTAGCAGAAGAATCTGCAAAAGAAACTACATCTCTAAGTTCTTTATTTGTACCATATTCAAAAACATTCCATTTTTTAAACACAAAATTATCTGCAGGAATATAAGAAATATCAAAGCTGTCTGTAATTTTCACATTTTTATCGTCAGTAGGTTTTATGGTTCCCGCTTTATTATCTACAACAAAATGAACTGACATTGATGACGAGTTTGAATACTCTATCTGTTTCTCAATCCTTTCTTTTAATTCACCGCCACTCAAGAAATTTTCACAAGAAAGAAACAAACAAACGACGGGAACAATAAATACACTTTTATACTTAACAAGATTATTCATAACACGTCCTCAATTACATCACTTTATTGTCTTTATTACTATCCTAGAAAATTATAACGGTTAAACTTAACTACGCCAAGTTCAATAATGTTCAACGGAGACAGAGCCTGATAATTCATAATTCATAATTCATAATTCATGGCCAACGGGGACAGACCCCGAATACTCGTTTATGTCAATTTTAATCCTTAGCTTTACAAACTGTAATTTCCATGATTCATATTTCAGTAAAAACTGAATTTATTGTAGGTTTCATGTGGAAGAAATCAAAGATACTGCCAATAAGTTCATTAAGTTTCAAATCAGCACAATTAAAAGAAAAAACAACATTTTACAAATCATACAGTAGATTTTTAATTTTTCTTTAAATTTGGACTAAATCACCTTACAATTTGGGTATGGCAAAAGTTTTAATCGTTGGTGCAGGATTTTCCGGACTTACAAGCGGAGTGTTTCTTGCAAAAAGTGGTTTTGATGTAACCATTTTTGAACAGCATACTATTCCAGGTGGACTTTCCCAAGGATGGGAACGCAAGGGATATAGGTTTGAAGGCGGAATGCACTGGCTTACTGGTTCCAGTCCAGACACTCCCCTTTATAAAGTTTGGAAAGAATGCGGGGCATTAAACGAAAACAATCCGGTTCATTTCAGAGATCCTTTTTACACATACTATGACGGAAAATCTTCCATATCATTATACCGCGATATAGATAAAACAATTCAAGAACTTACAAAAGCTTCGCCAAATGACAAAAGAGCAATAAAAAAAATAATGACTCAAGTAAGGATTTTTAAAAACGTATTTATGCCAATTGATGACATTAGAGGAATCAAAACAAGGCATCCAGTAAAATCAGACATAAGAAAACTTATTAAAATGTGGCACGCAGGACTTCTTGTAAACAGGTTAAAAAATACCAGTGCAGAAGAATATATAGCTGCAATAAAAGACGAACGAATACGACATCTTCTTCGCTCAGTTGTCGGAACTACCTATAATGCCCTCAGTTTTGTTTACACACTAAGAGGTTTCTGCCGCGGAGATTACGGAAATCCATATGGCGGCTCCTCAATAATGATTAACAACATGGTCAGTGAATTGGAAAAGGCTGGCGGAAAAATACTATTCAAGTCTAAAGTTCAGAAAGTCGTCGTAGAAAACGGCAAGACAAAGGGGTTGGTCGTAAACAATGATTTCATTCCCTGTGATGCAGTAATGGTTTCTCAGGACACACTGAGGGCTGCAGATGATTTGTTTGAAAGTCCCATTGATGAAAACTGGATAAAAAAAATGAAATCTTACCATCCAAGCCGCAACTGCATGTTTTTTGCCTGCGGTGCAGACGTTGATTTAAGTCAGTATCCGGAAAACATAATTATTCCAGCAGAAGATTCACTTGAACTTGGTGGTGAAAAGTTCACGGAACTAAGACTGAACAATTACGCCGGCAACGAGTTTTACAGTAAAAAGGGAACAAGCGTGCTTACCTGCGTACTTAGCGGATTCAGCTATGACTATTGGAAAAAAGCAAAGGCAGACGGAACATACAAGACATTGAAAGAAGAACATATCAACAAGGTTGTTGCAAGCATATGCCGTTACATTCCGGAACTAGAAGGCCACATTCAGGTAACGGACTTTGCCACTCCACTTACTTACGAACGATACTGTTCAAGCTGGCATGGTTCATGGATGAGCATATGGGGCAAAGGAAAACCAGCTTTCAACTATCCGCTCAAATCAAGGAGCATCAAGGGATTGTACTTTGAAGGGCATAGATCACAGATGCCAGGAGGACTCCCTGTTACGATACGTTCCGCACGAAAAGCAAGTCAATTGCTCTGCAGGGACTTTGGCCACTGGTGGCTTGAAAAAGACTAAAGCCAGAAAAAAGAAAGGGAATGTCCCAAAAGTATGTAGCGTAGCGCTCATTGAGCTTGTCGAAATGACTGCTACGCTATTAGTGGTGGTTTCGACAGGCTCAACCACCGTAAATCATACTTATTGGACATCCCCTTATTTTACTTAGTATACGCTGAGAATCTTGGCAAGCTTTTCCTTGCCGATAATCTTCATGAAGTTTGCAAGGCGTGGTCCCTGATCCTTTCCGATGAGGGCATGATACAATGCAGTAAACAAAGCCTTTGATTCAAGACCCATTTCTGTAGCAATATCATACATTGCCTGCTGGCATTCCTTGTCCAGAGCATATGTTCCAACCTTAGGAACAACTTCATCACGAACGCGGATAACAGCCTTTAGCATGTCGCCAGTAATGTCTTCTGCTTTTGAGCCGTCCTTGCGGAGCTTGAAGCAGAAATCAGGAGCACAGTCAGGAGCGCTTTCGTTGATCCAGTACCATGCGCAAGCACAGCGGCGGCGGAGACATTCTTCCTGCTCTGGCTTTACATCTCCAAGGGAAGCAATCACTGCATCAATGTCTCCATCATAAGTCTGGAGCAAAGTTGTCAAAAGTCTGAATGGAACCTGATATGGCTGAACCTTTGGCATTCCCGGTTCGATCTGGCTCAATTCGTAAATTCTCTTTTCGCGGAGAATGATTGATTCCTTCTTTGCAGGATCCTTTTCCTTTGGTTCTTCAAGTCCCCATACGATGCGTTCTGTCTTGTCGTAAGCTTCATAAACAGTAACAACATCAAGGTCAAAACTGATTGAGAATTCGTGGTCAACCTTGTTCTGGGCAAAGATATAGCGCAAAACTTCAGGCTGGTAAACTTCAAGAGCATCAACAAGGGAAATTACCTTACCCTTAGAAGATGACATCTTTGCTGGAACACCCTTAAGCTTAACGAAGTCATACTTCATTGTAACAGGTGCATCCCAGTTGTAGATTTTCTTTGATACAAGTTTTGCAGTGTCGTAAGATCCACCTGGAGAAATGTGATCCTTTCCGCCTGGTTCAAAGCAGACCTTTTCTTCTGCCCATCTCATCGGCCAGTCAACACGCCAGCCCAGCTTGATTCCGCCGAACTTGCGGATGTCTACAGTTTCTTCGCAGCCGCATTCACACTTGTAGCTTACGCCATATTCTCCGTCGTAGCCTGTGATTTCTGTCGTGTCCTTGTTACACTTTCCGCAGAAAATAGCAGTTGGCCAGTAAACATCTTCCGGCTTCATCTTGTGGTCGTCGTCGCGGTAATGGTTGAGACATTCCTTGATAAGCTCGCGGTTCTGAAGCGCATTCTTCATACCTTCTGCATAGCGGTTTGCACGGTAGCGCTGTGACTGATAAAGGAATTCTGGATGAATTCCTACGCGTGGAAGCTGCTTTTCAATGTCAACTTCATGGTGGCGTGCATAATTTTCGTCACGACCAAATGTATCTGGAACGGAAGTAATTGGATAGCGAAGATATTTTTCAAGTTCTTCAGGTTTTGGCATATTGCCAGGAACCTTGCGGAATACATCGTAATCATCCCATGAATAGATGAAGCGAACATTCTTGCCGCGATCGCGCATAGCACGAACAACAAGATCAACTGTGATGATCTCGCGGAAGTTACCGATATGAACTGTTCCTGAAGGTGTGATACCTGAAGCACAAGTGTAAGAATCCAGGTCACCCTTCTCCTTGATAATCTTAGCAGCCTGCTGGTCAGCCCAGTGGCACAATTCTTTAACATCTCTAGACATAATGACATAGAGTATAGTGAAAAAAATGACAAATTGGAATAGAAGAACACATGTAAAAGTTTTTTATGAAAACCTACCAGTCAGTACGAGTCTGGTAAAACCGCTAGATATCGTCGCTACATGCAAAGCCCTGCAAGGAAACTATCTTTCAGGGCTTTAAATGTTTTTGCCAGCCTCTTCCTTCCTTCTCAATTTTAATAAGGCTTAAAAAAAATGTTCTTCAATGAGTATTCGTAAATGAAAAAAAGTCGTCATCAAAAAGACAACGACTTTTACATGAAACTAATCAATGGATTTATTCCACTCATCGATAAATTCAAGCATGAACTGCTGGACATCGCCGAACCATTTTTTCTGGAAGCGGCAGGCATTGACACCTACATAACGAAAGTGCCAGCATTCCCACCTGTAGCCGGTAACATCTTCATATCCTTTTGGAAAAGAAAGGGACCAGCCGTAATCTGCGGCATTTTTATAAACCCACTGCCCCATTTCAGTATTGTCAAAATCATCGCTGATGCTGCCAAAGTCAATGGCAGTCGCAAGCTGATGCTGGCTTGTTCCAGGGCGGGCACTTTCACGCTCAGCTTCTTCAAGTCCATCAACACTGACCCAGTAGTTGAAAAGATTATCCTGATACTGGTACGAACGATAAACAGAACTTACAAGAAGGGTTATTCCGTCATTCTTTGATGCCAGAGCCATTTTCTTAAGCGCCTCGTATGCTTCAGGGCGGATGAACATGTTCTTCTTATTAAGGTTGAAAAGATCATTTGCCTTAAGTTCAATCAAATCCTTAGGAACGTAGCTGCTTTCAGCCTTATGCTTCTTGTCTATCAAAAAGAATAGGCTCTTGTCGTCGGAGCGAAAAGTTTTTTCTTCTTCAAGAATCACAGAAAGATCAGAAAAAAAATCAACCTGGTTATCCTTGATCAATCTGCAGAAATCGGCTGCCCTTGGATTCATCTTCGAAAGAACAGAATCAAGCCTTCCTGTATATGGATGGACCTTGACTACTTCCTTGGTTTCTACATTTTTTTCTGCAGCATAAGCCTTCTTTGAACATCCAAAGAACAGGATGGAAAGTCCCAAAAATCCTACAAACAATGGTGAATATTTTTTGATGCTATGCATCTTCAACCTCTGTTACAGAGTGGATCACATGGAAGGTATCCATAAAGCCCGTCTTACCCAATGCAATTCTTGTTGCTTCAGATGGATTCATGACAAAAAGCCTTGTACCGTTGTCATCTCCGTCAATATGACCTGCAATGATTATACCAACTCCAGTGGAATCGATTACCTGAACCTGTTCCATATCAAGAACAACATTGGAATCAATAATATACTGAGATACCTTTTGCTGAAGTTCAACGCAAGTATTGGAATTCATTGTTCCAGAAACTTCAAGAAGCATATAGTTTACGCCAACTTTTTCGCGTAGAGTTAACTGATCCATTTAGATGTTCCTCCTTATGCCCTGTTTCCAAGGTATTTGATGACAAGCATGGTAACGTCGTTTTCCAATTCCTTGGAAGCAAAATCAACAAGAACCTCATATGCAAACTTAGTCATCTTATCTGCTGGATAAGTTGAGTTGTCCATAAGAGCATTCTGGGTCCTAGTCTTACCGAAGATATCACCACGAAGCGACTTTGTATCAAGGATACCATCCGTTACGGACATGATGATGTCACCTTCTGCAAGCTTTACTTTCTTTACCTTAAGAAGTGGAGCTATATCCTTTACGAATCCGAGGATATGACCTTCACCCTGAACTTCAATTACGTTGTTGTATGCACGGGTATATACATAGAGGGCTGGAGAACCACAGTTTATGTAGTACAGCGTGTCGGAAGTAAAGTCCAAAAGACCGAAGATACCAGCAAAGAAAGTTCCCTTTGGCAAAGAGTCTCGTATAAAGACATTTACCTTTGCAACCAGCTTCTTGAAGTCAGTAGTCTCAGCAAGGTAGGTACGGATGATGGACTTAAGGATGACCATGCTCATGGATGCGGCAATACCCTTACCAGAAAGGGCACCGATGATAAAGATGTGGCGAGTATCAGTAAGTCGGATCATATCGACAAATTCACCACCAATGTTGTGGGCTGGAATCATAAGATAACCAGCATCGACCTTTTTGCTCTGGATGAGATCCATGTTTTCCTGGATGGAAGTGATGATCTGACCAGACATGCGGATTTCACGGTTGACGGTACCGACAACAGATTCGTTCATGATGTTCTTGATGTAGTAGCCTACAACAAAGAGGTTTGAATAATACTTGTTGAAGATTTCATAGTCGTAATCTGAATAGATGTTGCCGCTGGACTTTGGACCAAGAAGGATGAGACCGATGAAGTTGCGTCCTTCATTAAGCATGATGACAGCATCGGATTTAGTCTCATTGAAAAGGATTTCAAGCTTGCTCTTTATGGCGGCAAGGGAACCATGTCTTGTGACCTGTTCCTTAAAAATTACCTGACGGTGGGCATTCATGATAGCATCGCCTGTTGCGTGATCAAATGGAATTTCAACATTTGTATTGCCGTCAGAAGAATATACTACAGAAAGATTTCCAGTACCGTCATCCATTATGATTTTCATGGACGATGTTCCAAGGTACTTTTTGAAGATTCTGTATACGTCTTCAGTGATTTCCTGAGGATTCTTTGCAAAGTCAAGGGCTGTAATATCCTGTTCAAAACTTTCTGCATAACGTTTTGCACGGAACAATTCAGAATTACCATATACCTTTCTAAAGACTGTTTCGATTGCAACAACAACAACGACAACGGAAAAGAGAAGTATCGGATAAAGATATACGTATGTCTCGTTGTATGGAGCAAGGATAAAATAGGCAGCACCGACGATACAGACAGGAATAAGGAATTCGATAAGGAAACGAAGAAGTCCACGCATTACGCCACGGAAGTCAACAACCTCATCGTTTTCATTTGATCTGATGAAGAAGAAAAGCTGTGGAAGGAATCCAACAGGTGTAAGTGCGGTTATGTATGGCATGTACATCGAGCTTGACTTGATGAACTGAAAAACTGCCCATGAAAGAACAAAGCCGAAAACATTGTTCACCATATTCTGTCTAACAAGCTTCGCATTTGCATGTTCCGCACGCACAAGAACCATAAGAGAAACAAAGGCAGGGAACACAACCGTATAGAGCGTATAGAAGGCACTGAGCCAGGTAACTCTGAATGTACGACCCAAAGTTCTTGAGAAAATGAAACCAGATACAATCTCAAATCCGTCACGGGTATAGCCGAAAGAATTAAGTCCATTAGGAGCAAAGAAAGCAAAATAGCCAGCGCCTACAATGAATATGAACCTCATGACTTTCATGAAGGCGGTCCGCTTGTACTCAGGATACTTGAGCATATAGTCGCAGGATGATATGGCAAACCATCCAAAGAGGAAATATGTAATGCGTCCACCAATGAGTGCAAACTGCTTAGTTCCCTTCAATGTGAGGAATACTGTAAGAGCCATAAGGAAAAAGACGGAACTGCTGAAAAGAACAAGATTAACGAGAGATGCGGAACTCTGATACTTGCCCGACTTGCGATCTACCCTAAAGGACTGGAAAACAAGAATAACACCAATAAGGACATTCAAAAAAGCATAAATCATTTGTTACCTCTCCTACTCCTATCTTTCTACCTTTGCAACCATCATGGTCACGTCATCCCTAAGCTTCTTGCCGCCGTTGTAATCCATGATGAGATTTACAACATCGTCAATGAATTCCTTTGGAGACTTTGCAGCACTCTTCTTGATTGTATTTTCGTAGAGTTCGGTGTCACCAAGTTCTACGCCTTCATCATTCATAACTTCAGAAACACCGTCGGATGCCATAAGGATTACGTCGTCACGGAAAAGCCTTTGCTCTGCAACTTCAACTTCATCAATATCAATGATACCGACAAGGGAACAGTTTGAAGTCAAAGGCTTGATTCTGTAACCGCTAGGAGAATTTGTAATGATCAAAGGATCGGACATGGAAGCATTTACATAGCGGATGACCATTTTTTCAGTATCAACGACACCAAGGAAAAGAACCGTATATTTATCCTGAAGTTTCATTCCCTTGATGGCCTTATGGATTGCCATGATCATGCCAGGAAGATCTTCCTTGTCCTCAAGAATCTTTGCAGTATTCATAACGAGACCCATGACGAGGGCAGCGGCAAGACCTTTACCAGAAACGTCGCCAAGCATGAGCAATGTCTTTGTAGGTGAGATTGGAAGAACTGAATAATAGTCACCAGAAACGTTGACGAGCGGGCGATAGTATGCAGCGATGGAAAGCTTATCGATCTTTGGCATGTTGAGTGGAAGGAAGGACTGCTGTGTATCTGCAAGCTGCTTCCATTCACGGGAAAGGGATGCAATTTCAGAAAGATCAGAGATTGTCTTTGAGCGTTCAAGGAAGCGTTCGAATTCTTCTACGAGCGTCTTATAGATTTCAAGATCAAAAAGTCTTGTATAACGGCAGAAAACATAGAGATGAATTTTATTCTTTGAGAGAATGAATCCTCGGGACTGTGAAAGATTTGTAACGATACCGAACTCATCACCGATGAAGCAGTAACCGTCACGCCAGTCTGCAGGATAGTTAAGTTCAAGGATCCTCATGGTCTGTGACGAACAGGAAAGACGGTCTGGGCTGTTATAGAGAACATAGTTTTTTTCGCGGTCAACAAGAAGAACCGAACAGTCACCTTTCATCTCAAGTATGGAACCGATCGCCTCATAGAAATCATCAAGAGAATAGCAGAAACGCATCTTATCGATGAACTGATTGAGAATACCAGTTTCCTTAGTGAAAAGTTCCTTGTTTCTTATGAAGAAGAGAAAGTTTCCCTCAAGTCTGCCAAGAACAACTGTAATAACCGTAAAAACCACGCAAGCTGTAATGAAGCGGAAAAGTGCTGCATTAGGTCTCCTGTCATTCACATATGGGGTGATAAGGAGAATGATGACTGCAGCCAGAATCAAAGTTATGATTCCTGAAACAGTCTTTACAATGCGTTTTTTTGTCTTATACATCAATGCACCTCGTAATTTGACAATTAGCCGTTATTTATTATATCACAATTTCGAGAAATTTGAGAAAAAAAGTAAAAAAAACTGCCATCCAGAAAGCTGAATGACAGTACTATAATTTCATATAGGAAATCAATACAATGATTCGCGGGAAAGCAGCTCAGGAGAAGTCTCAGGTTTCTCAACCTTCTGGAATTCCTCCATAGCGGCGGCCTGCTGACGGCTTAGCTTTGAAGGAATCTGAACCATCACCTTGACTATCAGGTCACCCTTCCTATTTGATCCATCATAAGGAACGCCCTCACCCTTTACTCGAAGGAATTTTCCATGCTGAATTCCTGCAGGAACCTTTATGGTTATCTTCTTTCCATCAAGATTTTCAACTTCAATACTTGCACCAAGCACTGCCTGAGAAATGCTTACAGGCACAGCACAGTAAAGGTCATGCCCTTCTCGTTCAAAGAATCTATCGGAACGGACATTGATGACAATATGGAGATCTCCTGGATTTCCACCGTTAGTACCCGCATTACCCATTCCATGAATGCAAAGCTCCTTTCCCATGTCTACTCCACAAGGAATCTTGACATTGAGTGTTGTATGCTTTGAATACACACCTGAACCACGGCATGAATGGCAAGGATTATCTATCACGGTACCTGAACCACGGCAGTCAGGACAAGTCTGCTGGACAACAAAGAATCCCTGAGATCTTCCTACCTGACCACGCCCATGGCAAGTTGGACAGGTTTTTCTTGAAGAACCAGCGGCTCCACCTGTTCCCTTACATTCTGGACACTGCTCGTCACGGCTGTAGGAAATATCCTTCTTGCAGCCATATACGGCTTCCTTGAAGTCAACATGAAGATCATAGCGAAGGCTTGCACCGTCATTGCTGCTGCGTGAAGAACGTCTGCCTCCACCAAAGCCGCCGAATCCGCCGCCTCCACCGAAAATGCTCTCAAAGATGTCGCTGAAGCCACCGCCTCCCATTCCACCGAAGATGTCGCTGAAATCATGGAAGGCATGTGAATAGCCGCCAGCACCTGCACCGCCCATTCCGTCAAGACCTGCAAAACCATACTGATCATACACAGACTTTTTCTGGTCGTCGCTGAGAACTTCGTAGGCTTCAGTAGCTTCCTTGAATTTCTCCTCTGCTTCCTTGTCTCCAGGATTGCGGTCTGGATGATATTTCATGGCAACCTTGCGGTAAGCCTTTTTGATTGTGTCTTTATCAGCGCCCTTGTCTACTCCGAGCACTTCATAATAATCACGTTTGTTAGCCATTGTTTTTTCCATAAACCACAAAACCTGAAAAAGCAAATCACTCTTTCAGGTCCTGCGAAAAAGAAATGTCTCGCGGTCTTTCGCAAGAAAAAACCGCAGTTATATTAGTTCTTTACTTCGTATTCAACATCATCTGCGCTTGAAGCACCCTTGAATCCAGAACCTGCATTTGCACCTGGATTAGGGCCAGCACCAGCACCCATGTCAGGACCTGCACCCTGAGCACCAGCTGCACCCTGCTGAGCAGCCTGAGCCTTATAGAGTTCCTCTGCCATCTTGTAAGATGCCTGCTTGAGGGCTTCTGCCTTTGCCTTGATGTCTTCGATGTTGTCGCTCTTGAGGGCTTCCTTAAGTTCGTTAAGGGCAGCTTCAATCTTAGACTTGTCGTCAGCAGAGATCTTGTCGCCGATTTCCTTAAGTGACTTTTCTGTTGCGAATACAAGACCGTCAGCTTCGTTCTTAGCATCGATGCTTTCGCGCTTCTTCTTGTCTGCTTCTGCGTTAGCTTCTGCGTCCTTCTTCATGCGTTCGATTTCTTCTTCTGAAAGTCCGCTTGAAGATGTGATCTGAATGTGCTGTTCCTTTCCAGTTCCGAGATCCTTAGCAGAAACATGAACGATACCGTTTGAGTCGATGTCGAAAGTAACTTCAATCTGTGGAACACCGCGTGGTGCTGAAGGAATACCTTCAAGGTTGAAGTTTCCGAGTGTGCGGTTGTCTGCAGCCATTTCGCGTTCACCCTGGAGAACGTGGATTGTAACTGCTGTCTGACCGTCAGCTGCTGTAGAGAAGATCTGGCTCTTCTTTGTAGGAATTGTTGTATTTGCTGGAATGAGCTTTGTGCAAACGCCACCGAGTGTTTCGATACCAAGTGAAAGTGGTGTAACATCGAGGAGGAGAACGTCCTTAACGTCACCTGCAAGGATACCACCCTGGATTGCTGCACCAATTGCAACAGCTTCGTCTGGATTGACTGCGCGGCTACCTTCCTTTCCGAAGATGCTCTTTACGATTTCCTGAACCTTAGGCATGCGTGAAGAACCACCAACGAGAATAACTTCGTCGATCTTATCAGGAGTGATTTCAGCATCCTTCATTGCCTTCATACATGGTTCGCGAGTTCTTTCGAAAAGTGGATCTGTCATCTGTTCGAACTGAGCACGTGAAAGGGACTTCTGGAGGTGCTTTGGACCTGTTGCGTCAGCTGTGATGAATGGAAGGTTGATGTCTGCTGTAGCCTGGTTTGAAAGGCTGATCTTTGCATTTTCTGCTGCTTCACGGAGACGCTGGAGAGCCATTGAGTCATTTGAAAGGTCGATTCCAGAATCATTCTTGAATTCTGAGATGAGCCAGTTAACGATTGCACGGTCCCAGTCATCGCCACCAAGGTGTGTGTCACCGTTTGTTGACTTTACTTCAAAAACACCGTCTCCGAGTTCAAGGATGGAAATATCGAATGTACCGCCACCAAGGTCGTATACTGCGATTGTCTTGTCCTGCTTCTGATCCTTGTCAAAACCGAAAGCAAGGGAAGCTGCTGTTGGTTCATTGATGATGCGCTTAACATCAAGACCTGCAATCTTACCTGCATCCTTTGTTGCCTGACGCTGTGCATCGTTGAAGTATGCAGGAACTGTGATTACAGCTTCTGTAACTGCTTCACCAAGGTAATCTTCAGCTGTCTTCTTCATCTTCTGAAGTGTGAAGGCAGAAATTTCCTGTGGAGAATATTCCTTTGCAACGCCGTTTTCCATAACTTCAACACGAACATCTTCGCCGTGATCCTTTACTGTATATGGAACAAGCTTTGCTTCGCCTGTAAGTTCACTGTAACGATGACCGATGAAACGTTTGATAGAATAAATTGTGTTCTTTGGGTTAGTAACCATCTGGTTCTTTGCTGGAAGGCCTACGATTCTGTCTCCCTTTGCTGTGAAACCAACGATAGATGGAGTTGTGCGTCCACCTTCTGAGTTCTGGATAACAACTGGCTTTCCGCCTTCCATTACTGCTACACATGAGTTTGTTGTTCCCAAGTCAATACCGATAATCTTTCCCATCTTATTCCTCCAATTCATAATTCACAATTCATAATGCACAATTTTCAAGTCATACGAATTACAAATTATTTCATTATATTTCCTTTATCAATTAATAATCATGCAATAAATAATTATGCATTATCCTTTGGCATTGATACCATTACTTTTGCGTGGCGGATGACACGGTCCTTAAGCTTATACCCCTTGAGGTAAACTGCCTTAAGTGTAGGTTCTGCCACATCTTCATCAGCCTTTCCGATTGCTTCGTGGATGTCAGGATCAAACGCATCACCTGCTGCCCCGTAAGAAACAAGGCTGTACTTGGTTTCAAGCATGCTGATAAGGGATTTGCTGATCATTGAAACGCCGTCTGCAATTGCTTTTGGATCTGTTGCTGTTGCCGCTGCTTCAACCGTGCGGTCAAAGTTGTCAAGGCTTTCAAGAAGATCCTTGAGAAGGCTTGTATTTGCATAATCGAAAGCATCCTGTTTTTCCTGAATGGCTCTTTTTCTGTAGTTTTCAAAATCTGCCACACGACGGAGAACTTCTTCCTTGAGCTGAGCATTTTCTGCTTCAAGGACTGCGATTTTTTCTTCAGGTGTAAGCTCCTTTTCTGCAGTTTCTTCAGCTGCTTCAGCTTTTTCAGCCTGATTTTCTTCTGTCGACTGTTCTTCAACAGTTTCATTCTGAGTTTCAGGAACTTTTTCTTCTTCCTGCTCTTTAATTTCTTCCTTAGACATCTTAACTTCCTAATTCTATGTAATAAAAAAATAAAAAAATTACGCCAAATCGTCAATAAATTCTGATAAATTTTTTGTTATATTTACAAAATCCCGTTAAATTCAGCCTGCAAAAGAGAAAACTCCCATGCTCAAGGCCATCATTATGAGCCCGGCAAACAGAACCCCAGCCATAACTGCAATCACAGTATCCTTGAACTTCATGTCAAGCAAGCTTGCGGCCAAAGTTCCAGTCCAGGCACCAGTTCCAGGCAAAGGAATGCCAACAAAGAGGAAAAGAGCAACAAAAAGACCTTTGCCTGCTTTTGACTCAAGTTTTTCACCTGCTTTCTGACCTTTCACAAGGAAGAATGTACAGATTCCGCCGATAAACTTCTTGTCCTGTCCCCATTCAAGAAATTTTCTTGCAAAAAGATAGATGACAGGAACAGGAAGCATATTCCCCACAATACAAATAATGTAGGACTGAATTATAGGAAGGTCAAATCCCTGAGAAACTGGAATGGCACCGCGAAGTTCAATTAGCGGAACCATGGAAATAAAAAATACAATGAGATATTTAGTCAGCATGGGGGGATTCTAGCAAATTTCGAACGATTATGGAAGAAAATTGAAAGTTGATTTTCTTTTCTGTATACTAGGGCAATCAGATGGAGAACGACCAATGAACAAATTTTCAAAATGGGTTTCTACATGGGGAACCGCAACATCCATAACAGACAGGCGCGAAGCGGTTTATGCAAAGGACATTACACTCCGCTACCCCATCCGACTCTGTTTTGACGGAAACAAAATAAGGGTTCGCTTTTCAAACCTTACAGGAACAGAAGATGTAAAAATTGAAAAGGCATTTGTTGGCAACCTTCAACTCAAACAGAGGGGACAGACCCCTATTACAATTCCTGCAGGAAAGGAAATCACCACCGATGAAATCGATTTTGCTGCAAAGGCGGGACAGACAGTCAACATTTCTCTCTATTTGAAAGACTGCACCCAGATGAACGCAGGCACCTTGGTTACAGGTCCACTTTCAGGCGGAATTTATGCCTACGGTGATTTTGCAGAAGCAGTAGAATTTCCCGAGGACTTGTGCCGTCCTACTTCCTGGTATTACTTTTTGAACACCGTTGATATTTTTACTGAAGAAAAAAACAGGGCCCTTTGCTGCTACGGAGATTCCATCACTGCACAGGACTGGCCTGACTACCTCCAGAAGGAACTTGAGCAGCGGGGAATAAAGGACATTGCAGTGATCCGACGTGCCGTATGCGGAACAAGAATCCTCCGTCAGTACGACTGCATCACATATCAGGCTTATGGACTCAAGGGAGAGACAAGATTCCCAATCGAGACAAACATTGCAGGGCTTGAGTCGGTAATCATTCAGCACGGAATCAACGACATCATCCATCCCGTTGGCGTTGAGGTAAACAAGTTCCGCCCAATGACAGACATGCCTACCTTTGATGACCTGAAAGGCGGTGTTGAAATGCTGTATCTGGACCACTGCAAGAAAAACAACCTGAAGGTATATAGCGGCACTCTGCTCCCAATTTACGGATGGAGAACCTACGAAAAATTCCGCGAAGAACTGCGTGTGCAGTTCAATGAATGGCTAAGGACAAGCAAAAGCTTTGACGGCTGCATTGATTTTGACCAGGCAGTCCGAGATTCTTCCATGCCTGTAAAATTTGCCGAAGGTTTTGACAGCGGAGATCACCTGCACCCAAGCAAGGATGCATACAGGGCAATGGCAAAGGCCGCCGCGGATTTTATTGAAAAGAATATGTAAAAAATTGATGTCGTGGGAAAAGCACTTGGACCGTATGTTCCGTCCATGTGCTTTTTTTTTATTTTTCAAGAAAAGATTTCACTAACGGTTATAAATTTCAAAAACATTATTTTCGATGCAGGTTGCAGCCTCAATTACTTTTTGATAATCAATCTCCAGAACTTTACCAATCTGTTCAAAAAGGAAAGGCGAATAATCTGCATGCTCCGACATTATAAAGACAACTTCATTGCAATCCATTTCAACAGCAAGGCACATGTCGTCATACACAGGCCCCATATCTGTAGTTAGGACAATCATTCTTTTTACGGAAGCAAGACTATAAATGTGGCCCACACCTTTTTCAACAGCATGAATCTCACCGTCCTTCAGATACAGCGAATCACTTTCATTTTCAATCCTTATTTTTTTTACATCGCTCATTTAATCATTCCATCCCTAATTATCCCCTGAGGAGACCTCCGGATCAAGTCCGAAGGTGACATTGAAAGTTCGTAGTGACATCGAACAAAAAAGGCTGCCGTAGTTTCCTACAGCAGCCTTTCCTTTTTTCACCTAAGAAGCCTTTGGGCTTTCAATTACTTTACAGTAACCTTCTTGAGCTTCCAGATGTCCTTAACGTAATCTTCGATTGTGCGGTCAGAAGAGAACTTGCCTGAGTTGGCAATGTTGAGGAGACACTTGCGTGCCCATGTCTTCTGGTCTGCATATTCCTTTGCAATCTGTTCCTGTGCCTGACAGTAAGAATCAAAGTCTGCAAGGAGGAAGAATACGTCTGCTGGCTGTCCTTCAACACCATAAACGATAGAGTCATGGATTTCCTTGAAGAGCATTCCGCTTGGATCGTATGTTCCGTCAACAAGCTGGTTTACAACCTTTGCAAGCTGTGGGTTGCGGTCAAGGTACTTCTGTGGGTTGTAAGTATGTTCGCTCTTCATCTTGATGATTTCATCTGCCTTAAGACCGAAGATGAATGCGTTTTCTTCACCAGCTTCTTCAACGATTTCAATGTTTGCACCGTCGAGTGTACCGATTGTAAGGGCACCGTTCATCATGAACTTCATGTTTGAAGTACCAGATGCTTCGTAACCTGCAGTAGAAATCTGTTCTGAAACATCAGATGCAGGGATGATTTTTTCTGCAACGGATACGCGATAGTTTTCTACGAATACTACACGGAGCTTGCCGCGAACACGGCGGTCGTTGTTAACGCGGTCTGCAACTGCATTGATCAACTTGATGATTGCCTTTGCACGGCGGTAACCAGAAGCTGCCTTTGCACCAAAGATGTATGTATGTGCAGGAGGGTTGTAGCTTGGATCTTCAACAATCCTGTTGTATTCATACATGATATGGAGCACGTTCAAAAGCTGTCTCTTGTATTCGTGGAGGCGCTTTACCTGTGTATCAAAGATGCTTTCAGGATCAAGGAATTCATTCTGTGTGTGCTTGAGATATTCAGCAAGCTTTTCCTTGTTGTGTCTCTTGATTGCAATGAGTTCGTTGATTGAAGCTTCATCGTCTGCAAACTTTTCAAGTCCCTTAAGGAGAGAAAGTTCCTTTTCCCAGCCATGGCCGATTCTCTTTGTGATGAATTCTGCAAGTTCTGGGTTTGAAGAAAGGAGCCAGCGGCGCTGTGTAACACCGTTTGTCTTGTTGTTGAACTTTTCTGGATACAATGTGTACCAGTTCTTGAGTTCCTGTGTCTTGAGGAGTTCTGTATGGAGGGCAGCAACACCGTTTACAGAGAAACCTGCGTGGATTGCGAGCCATGCCATGTAAACCTTTCCGTCATGGATGATTGCCATGTGGTTCTGGTTGTAGTAGTCCTCAGGGAACTTCTGGCGAAGTTCGATTACGAGGCGGCGGTTGATTTCTTCGATGATCTGGTAAACACGTGGAAGGAGTCTCTGGAATACATCGATAGGCCACTTTTCAAGAGCTTCAGCAAGGATTGTGTGGTTTGTGTATGCGAATGTCTTTGTAACAACATTCCATGCATCATCCCAGCCTACATTGTATTCATCAAGGAGAATGCGCATGAGTTCAGGAATTGCAACAACAGGATGTGTGTCGTTGAGCTGAATTACATGGTATTCGTGGAACTTAGAGAAGTCCGTACCAACTGTATTTACATAGTGATGGATGAGGTCCTGGAGAGAAGCACTTGAGAAGAAGTACTGCTGGCGAAGACGAAGTTCTTTACCCATAGGGCCGTTGTCGTTTGGATAGAGAACGCGGCTGATGTTTTCTGCATCGTTCTGGCGTTCTACGGCACGGTGATACTGCATGTCGTTGAAAAGCTGAAGGTCAAATCCGTTTGGAGAAGATGCCTGCCAGAGGCGGAGTGTGTTTACTGTATTTGAACCGTAAGCAACGATAGGCATATCGTATGGTGTAGCAATGATTTCTTCTGCATTTTCAAGATAGAAGCGGTCCTGTCCGTCAGGAGTCTTTCCATACTTGATCTGTCCGCCAAATTTTACTGTAACTGCAAGGTCAGATCTCTTTGTTTCCCAAGGGTCGCGGTGCTTGAGCCAGTTATCAGGATATTCAACCTGGTAACCGTCTTCAATGTGCTGCTCAAACATACCGTACTGATAGCGGATTCCGTATCCGTGTCCTGGGTATTCGAGTGTAGCAAGGGAATCAAGGAAACATGCTGCGAGACGTCCGAGACCACCGTTACCAAGACCTGCATCAGGTTCTTCATCTTCAACAAGGTCATAGTTGATGTTCATTCCCTTAAGAACTTCCTTAACCTGATCCATGATACCAGAGTTGATAAGGTTGTTTGAAAGGGCGCGTCCCATCAAGAACTCAGCACTGAGGTAGCAAAGCTGCTTTGTAGGCTTGGCTTCATAGGCTTTGCGTGTTTCCATCCAGTTAGGCATGATGATTTCAAGGGCACTTGCACTTACTGCATCGAAAAGGTCATGCTTGTTAGCCTGTGAGATGTCCTTTCCGTACTGGCGTCTAAGACGGGCTGTAAGGTTTTCCTTGAACTGTTCTGCATCAAAAGTCATATATTTCCTCCGTATTTGAACTTTTGTTGTTTTCTGTTTTTAAAGATACATATTATGTATCTTCCGAAAGTATATATGGAAACGTTTCAAATATGCAAGCGTTACCATAATTTTTTCATTTCTGCTAATTTTTTTATCAAAATCAGGGACAAAAAAGTTACTTTTGTCCTAAATTCCGAGCCAACCGCTATTTTGCCACAAGTACCAGCATGGAATTTGCAGGCAGAATGTAACGTTCCTGAGCAAGAAGTTCTTCTGCATTAGCAACGTCAAGAATGCAGCTTTCATCCTCGATTGAAGTATCTGCAACCCTGTACCACTTACGTCCGTCCTTAATAGTTGGAAGACGAACCATGGCATCATTGCGGTCAGTATTTGCAGCCACAAAGAAGTCGTTGTCAGGAACTTCCCCTTCCTTAGCATAGGCAATGCCAGAAAGCCTGAAAGCCAGGAACCTTGAAATCTTTCCCCAGTCAGGATTGCTTCCATCAGGTGCGAACCACTGGATGTCTGGAGTATTCCCCCTGTCTCCGTGGAAGAATTCCTCCCTGTGGAAAATCTTATGCTCTCTTCTAAGTTTAATAGCTTTTTTTGTGAATTCAACCAAGCTGTGATTAATGTTGCAATTGCCCCAGTCAAACCAGCTGATGTCGTTGTCCTGGCAATAAGCATTGTTGTTGCCCTGCTGACCTCTACGGAATTCATCGCCGCCAAGCAGCATAGGAGTTCCCTGGGAAACCATGAGTGTGAGTATATAGTTCCTCATCGCCTTGTTGCGGTTGCGTTCAATGACAGGATTCATCGTAGGACCTTCATACC
Organism: Treponema sp.; assembly: GCF_045641405.1. Taxonomy (GTDB): domain Bacteria; phylum Spirochaetota; class Spirochaetia; order Treponematales; family Treponemataceae; genus Treponema_D. Next base: position 127,491 of record NZ_JAZUGX010000067.1, read on the forward strand.
CGTTGTTGTAGCTCCAGTTGCTGTCGGTACCGTCGCGGTTGCTTTCACCATTCTCATCGTTATGCTTTCCGTTGTAGCTTACAAGGTCGTTCATTGTAAAACCGTCGTGGCAGGTAACATAGTTGATGCTATGGCATGGAGTTCTTCCGCTGATTGTAAAGAGGTCGCTTGAACCGCTGATTCTTGTAGCAGCACCTGTAGAACAGAATTCATCACCACGCCAGAATCTTCTGATGTCGTCACGGAAACGGTCATTCCATTCTGCCCATCTTCCACCAGGGAAACCGCCAAGCTGATATGCTCCACCCGCATCCCAAGGTTCAGCAATGATTTTTGTATTGTGAAGGACTGGATCTTCCGAAATTGCGTTGGTCAAAGGAGCCCAGTTCATGATAATTCCGTCTGTACCGCGAGTCAAAATTGAAGCAAGGTCAAACCTGAATCCATCGATGTGATAGTTCAAAACCCAGTGACGCAAACTGTCCAGAACATAGTTTCTCACTACAGGATGATTGCAGTTCACTGTATTGCCACAACCAGAAAAATTCATGTAGTAATCCTTGTGGCTTTCAACAAGGGTGTAGTAAACGCTGTTTTCAAATCCGCGGAAATTGAGAGCCACCCCGTGTTCGTTACCTTCTGCTGTGTGATTGTAAACTACATCGAGAATCACTTCGATTCCGGCCTTATGGAATTCCTTTACGAGATTCTTGAATTCATTTACGCATCCGCCCGGTGTTTTGTCTGCAGCATAGGAAGCTTTTGGAGAGAAGAAGTTGATGGTGCTGTAACCCCAGTAGTTCTTCATTCTTTCGCCAGTACGAGGATTTACATTGCTGTTTTCAAATTCATCGAATTCAAAAATAGGAAGAAGTTCAACTGCAGTAATTCCAAGTTCCTTAAGATATGGAATCTTCTGTGCAAAACCTGCATAAGTTCCAGGAAATTCAACGCAGGCATTTTTACCCGCCGTAAATCCCTTGAGATGAACTTCGTAAATGATGCTTTCAGAAAGAGGCCTGTTGATAGGTCTGTCCCCTTCCCAATTGAATTCATTATCATCAATTACAACACACTTCGGGAAAAGATGATTCGGACGTTCTTCCGTCTGGCTTATATCAATTTTATCCATTACAGGCTTGTAACTTGGTGGAAGATTATAAAAAAGCGAAGTGCTTGTGATTGCCTTTGCATAAGGATCAAAAAGATTTGCCTTTGGATTGAACCTGTGACCTGCAGAAGGTTCAAAAGGTCCGTCAATTCTGTAAAGGTAAAGGGCACCTTTCTGGATTCCGGGAATGAAGGCATGCCATACATCACCTGTCTTGTTTACCTTTGGGTCAAAAACGAACTGACTGCAGGGAACCGTATCATCCTGATTGCTGTAAAATTCTATTGTTACTCTCGTTGCATTCCTTGAAAATACGGCAAAATTTACGCCGTTTCCGTAAAAAGTTGCTCCAAGAGGAATTGGACTGCCAACTTGTGCGTTTAAAGTTTCCATAATAGGAAAATTATAACCGACAAAACGGGAATTTTCCATTTTTTTAGGTAATTTTTATACAACAATTCATAATTCATAATTCATAATTCTTAATTCATAATTCTTAATTCATAATTCTTAATTCATAATTCATAATTCTCAGCTTCCCATAGATTACAATCAATATATATTGTAAAGTGTGATCATGAACGAAACAGAAAATCTTGAAGAAGAATACACAGTAGAACCTGCAGGACCTAAGACCGCCCTCGTTTCAATTGTCGGCCGCCCTAGTGCAGGCAAAAGCACATTTTTGAACACTGCTACACAGGAAACGGTCAGCATCGTAAGTGCAGTTCCACAGACAACAAGAAATGCAATCCGCGGAATCGTGAACACTTCCATAGGACAGCTGGTTTTCATAGATACACCAGGGCTCCATTTGAGCGAAAAGAAATTCAATTTAAAGCTTACAGCCATTGCAGAAGAAAACATCAAGGATAGCGACGAAATCCTCTATATTTTGGACAGTACCCGAGATCACACAGACGAAGAAGAAATGATTGCAAAACTTGTGGCTCCATTTACAAAGAAGCTTGTGGTAGCAATAAACAAGATAGAAGATCCGCTTGCAAAACCTGAAAATTCCCGTGCTTTTGTTCACCGTACATTGCCCGATTTACCAGACAGCAGAATCGTTGAAATGAGCGCAAAGGAAGACAAAGGCGTAAACGATGTCCTAACAGCCCTATACGACATGGCAGAAGAAGCACCACACCTCTACCCAGAAGAATACTACACTGACCAGGAAGTGGAATTCCGTATTGCAGAAATAATCCGCGGAGAAGCAATCAACCGCCTTGAACAGGAACTACCTCATGCAATCTATGTAAACATCAAGAACATGGAAATGGCAAAGGCAAACCTTCTTAAAGTAAGGGCTGAAATCTGCGTTGAGCGTGACAGCCAGAAAGGCATCGTCATCGGCAAGGGTGCTCAGATGATAAAGACCATCCGAGTTGAATCAATAAAAACCGCAAGAAAAATTTTCCCTTATCGCGTGGACATCGAACTTAATGTTTCCGTGGACAAGAACTGGAGACAGAAAGACCATGTGCTCAACAAGCTGGTGAAATAAGTATTCAAAAAATAATTTAAAACGATAAAGCCTGTCAGTCCATTCAGATTGACAGGCTTTCTTTATTTACAAGTCATTCCAATTAAAGTTTTGGAAATCTATCAAAGTAAGACTTTGTTTCCTTTGCAACAACACCTGCAAGAACAATCAAAGCCACACAGTTAGGAATTGCCATGAGACCGTTGAAGATGTCGGCAATTGTAAATACTGCGTTTACAGTGAAGTAAGGTCCGATAAGAACTGCGAGGATGTAAAGCCATCTGAAGCCCTTTACGATTCCCATCTTTCCGCCTGTAAGATATTCAAGACACTTTTCTGAGTAGTAGTCCCATCCAAGGATTGTCGTGAATGCAAAGAATGCAAGACAGAGCATAAGGAGGAACTGAACTGAATGTCCGTCACCACCGAGAACCTTGTTGAATGAAGCAGCTGTAAGTGCAACACCCTTAAGGTTTTCTGGATTTTCCCAGATTCCGTTTGTCATGCCACCGATAACAATTGCAAGACCAGTCATTGTACAAACGATAAGTGTATCGATTACTGTACCTGTCATGTTTACGAGACCCTGTTCAACAGGTTCGTTTGTCTGAACTGGAGCTGCTGCAATTGGAGCAGAACCGAGACCAGCTTCGTTAGAGAAGATACCACGTGCAATACCCTTCTGCATTGAATCAGTAACCTGCTTGAGGACATAACCACATGCACCACCAGCGAGAGCCTTGAAACCGAATGCGCTCTTGAAGATAAGAACGAATGCGGCAGGAATGTGTGTTGCATTCATGATGAGAACTGAAAGGCCCAGGAAGATGTAGATGATTGCCATTGCTGGAACAACCTTTTCTGCAACCTTAGAAATGCGCTTGAGTCCACCGAGAACAACGAGGGCAACACATGCTGTAACGATGAGGCCACCAATTACTGTAGCATAAGTATAATCTGTTCCAAAAAGGGAGAAAGCAATGTGCTTGGCTTCTGGGTCGATGGCATTGTTAACGGCAGAAGTGATACCGTTGATCTGTGTCATTGTACCGATACCCATGAGACCTGCGAGAGCTCCGAATACTGCGAAGAGAACTGCGAGCCACTTCCACTTTGCTCCCATACCCTTTTCGATTGTATAGAATGGACCACCAAGGATGTGTCCGTCTTCCTTTACTTCGCGATACTTGATTGCGAGCATACATTCAGCATACTTTGTTGCTGTACCAAGAATTGCTGCAAACCACATCCAGAAAAGGGCACCAGGACCACCAGCTGCGATGGCAGTTGCAACACCGACGATGTTACCAGTACCGATTGTTGCTGAAAGAGCTGTACACAATGCAGAGAAACCTGAAAGTTCTCCTGCTCCTTCATTCTTCTTGAAGATACCCTTGAAGGCGCGTCCGAGCTTTGAAAACTGGATTCCGCGTGCGGCAATTGTAAGGATAAGACCAGTTGCCAGAATCAGGATGATAGTTGGAAGACCCCAAACAACATCATCAATCTGATTTAAAATTGAATCGAAAGACATAAGCGTGTCCTTTAAAAAAGATAAGAGCTGATCAATTCAATCAGCTCTCCAGAAAGTAATAAGACAGTAAAATTCCTATTCGTCTGTCCTTTTTGCCTGAGATATCGGCTCTAATAGCCTTAACCCTTCGGCGCCCGGCTTCATTGCAGGGACTCTCCAGAGAATCTGAACACTGCAACGCAAAGCTCAGATTTTTTTATGATATTGTATAAATTGAAAAAAAGCAACGAAAATCAATTGAACATGGATTTTATCGCTACTGAAGCACCGAAAGTTACAATATGATACCGTTGTTTTTTAGCACAAAAATATCTATAATATCGAAACTTTTTTATTTGAGGTCGAGGTAACACTATGATTAAACTTTGGGAAACAGGAGCATTCCTTGAAAACGGAAAGCTTGTTCCACAGGCTGAATTCAAAGGTGCTGCAAAGGAAGACGCAGCAAAGAACACAATGGCTTATTCAATTCTCCAGAAGCACAACACTTCAGGGGATGCAGCAAAGCTTAAGATCAAGTTTGACAAGATCACATCACACGACATTACTTACGTTGGAATCATTCAGACAGCACGCGCTTCTGGTCTTGAAAAGTTTCCTCTTCCATATGTTCTTACAAACTGACACAACTCACTTTGCGCAGTAGGCGGAACAATCAACGACGACGACCACATGTTCGGTTTGACATGTGCACAGAAATACGGCGGAATCTACGTTCCTCCACACCAGGCAGTCATCCACCAGTACGCACGCGAAATGATGGCAACCTGTGGCGGCATGATCCTCGGTTCAGACAGCCACACACGCTACGGTGCCCTCGGAACAATGGCAATCGGTGAAGGCGGTGGTGAACTTGCAAAGCAGCTTCTTGGAAAGACATACGATGTAAACATGCCTGGAGTTGTTGCAGTATACATGACAGGAACTCCACGCCCAGGTGTTGGACCTCAGGACGTTGCAATCGCAATCATCGGTGCAGTTTTCAACAACGGATACGTTAAGAACAAGGTAATGGAATTCGTAGGACCAGGCGTTGCAAACCTCAGCGCAGAATTCCGCATCGGCATCGATGTTATGACAACAGAAACAACCTGTCTTTCTTCAATCTGGACAACAGATGAAAAGATCCGTGAATTCTACGCACTCCACGGACGTGAAAATGACTACTCAAAGGTTGAACCAAATGGCGTTGCATACTATGACGGCGTAATCGAAGTTGACCTTGATAAAATCGAACCGATGATTGCCCTTCCATTCCACCCAAGCAACGCATACACAATCGACTTCGTAAACAAGAACCTTAAGGATGTTCTCCACGAAACAGAAGAAAGAGCAAAGGTTTCTTTCGGTGACAAGGTAAACTTCAACCTTACAAACAAGATCATTGATGGAAAACTTTATGTTGACCAGGGTGTCATCGCAGGTTGTGCAGGCGGTAGCTACGAAAACATCGTTGCAGCAGCAGACATCCTCAAGGGAAAGAACACTGGCAGCGACAAGTTCTACCTTTCAGTTTACCCAGCATCTACACCAATCTACATGGACCTCATGAAGAACGGTGCAGCAGTTGAACTCATGAAGGCAGGTGCAATCATCAAGACAGCATTCTGCGGACCATGTTTCGGTGCAGGCGACACACCAGCCAACGGTGCCCTTTCTATCCGTCACTCAACAAGAAACTTCCCTAACCGCGAAGGTTCAAAGATCCAGAACGGACAGATTTCTTCTGTTGCCCTTATGGATGCACGCTCAATCGCAGCTACAGCCGCAAACAAGGGATTCCTTACAGCAGCAACAGACTTTGACAAGGATTACTCAAACAAGAAGTACTTCTTTGACAAGACAATCTATGAAACACGCATCTACGACAGCAAGGGTGTTGCACATCCAGAACAGGAAATCCAGTTTGGTCCAAACATCAAGGACTGGCCACAGATGGAAGCTCTCGGCGACAACCTCCTCGTAAAGGTAGTTTCAGAAATCCACGATCCTGTTACAACAACAGATGAACTCATTCCTTCAGGCGAAACATCTTCATTCCGCTCTAACCCACTCGGTCTTGCTGAATTCACACTCAGCCGCAAGGATCCAGCTTATGTTGGACGCGCTAAGGCTGTTCGTGACAGAGCAGACGATGTTAAGGCAGAAATCACTAATGTTTGTGCAGCACTTAATGTAAAGGAAAGCGACGTTCAGGTTGGTTCTACAATCTACGCTGTAAAGCCAGGTGACGGTTCTGCACGCGAACAGGCAGCATCTTGCCAGAGAGTTCTCGGTGCTTCTGCAAACATCGCCTGCGAATATGCAACAAAGCGCTACCGTTCCAACCTTATGAACTGGGGTATGCTCCCATTCCTCTACAAGAGCGGAGACCAGGCAGCAACAGAAAAGCTTCCATTCGCAAACGGCGACTGGGTTTACATTCCAAATGTAAAGAAGCAGGTTGCAGAAAAGGCAGATTCATATAAGGCTTATGCAGTAAATGCTTCAGGCAAGGTTACAGAATTTGAACTTACAACAGGAGACATGACAGACGACGAACGCAAGATCATTCTTGCAGGCTGTCTCATCAATTTCTACAAATCATAATCAATAATCATAAAAAAATGAAGGGCTGTCCTTGTCGGACAGCCCTTCATTTTCCCCCTTAATCCATCACTAGATGTTTTTTGGATCCTTTAATGCATTACGGTCAAGTTTTCCATTTGCATTTACAGGCAATACATCAAGCTTTACAAAAGAATTTGGAAGCATATACGACGGCAGTTTCTTTTTGATTTCATCCGAAAGCATCTGTTCCGTAACAGAATCATCTGCCACATAGAATCCACACATATAGGTGTTACCCTTATTGTTCTGGAAATCCTTAACAACTGCATCGGTTACACCAGGTACTCCTTTCATGACCATTTCAATTTCACCAGGTTCAATTCTCTGTCCGTTGATTTTAATCATCCAGTCCTTGCGGTTGAGATAGATGATCATTCCATCAGGAAGTCTCTTACCAAGGTCTCCTGTCTTATACATCCATTCATTGCCATCTCTATCCTTAAACGGATTCTTAACTTTTACGCGGTCCGTCTGTTCTTTAAGTCCAATATATTCCTTAAGGAAGCGGCCTGTAAGACATATTTCTCCAGTTTCTGCTTCGTTGCCATTTTCATCAAGAATATAGGCACCATCCATCATCAAAGGACGACCACATGGAGTATTGTCATAAAGCTTATCTATTTCAAAAGTAACAACCGTCGCACATGTTTCCGTCATTCCATAGCAGTTTACAATTTTGAATTTATCGGAATAGACTTTGGTAACCTTTTCAGAACCTGTAATAACCATCTTAAGATCATTACCGATAGGCTTGAAAATTTTAAGAACACGAGGAGGCATGAAGGTATAGCTGATTTTATTTTCAGCAAGGAATTCAGGAAGCTTTCTTGGATTCTTAACGATTGCCATTGGAGTAATCACCGTTGTCCAAGCCCTGCACAAAACAGTAAGATACATCCAAACACCTGCAATAAAAGTAAATGGAGCAATAAGAGCCGCAATATCATTTCCCATATGCTCAGGCATATAGACTGAACGGATTACAGCTTCTGCAAGAGATCCCTGGTCATGAAGAACACCTTTTGGTTTTCCTGTGGAACCTGAAGTGTAGGTTGCAATCGTAGCATCATCTTCCGTAAGCTCTGGAATTTCATAATCAGGTTCAATAGACTGAACTTCTTCCATGAACTTCTCATCGATGATTACTTTTACACCCGCATCGTTAATGCTGTAGTCAATTCTTTCCTGAGGATATCCCTGATCAAGAAGAACAAGTTTATAACCATACAAAAGACCTGCCGTCTGAGCGATGAGATATTCCTTATTTCGGCCAAGAAGAACTGCAATACAGTCTCCCTTTGAAAGTCCTTTTGATTTTAAAAGTCCATTTATCTTTGCACAGCATACCGCATATTCAGCAAATGTAAGTTTTTCCGACTCTTCTGGACCATTGAACGCAAGCTTTTCCTTGTTTTCATCGAACACTTTCTTAATCAAAGCACTAATAATAGCCATTTTATTCTCCCTAAAATAATGGTTTTACATATACAGATTTAAAACAAAAATACTGCGGAATTCAGATAATTCCACAGTATTCGACACAAAAAGTTTAAATTAGTTGCAAATATAAAAACAAATTATTTTTTTAACACTTCATTCAAGAACAAGATCAACAACCTCTGCATCGCAGGCTTTCACAAGGTCTGCAGGTGCAAGAGTCAGCTGAATGCCACGCTGACCACCGCTGATGTTAATCTTTTCCTGCGACATGGCAGAACTGTCTATGAAGGTACGGAATTTTCTTTTCATTCCAACAGGAGAACAACCGCCACGAATGTATCCTGTCAAAGCAAGCAGTTCTTCCTGTTTAACGGGAGTAACTTCCTTTGCTCCACAGGCATTTCGAGCTTTCTTTAGGTTTATTTCATGGACAGCACTCTGGCAGAAAACAACAATTTCTTTTGTATCAGTGCGGAAAACGATTGTCTTAAAAACACATTCAGGTGCAACACCAAGCTTTTCAGCAGTTCTTTCCGCGGCACCTTTGGCAAGTTCATGCTCACCATCATCATCATATTCTTTTGCCTCATATGGAATTTTAAGTCCATCAAGGATTCTCATGGCATTTGTTTTTTTCATGGTTAAGGATTATACAAAAAAAAGGGCTGCCATAAAAGACAGCCCTTGGATATTTTCTATGGATATTTATTTTGAAACAGAAGAATTGGTTACGAATGTTCCATTTTTTGCAAACTCAGGAATTTCATCAATGCGCTTCTTCCAATAGTCAGCCTCACCCTTTGTTGTGTAAGGACCGACGCGAAGACGGAAGAAAAGATTTCCTTTTGCATCTGTATGTGTAAACACTTCACACTGAATCTTCTTTTCTTCAAGAGTTGCCTTTGCTTCATCAGCATTTTTCTTTGCGCTGTACGATGCACACTGAACCCAGAACCTATCCGGAACCTTTTCAGTTGAAACAGATGTTGATGCCTTAGCAGCAGTCTTTACAGGAGCAGCTTTCTTCGATGTAGCCGGTGCAGGAGCCTTTGCAACAACAGTAGATTTGTTGCTTGAAGCCTTTGCAACTGGCTTTGGTTCTTCCCTGTATGTATTCTCAACAAGAACTTCATTTGTCTCAACATTGCGTCTTACGGAATTAGTTTCCCTTATGGCAACTTCCGCAGCATTGTTTTTTGCTGTTACAGCAGAAGCCTTCACTGCTGGAGAATTGTCAGCAGGCTCATTGTTAAGATCAATTGTCGCAGGACCGTCTGCACCGATTGTATAGACATTTGTATTGCCTGTTGCAATGACCGTCATATTTTCAATCTGTGTAGTTCCTTCAACAGGAGAAGCCATTGAATTTGTTACTGAAGGAATTTCTGTCACAGGCTCTTCCTTCTTTTCTTCAACAGGACTTGATACAGAATTATTTGCAAGGAAATCTTCCCTTCTGCTCTGAGCAACATCAGGAGACATCCATACAGTGCCTTTTTCATTCTGAACTATGGCAGTGGTATCCTTCTTTGCATCTCTAGAATGTTTGAATGCAGCTGTACCGATAACAACCGATAAAAATAATCCAGCGGCAAGTACAATCCAAATTGTTCTTTTCTGTTCCATAATTTTATCCCCTACCGACGGTCAAACTTCAAAATCATAAGCATCGGTATCCATACATAGATTATCGGAACATAAAAATTATAAATTAGCGATTAGTAAACAGAAATTGTATTTTTTTTAGCAGCCGTTTTTCACTTCCGAAATTGCTTATTTTTTCAATCTTTATTCTACTACCTGACACAGCTTTCTTATAGGCTGAATACAGACCTCTTTGGCTTCTGAATCTTGCAAAAATCTGACCTAAAGCCATCCCGTCACGTTTTTTTGCACGCCACAAACGAATGAACCAGGGACAATGCACATAGACAACCAGATCCATCCTTCTTATCAAAGGAATCTTAAAAAGCACCGTTGCATTTACAATTACATTCTTATCCTTATTTTCTTCTATAAAATCCTCAATGATTGAAGTAATTTCCGGATAGACAATTGATTCCTGCTTTGCAACAAGTTCGTCATTTCCAAAAATAAGGGCACCAAGGTTTCTGCGAATTATGTTTCCATTATCATCAGCAAGCCGAATCCCTTTTTGTCGTGCTAATTCTCCAAAAGTTTCAAGGATTTTATCCTTTGAATTTTCCACTGCCTTATGACCAACAACATCAGCATCGATGGAAACAAATGATTTTCCATTGAGCTCCTGTTTTTCAAGAAGTGAAGAAACAAAATTTTTTCCTGCAGCCATTGGACCTGTAACGCAGAATACCATCAGTGGAATTCTCCCCAGTTTCTGCCATATTCAATGCTCACCCTGAGAGGAACATTGAGGGCAAAGGCATTTTCCATTTCAGACTGAATGAGCTCAACTGCTTTCTTTATCTCTGATTCATCATCAGGACATTCAAATATAAGTTCATCGTGAACCTGAAGAAGCATCTTAAGAGGACTTCCTGTTTCCTTAATTTTTGCAGCCACATTGATCATTGCAGTCTTTACAATATCTGCCGCACTACCCTGGATCGGGGTATTGATCGCAATTCTTTCGGCTCCCTGAAGAACCATTTTGTTTGAGGACCTGATTTCTGGAATATATCGGCGGCGACCAGTTATTGTTTCTACATAACCATTGGTCTTTGCATTTTCTTTTGTATCGTCCAGAAATTTCTTAACGGAACTGTAAGTCATGAAATATTGTTCGATGAAATTCTTAGCTTCCGTCCTGCTGATGTTAAGTTCATTGGCAAGACGGAAAGCACTCATTCCATACATGACTCCAAAGTTGACAGTCTTTGCAAAGCGACGCTGTTCGGGAGTAACTTCATCAGGAGTCTTGTTGTAAACAAGAGCTGCTGTAGACTTATGAACATCTATGCCGTTGATAAATGCACTGCTTAAATTTTTGTCGCCACTAAGATGAGCAAGCACTACAAGTTCAATCTGAGAATAGTCAGCGGAAATCAAAACCTTGCCAGACATTGCTGTAAAAGCAGACCTGATTCTTCTACCTGCATCATCCCGAACAGGAATATTCTGAAGATTTGGATCACGGCTTGAAAGTCGTCCTGTTGCAGTTCCTGTCTGAAGGAATGATGTATGTATTCTTCCGTTTTTGTCAGCAAGAACTGGAAGTGCTTCTACATAAGTTGATTGAAGCTTAGTGTATGAACGGTAATCAAGAATTGCCTTTGGAAGAGGATCATCAGTTGTTTCCGCAAGTTCCTCTAAGACGGCAGTATCCGTGCTGTAACCGGTTTTTGTTTTCTTTGCAGTCTTAAAGCCTTTTTCTTCAAATAAAACTGTCTGAAGCTGTTTGGTGGAAGCTATGTTGAACTCATGACCTGCAAGACCGTGGATTTCCTTTTCTTTATCTTCAATAAGTCTAGCAAGCTCAACACTGTATTCTTTAAGTGCATTTTTATCAAGATGAATTCCTTCAAGCTCCATATCGACAAGGATAGGAAGAACTTTCATCTCCATCTCATAAAGATCAGCAAGTTTCCTTTCCTTAATCTGACCAGCGAAAACATCATATAGCTGGAACGTAAAGTCGCTGTCTTCTGCTCCATATTCTGCAGCCTGTTCAAGAGGTACATCAGCAAATGTCTGCCCCTTCTTTACAAGATCTTTGAATTCAATTCCCTTAAGACCGAGCTTTGTTTCCCCAAGATACTCAAGACTGAACGGAGACTTGCCCGAAGCACCTGGATTCAAAAGCCACGCTGCAATCATTGTATCGAATATTCTGCAGTTAAATTCCTTTTCCATTCCATTGGATTTTAAAATCTCAATGTCGAATTTTCCATTGTGCATCACAACCGTAACTTTTGGATTGCAGAAAATTTTTTCAAGTTCCTTAAGGCAATCTTTTTTTGAAATAGTAGGAGGTGCAAACATTCCGCCAGCAAGAACAACAGGAACATAGATTCCCTCACCCTTTTTATGGCAAAGACTGAAGCCTACAAGATTTGCTTTATAGGTCTCAAGACCATCAGTTTCAGTATCAAAGGCAATTACCTTTTCTTTCGAAGACAAAAAGCTGTCGACAAAATCCGTAAAATCAGAAAGAACAGTAACCGCCCTGTAATTCCCCTTGTTCTGCTTTACCTCTGCTGCAACTTCTTCCTGAGGAAGTTCCTTGGTTTCCGCAGAAGGTTTATTTTCGGCGGGCAGCTCTTTTGCAGAATCATAAGCCTTGGCAGCAGCATAGGCACCGTATTTTGAAAGGGCTTTTGCACAGGCTGAAAAATCATTTGTTGCTGTAGAAAATTTCTCAAAATCAATTTCAACAGGAACATCATCAACAAGTTTAATCAGTTCCTTTGATTTTCCAGCATTGTCCCAGTCTGCACGAATTTTTTCACCCAGCGCACCCTTGATTTCGTCACGATGTTCACCGATTCCATCAAGGGATCCATATTCATTCAATAATTTAAGAGCAGTCTTTTCACCAACGCCTTTGACTCCAGGAACATTGTCAGCACTGTCACCAACAAGTGAAAGGTAGTCCAAAATAAGGTCAGGTCCTATTCCCCACTTTGCCTTGACTTCTTCAACACCCATGGTATCCCATCCGCCGTTTGCCTTGTCTGGCTGCATTTCCTTACAGGTTTCAGTCACCAGCTGAAGAAGATCCTTGTCACCGCTTAAAATGCGACATTCGCGGTTTTCTTCTGCGCACTTTCTTGCAACGGTAGCAATAATATCGTCAGCTTCATAGGTATCAGCACGAAGAACTGGAACACCAAAGGCTTCAAGAATTTCTTCAATCCACGGAACCTGAGCGTGAAGATCTTCTGGAGTTTTTTCTCTGTTTGCCTTGTACTCAGGAAACATTTCATGACGGAAGGTCTTTGTCCTGGAATCAAAGGCTGCGGCAAGATAGCCTGGCTTATATTTATCGAGAAGTGCTTTCAGGTTTCTGAAGAATATTACTACGGCGCTGATGTTCTCTCCCTTTGAATTTGTAAGAGGATGATTCATCAATGCAAAATATGCTCTATAGATGAGACCGTAGGAATCAAGAATGTAAACTGTGTTTTCGTTATTGCTCATATCCAATAGTATACAACAAATTAATTTTCCTTTACACTGTATCAAAGGGGATATAAATGTCAAAATTATTTTTAAAAGTCATCATGCCAGTTCTGGTTATATTTCTGCTGACGCTCATTTTCTATCTTTTATATTTGATTCTTTCATACCACAGAATTCCAGACGCAATTAAACTCAGCGAAGAAGGTCTTGCAGACAATGAAAAAGTCGCAATAGGAAAACAATACCGAATAACCTCTTCAAATGTTGGATTCGGAGCCTATTCACAGGATTTTTCTTTTTTTATGGACGGAGGAAAATACAGCTGGGCATATTCCAAGGAAGAAGTGATCAAGAACATAACAGGTTCAACAGATACCATATTGAATAAAAAAGCAGACTTCATGCTTTTTCAGGAAGTTGATTTTGAAAGCACAAGATCACATCATGTTGATGAAAGAAAAATAATTTCTGACAGATTGAACGAAAAATCAGGGCTGTCCATCAATACTGTCTTTGCACAGAACTACGACAGTGCGTTTCTTTTCTGGCCTCTGACACAACCCCACGGAGCAAACAAATCAGGCATTTTGACAGCAACAGGTTTCAGGTGTTTTGATTCAATAAGAAGGTCATTTCCGATTGAAACGGGGCTTTCAAAATTTCTGGATCTCGACCGCTGCTTCATGAAAACCCACATCGAAACAGAAAACGGAAAAAACCTTGTCCTTTACAACACCCACATGAGTGCATACACAACGAACGCTGAAACAAGCACCCGACAGATTGAAATGCTGAACGATGACATGATGGAAGAATACAGAAAGGGAAACTACATCCTGTGCGGTGGAGACTTAAACAGAGAAGTACTGGAAGGAATGTCAAAATATTTCGGATTTGAGTCCAACGGCTTAAACTGGACCAAGACATTTCCTTCTGAAAAACTGGATGCCCATCTTAAACTCGTACCACCTGTAAATCTTGAACATCCAATTCCTACAGTCCGAGATACAAAAGAACCATGGAACGGAAAAAACTTCGTAACCGTAATCGATGGATTCATCGTATCTGATAATGTAGAAGTTATTTCAGCAGATGTAATCGATAATGATTTTAAATTCAGCGACCACAATCCAATCTACATGGATTTCATCCTAAAATAAAAAAGAGCCCGCGATGCAGGCTCTCAGCATTTCTAGCGTGTAAGCTTTCTGTAAACAGTCTTGTGAGGGATTTCACTGTCCTCACCAAGTTCCTTCTTCTTCCATTCAACGTATTCAGACCAGTTGCCTTCAAACCAGCGAACTTCCGAATTGTTTTCGTATGCAAGAATATGTGTACAGATACGGTCAAGGAAGTAGCGGTCATGGCTGATAACCATTACACATCCAGCAAAGTTCTGGATTGCTTCTTCCAATGAACGGGTTGTTGCAATATCAAGGTCGTTTGTAGGTTCGTCAAGGAGAAGGACATTTCCAGATTCCTTGAACATCATTCCCATATTGAGACGATTCTTTTCACCACCTGAAAGGACGCTGATCTTTTTGTTCTGTTCTGCACCGTTGAAGTTGAACCATGAACAGTAAGCATGGGAATTGACCTCGCGGAGCATACCGTTAACAGGCTTCCCCTTTTCATCAACTGCTCCAAGCTTGATCAGATCGAGTCCGTCGGAAAGCATTTCATAGACAGTCTTATTGTCATCAAGCTTGCTTCTCATCTGGTCAACATACACAAGCTTTACTGTTTCACCGATCTTGAATGAACCGCTGTCAGGCTTTTCACCGTTTGCATTGTCACCGTAAGCATCGGCAAGCATCTTGAAAAGTGTTGTTTTACCTGCACCGTTAGGACCAACGATACCAACTACAGCACCAGCTGGAACTGCAAAGTCAAGGTTCTCAAAAAGAAGTTTGTCGCCGTAAGACTTTGTAAGTCCGTGAGCTTCGATTACGAGTGAACCAAGGCGAGGACCTGCAGGAATTGAAATCTGAGTATCCTTAAGCTGAACGCGCTTGCTTTCTTCTGCAAGGAGAGCTTCATACTTTGTAATGTGTTCCTTGTGCTTTGCCTGGCGTCCTTTTGCACCTGCGTGAATCCATTCCAATTCTTCCTGCATTTCACGGTGACGCTGGGATGCCTGCTTTTCTTCAAGAGCCATTCTCTTTTCTTTTGCTTCAAGCCATTCAGTATAGTTGCCCTTGAATGGATATCCTTCACCGCGGTCCATTTCAAGAATCCATCCTGCTACATTGTCAAGGAAGTAGCGGTCATGGGTGATGGCAATGATCGTTCCCTTGTAGTCACGAAGATGGCGTTCAAGCCATGCGATTGTTTCTGCATCAAGGTGGTTTGTAGGTTCATCAAGGAGAAGAATGTCAGGCTGCTGCAAAAGAAGGCGGCAAAGTGCAACACGGCGGCGTTCACCACCAGAAAGCACATCCACAACCTGGTCTGCAGGAGGACAACGGAGGGCATCCATGGCAAGCTCAAGGTTTGCGTCAAGGTTCCATGCGTCTGCGGCATCAAGTTTTTCCTGAAGTTCTGCCTGACGAGCGCAAAGCTTGTCAAAGTCTGCATCTGGATTTCCAAATTCTTCATTAACCTTATCGAATTCTTCAAGAAGGTCTGTAATTGGCTTAACACCTTCCTTTACGATTTCCATAACTGTCTTGCCTGGTTCAAGGTATGGTTCCTGTTCAAGATATCCCATTGTGAATCCAGGAAGAAGCTGTGTTTCACCTGTATAATCTGTATCGCGACCTGCAAGAATCTTAAAAAGAGAAGATTTACCTGCACCGTTTTCACCAATGACACCGATCTTTGCACCATAGTAATAAGAGATGCTGATGTCCTTCAATACAACTTTTGTTCCGTATGCTCTCGAAACGCGATCCATTGTGTAAATAATTTTCTTGTCGTCTACTGTCTTAGCCATAACGCAATTATACAGGAAAACTCAAGTAAATAGAATAGGAGCTGCAACCGTCCTACACCATTATAAAAAGGCATAAAGTTGACACATTGACGCCACATTTTCAACATCTTCTTTTTTTAGACTTAAACCATGAAAACAGCAACAATCATTTTCATAGGATTCATTCTGTTCACCACGGCAGTCTACAGCAGTAAAAAAAAGACGGAAGATCAGTTTAAAGTTATCGAATCAAATGAACAGCTTGCGGCATTCATAACAAAAGACAGATCCTATTTAATTCTAGACAACACCAATAAAAAAATCATAAGGACGGAATCAAAATATCAATTCTTCAGAAGAATTTCCTATATCACAAAAAACACATCAATTTCTGAAATTTCAATTTACGCAGAAGGAAACACATCGCCAGTAAGTTTTTTTGATGATCTTCTTGAAGATTCAACCATCGCCGAGGAAATAAGCTTTGACACCAAAGGCAATGAATTTTATGTAAGAATAAAATTTCTTGAACACCCGTCAGAAGAATTAAATTTCAGAATCTGCATGTAGAACAACAACAAAGCTTGCACCACCAAGCTCTTTGCTTTCACCGACTGAAATTTCACCACCCATTGCATCCACGATGGCTTTTACAGTGGAAAGCCCAAGTCCAGTATGAGATGATTTTTCAGTTTCTGGTCGATTTGAATAGAATCTATTGAATATCTTCATTCTTTCAGATTCAGGCACACCAGATCCATTATCCTCAACAGAAATATGAATTCCATTGTTTTTTATATCGATGTTAAGGCGCACCACAGTTCCAAATCCTGCCGCATTGGAAAGAAGATTATCAAGCATCCGTTCCATATAGGATTCAGGAAATTCTAAAGTAAAATCTTTCGTGCAATTACCTGTAAATTCAAATGAAACATTTCTAAATGCGAGACGGCATTGTTCAATCATGTTGCAGGCAAGCATATGAAGATTAACCTTCTGCAATACAACCTGCCCTCCGCCATCGATTTTAGTGATATTGCGCACTCCAGTTAAAAGATTTTGAATATGATTGACTTCTTCATCAATAGCTTCTATAAAACTATTTCTTTCCTCTTTTTCCAAATCTGGATCAGATAGAATTTCCGTACAGGAACGGATTGCCGCCAAAGGGTTTTTAAATTCATGGGATACATCGCTTGCAAAGCTTTCTATAAAATCAATCCTGTTTTTCAACCGTTCAACAAGAAAAGCAAGGGAACGGGAAAGCTCTCCTATTTCATCCTGTCTTGCCCTGCCAGTAAATTCCGTACTAATGACATGGCCTTTTCTATCGGCGCAGTTTGCAGACTGTTCAGCAAGTTTTCTAAGCGGACGGCTGATTCTGAATCCTAAAAAAACAGCAATGAGAAAAACAGCCAAAAGGGACCATAAGAAATTTTTTCCAAGATCAAGTCTTAGTTCATAAAGATTCTGAAGGATTCTATAGGTCGAACGGCTGACAAGGACAACTCCACTAACCTTATCCCCATTCAAAATAGGAACGGCAGAATACAAGGTAACGCTTGCCTGTCCTTCTGAAATTCTTGTTGCAGCGCCATATTTCCCAGCCAATGCTGAACGAAGTTCATTTCCATCAAACATTGAGCGGTTTGCATAATAATCTTTTGTACCTTGAACAGGAGGACGAAAATATTTTCTGTAGATTCTCACAGGCATAGAAAGCATACGGTAGACAAAAGAGTCATTTGCAGAAGCAGTCGTAATGGAAGAATCAAGTTCATCGGTTCCATCCCGTTTTTTTGATGAAGGTTCCATTTCAGATTCAAAGGAATCGTCAGCATTTAACACAGCAGAATCCGCAAGAAGCCTAAGATTTTCATCAAGGATTCTTATTCTTGCATCAAACCTGCCATTCATGGCAAGCAGAAGTTTCTTTGCGTTTTTATAATCCAGTTCCTGACCATCCAGACTTGCAGAGACAAGTCTTGCCTGCTGAACATTGGATTTTTCAGTCTGCTCAAGAAGCTGTTTTTCATAGGTCTTCAATGCCATTACAGATGCAATGGGTACGAATGCTATGATCACAAGAAAAATTGAAATCTGAATGCTGATGGGAATGTTGAACGGGATTCTGAATGCCTTGAATTTTCTTTTCATTTCTTATTCCGTAAACCTGTAGCCTAAACCATAAACTGTTTCTATTTTTTCAGAACCAATCTTTTTTCTCAACCGCTTTATATGACAATCTATGGCTCTATCGTTCACAAAATTATCCTCTGGAAAGGCTGCATTTATAAGCTGTTCCCTCGTCAGGACGGCACCTTTACGATTAACAAAAAGTTCTATAAGACGAAATTCAGTAACTGTAAGAACAAGGGGTCTGTCCCCTATGAAAGCCGTATAGCTATCGGAATCAACCGTGATTTCATTTGAAGCTATACGATCTTTCAGCCCCTTATCCTCCATTTGAGTAGCATTCACCTTAAGGAAATCATAACGGCGGACCAGAACCTTTATTCTTGCTATAAGCTCCTTGACGGAAAAAGGTTTGCAAAGATAATCATCTGCTCCAAGTTCAAGACCAAGCACCTTGTCAAATTCTTCATCACGACTGGTAAGGAAAATTGCAGGAATTTCTGGATGAATGGCTTTAAATTTCTGAAGGAACATGATTCCATCCATTACTGGCATCATTATATCGAGCACATAGATGTCAGGAACAGTTCCTTCCATAGAAATCAGATCATCATAGGCGAGCTGACCGTTGGAAAACTCAAGCACTTCAAAGCCTTCCTTCTTAAGTGCGGTTCCAACGGCAAGCCTTACGTTCTTTTCATCATCAACAAGTGCTACTCTCAATGTCTTCTTCTTCCGTCAATGTGTTTTTTTTCATTCTACCTAAATTGTCCTTTCTGGTGAAGAACATAAGGACCGCGATAACTACGAATGCAAAAACAGAACCTATCAAAAGAGCATAATCTTCCGACGAAAGTGAAACAAACAGGTATGAATACAGAGCAATAAAGACACCACTCATGGAAAGACCGATCTTTATTCGTCTGGAAATGGAAGCAATATACAGTGATACAAGTATTCCTGATGCAGCTCCTGAAATCATATAAGATGTACCGAAATCAACATGCTCAGAAAGTGCAAGGAGAAGCAAAAAGAAGATTACGCTTGCGGCACCGCTTAAGAGATATTGAACCGAATGAAGCTGCATTCCTGCAAACATTTCAAAAAGGAAAAGCGTGATGAAAGGCACAATGATAAAAAGGAAACCGTAATTGATGGCACGGTAAAGTTTTTTGTAGACATCAACACTTTCAATCAATTCAAATCCAATGCAGTGATAGGAATCAGCCGAAGCGAATGGAATGTTCCATGTGGCAGCAAATCCGTTTTCATCAATATTCTTTTTGCTTGGAAGGAAATCAAAGCCTGTAAATCCTGGAGAAGTCCAATCAGACTTTACATTCAGCGTCATATCCTGAGCATTTACGAACACCTTGAATTTTTCTGCACCACGAATCTTAAGTTCCGTCTCCAAATGAAATTTTCCCTCTGTATAGTAAGTCTTTGAAGCGATTCCATCATTATATAGATAGGTATCACATTTTTTCCCATTGATCATGAATTCAGGATGAGACTGCAAGGAAACATCACCAATCTTAAGAAGGAAATATGCTTTTTCAGGATGATAACTTTTATCAACATCCTTCTTCAAAGTTTCAAGATTAAAATCAGCATTGACTGAAAGCGTACCTGTAAAAACAGGTGAAGTATAAATTCCCAATTGTCTAATTTCAGTTGAAATCACTGAATCGACATTTACCTTATCTGGGTTAAAATAGATGTTTGCAGTGCTTTTTTTTGTTTTTTTTATTCCGTCATCATAATATATTTCATTGTAATCATATGGAACCACAACATACAGTCCATCCATAGAAAACCGTCCGCCCGCAGCTTTTGAAATGGAATGACAGGCTTCATCTCTGGTTTCTTCCCTATCCTTCAATTTTGAACCGATCATCATGTTTCCAATCAATAAAAGTCCGACAATGACTCCCATTGAAATCAATTTTGCCGTCAATGTGTTTAATTTTTTCATTCTAGTCTCCTTGCAGAACATTCTTTCCTGTCCTGCTTAAGGAAATTGTAAATAAACAATAAGTCAAAAATATGGCAAAATTACGGCAATTATGATTTTTCAGGATGATTAAATAATTAAGCAAAAGCATCTTTTTAAATTTTGCAATTTGTGGTAGACTAGCAACATGAAAAAAAATGGTCCTGGATTCAATCCCGAAGAAATAATATTTTGCCCTACAAGCCTCTGCAATCTAAAATGTGCCCATTGCTTTGTCGAACAGAAAAATTCAAGGCTTGAGTTGAAGGATGCATTGGAGCTTCTTGAAGATTGCGCAAAAAACATAGAGCTATTGAAGGTAGGATTTTCAGGTGGAGAACCGTTCCTGAACCTTGATTTCACAACTGAAATCTGCAGAAAGTCAATAGACCTTGGACTTGTTTTTGACCGTCTCATGACAAACGGAGTCTGGTGGAACGATTCCAAAGAACTTGAAAAGAAGCTTACAGCTGTTTTTGATTCAGGATTTGACGGAAAGATCGGATTAAGCTTTGACAGCTTCCACGGACAGGATGTTGAAAAAATATCCCAGTTCATAAAAACCTGCCACAAAACATTCAATGATAGAAGCTGCGTTGAAATATTGAGTGTAGTTGATGCTGCAGATGTTAAAAAAGATACAGAAAAATTTCTTCTTCAAATTGATGAACTTAAAAATGAAATCGGTTTTTCGAAATCAGCAGTCAAACTGAACCGAAAAAATGGAAGTGGAGCCATACTATTATATGATGATGAAGGCTCGGAGCTTACAATTTTTCGATTTACCCAAAGTTTCATTCCAGACCAAAGCATACAGCTAAATGACGGCAGGTGGTTTTCAGAAGATTACTGCCAATACACGGGAAACGTCCTTTACGTCCATTCCGACGGCAACATTGCTCCCTGCTGCGGATTTGCAAACGAAAAGAAAGAGCTTTTTATAGGAACAGTAAAAGACAATTTTAAAACCCTGATGGAAAATGCCTTACAAAATCCTATGGTGGATGTCTGTTACAACTACGGACTGTTGCAGAAAGCAAAAGAAATGCAAAAAGAAAAACTTCTACCCAAAGGAAAATGCAACGACATGTGCAGTCTCTGTTACTGGATGTGCGGCAAGGAATAAAAGAAATGGAAGACGGTAAAATCAGAGCAGAAAGAAACAGAACCCTTACAGTTTCTCAGGATGAAATTCCAGTTCTAGAAAAATCAATTTATTCTCCAGCATCATTGGGAAAAGATTCTTCAATAGAAGATAAAATTTTCAACGGTGATGTTCTTGAAACCTTAAAACTTATGCCAGATGAATTTGCAGACCTAATCATAATCGATCCGCCATACAATCTTTCAAAGAATTTCAGCGGAACTAAATTCAACGCGATGAAGGATTCTGATTACGAAAGCTATGTTGACTCATGGCTTCCCGAGGTCTGCAGAAAACTAAAACCGAATGGTTCTCTTTATCTATGCGGCGACTGGAAATGCACATCCGCACTCCAGCGCAGTCTTGAAAAAAAACTTACTATATTGAACAGGATAACCTGGCAAAGGGAAAAAGGACGCGGAGCAAAAAGCAACTGGAAGAACGGAATGGAAGACATCTGGTATGCCGTAAAGGATCCAAAAAACTACTACTTTGACATCGAAGCCGTAAAGCAGAAAAGAAAAGTAATAGCACCATACAGGGAAAATGGAAAACCAAAGGACTGGCAGGAAACAGGTGATGGAAATTTCCGACTTACCTATCCTTCAAATTTCTGGGATGATATATCAATTCCATTCTGGTCCATGCCTGAAAACACAGACCATCCAACACAGAAGCCCGAAAAACTTTGCGCAAAACTGATTCTTGCTTCCTGTCCCAATGAAGGACTTGTGTTCGACCCTTTTCTTGGAAGCGGAACAAGCGCAGTGACAGCAAAAAAACTTGGACGACATTACTGTGGAATTGAGCTCAGCAGAGAATACTGCCTGTATTCAGCAAAACGACTTCTCCTTGCTGATAACGACAAAGAAATCCAAGGCTATAGCGACGGCGTTTTCTGGGAAAGGAATTCCCATCCTCAAGGCAACCGCAGCACAGATAAACAGACACAGGGTGAATTGTTTTAATGTCGGAACTTACTCTAAACAGACATTTGCACAGAACATTTGGCTGCAAGGTCTACAAGCTTTCATTAAGCACAGGATGCACATGTCCAAACAGAGACGGTACTATTTCCACTGGAGGTTGTACCTTCTGTTCTTCAGGCGGATCTGGTGAATTCGGGCAGACGGAAGGTTCTATCGAGCAGCAAATACAAAATGCCATAAATAGAATTTCTTCCAAGCTGCCAAAAACAAAGCAGGTAAAATTCATAGCCTACTTTCAATCCTTCTCCAACACTTACGAAACAAAAGAAAAGACTTTTGAAAATCTTTCGGAAATTTTCATGAATGCAATCAGGCATCCTTCAATATGTGCACTTTCCATCGGAACAAGACCTGACTGCATCAGTGACAGAATGATTGATTTCCTTGCAGAACTCAACAAAACAAAACCAGTATGGGTTGAACTTGGTCTCCAGACAATCCATGAAAACACCGCAGAAAAGATAAATCGAGGATACAATCTGCAGGTCTTTGACGGAATCTATAAAAAATTAAAGAAGGCCAGACTAACTGTAATCATCCACACAATTCTCTGGCTGCCTGGCGAAACCAAAGCGATGATGAAAGAAACAGCAGAATACCTTGCAAAACTGGAACCACCTCTGGATGGAATTAAATTTCAGCTGCTTCAAATTCTTCGTGGAACAAAAATGGCAGAAGAATACATAAAAAATCCATGGCCCCTACCGACCATGGATGAATATTGCAGCTTTGTAAAAGAACTTGCTGACCTTATGCCTGAAACGACCGTCCTTCATCGATTAACTGGCGATGGTCCCAAATCACTTCTTGTGGAACCATTATGGTCTGCAAACAAACGTGCCGTCCTCAACGAATTGAAAAAACACTTCAACCTTGAACAGTGATTCAGATCCTACCAACATCCGTCTTCTCTTCATCATGGAATTTTCTTTTTTCCACATACTGCTGTTGATCTGCAAATTTCAGGAGAGAATTCAAGTCGGTCAACTTATTGTCAAATTCTATGGCACCAAGGCTGATGGAAAAATCAAAAGGAAGCTGATATTTTTCTTTAGCCTCTAGACATTTTTGCGCAATGATCTTTTTTACTTCATCAAGCTTGCGCATAGGAAAGCCTGCCGCAACAACAGCAAATTCATCGCCACCCATTCTACCGACGGTATCCGTTGCACGGAAAGCCTTTTTTAGAACTTCTGCCTCCGCTTTGATGGCCTTGTCTCCATATTCATGTCCATAGGTGTCATTGATTCTCTTAAGCCCGTTCATGTCTCCATAGAAAACCACGCCACAGCCTCCAGTAGCCACGGCAATATCGATCTGTTTCTGTCCCTGAATGTCAAAGCCTCGTCTATTCAGGACACCAGTGAGTTCGTCGGTACGAGAAGTCTGTTCAAGCTCATACTTTTCCATCTGAAGCTTAAGATTGTCCACATACTGTGCGGTATATTCATAGGAATTGGCAATAGCATTCGAAAGGGCTTTTGCATAAAGATT
This sequence comes from Treponema sp., assembly GCF_045641405.1. Taxonomy (GTDB): domain Bacteria; phylum Spirochaetota; class Spirochaetia; order Treponematales; family Treponemataceae; genus Treponema_D. Next base: position 151,445 of record NZ_JAZUGX010000067.1, read on the forward strand.
GTAGAACACAAGTCCACGTTCACCGATAGAATAGACCATGTAGCCATATTGTTTTTCGCCGTAATAAATCACCTGAGTGATGTAGCTCTCATGGCTGTTTCCAAAAGTTTCTGAAGGCAAGACATGCTCTTCAGGAGAAAAGTAACAATCGCTATAAACCTCACCCACTCCATTTTCATAAACATACTCAAGCTTTACTTTTTCTGGAAACCTGAATGTTCCCCAACGCTTGTAGTATACAGGTTCATCATAGAGGACGACAGCAAAATTCTTTATGTCAACTTCCTTGAGTGTCTTCTGTGTTTTCTTAAGGAACACTTCAAGAGTATCATTGCACTGTATGGAATCAAGAAGATAATAGATAAAGGTATTGTCATAGCCACGAAGAACAAGCTGATTGAGCGCTTCAGTCCTAAGGGTCGTCTTATGCTGGCAAAATTCATAGCCAGTCGAATCCCTTATGACCAATTTTGCAGGCGAAGTAAATTCCTTTGGAGCATCAATTCCATTTGCAACCATCAATGCAGTCATAGCGGCATTGTATCCAAGGTTGAAGTTGTGTGGACTTATCGAAGACAAGGAAGGCTGAACCGCAGCAGACTCGTTGATGTCATCATAACCAAGAACCTTTACCTGCTCAGGAACTTTTATTCCGTGATCCTTGAAAAATGCCATGGCACCCAACGCCATCTGATCATTTGCAGCGACAAAGGTATCAAAGTCAACGCTGCTGCAATCTTTTCCCAATCGCTCCTCAAGTTCCTCATATGCAGAATTCATCGTAAATCTACCATGGAAAACAATCGATTCATCATACTGGAGCCTGAATTTTCCAATGGCTTTTTTGTATGCATTGAACCTCAGCTTAGATTCAACAGAGCTAGTTTTATTGGCAGACATGAAGGCAATTCGTCTTGAACCACAGGTATTAACAAGAAAATCAAAGGCGCTATCAAAGATACTTTCATTATCGGAAAGTATTGCCCAGGAATTCTCTATAGGGAGCTTCTGTGAAAGTGAAATGATCTTTTTATTCTTGAACGGCGCAAGCATTTCCGCAAGCTCCTCAAGGCTATATGAAGAACAGTAGATTCCGCTGAGGACAATGACAACATCAACATCCTTTGCATTGATAAGGCTTGATCCTGCCCAATACTGGTATTCAAAAATACCTTCGTTATATTTCGGATGGCGTACATTGCAGACAAGACAGTCTATCTTTTTCAGGCTGCAATAATTGCAAATGCCATCTATAACCTGTCTTGAATAGTCCGAACAAATCTCTTCCGTCATCACAAGAAATTTCAAGTTCTTCATTCCATACATTTTAATACATTAATTCTTAAATTCAAATCACCCTTATAATTAACATACGGTTATCTTTATACAATTCTTTTAGGATTCGTTTAATTGACATAATATTGTAATAGGAATAAAATATCGCCGATTAGAATAATATTTATTCAAGGAGAATAATTATGGCAGTTAGAGTTGCTATTAATGGTTTCGCGCGCATTGGTCGCTTGGCATTCCGCGAGATGTTTGAAGCTGATGGTTATGAAGTTGTAGCTATCAACGACCTCACAAGCCCAAAGATGCTTGCTCACCTTCTTAAGTACGATACAGCACAGGGTGGCTTCATGGGACGTATCGGTGAAGGAAAGCACACTGTAGAATCTACAGAAGACTCAATCATCGTAGACGGAAAGGAAATCAAGATTTCTGCAGAAAAAGATGCAGCAAACTGTCCATGGGCAGCAAACAAGGTAGACGTTGTTCTCGAATGTACAGGTTTCTACTGTGCTAAGGACAAGGCTTCTGCTCACATCACAGCAGGTGCAAAGAAGGTTGTAATCTCAGCTCCAGCTGGAAACGACCTTCCAACAATCGTTTACAACGTAAACCACAAGACACTTACAAAGAACGACACAGTTATTTCAGCAGCTTCTTGTACAACAAACTGTCTCGCTCCAATGGCTGATGCACTCAACAAGTACGCAGCTATCCAGTCTGGTATCATGTCTACAATCCACGCTTACACTGGAGACCAGATGATTCTCGACGGTCCACAGCGCAAGGGTGACCTCCGCCGTTCACGTGCTGGTGCACAGAACATCGTACCTAACTCAACAGGTGCAGCAAAGGCTATCGGTCTCGTAATCCCAGAACTCAACGGAAAGCTCATTGGTTCAGCACAGCGTGTTCCAACACCAACTGGATCAACAACAATCCTCACAGCAGTTGTAAAGGGTAAGGATGTAACAAAGGAAGGAATCAATGCTGCAATGAAGGCTGCTGCAACAGAATCTTTCGGTTACAACGAAGATGAAATCGTTTCTTCAGACGTTATCGGAATGAAGTTCGGTTCACTCTTTGATGCAACACAGACAATGGTTTCAAAGATCGACGATGACACATACCAGGTACAGGTTGTTTCATGGTACGACAATGAAAACTCTTACACATCACAGATGGTTCGCACAATCAAGTACTTCGCAGAAAACTGCTAAGTTTAAGTGATGTATAAAAAAGGGCTTCTTTGAAGTGCACCCCAATTATTGGACACTTTAACTAGGCTGATTTTAAGGACTGATTCCTAAATTGTAAAGGAGTCAGTCCTTTTAATTTAACCTTGATTCTCTTTTCATTGTACCATTCGAGGTATTCAACCAATTCTTTC
>NZ_JAZUGX010000068.1:0-2000 GCF_045641405.1 Treponema sp.
AAGAACAAGATATGGTTCGGGCAGCTTAGGTGCATTTTGTGTTTTACATCCGAACTTTTTTAGAATTATTGGTGCAAGGCAGTCGTGAGCAAAGTTCCAGAAGCTTTTATGAGGTCTGGATGTTTTTTCTTCCTTGGGTGCATTACTCATAATAACAGTTTAACATGCTATTCCAAAAAAAAGGACTTATATATGCAAAATATTTGTTAATAATTTGTTAGAAATGAGGACTTTGTTGTCAAACGGATTAGACAATATGTTGTGTCTCCTGATTTTTTGCAAAAACGTGGATTTAGCTTAAAATTAGGTAAGACAAATCTAACAAAAGCATTACCAAAATGCAAAAAGGAGACACAACATGGAAATTATAATTTATGTAGGAATGGATGTCCACAAAGACAGTTATTCATTATGTTGCTATGATTCGAGAACCGACAGATATCTTTATGAGCACAAGATGAAATCAACAACAGCGAACGTCATCAAGTATCTTGAAAATGTAAAGAAACAGCTTGGTGATGTGATGTTCGTCTGTGGATATGAGGCAGGTCCGACAGGCTTCGGCTTGTGTCGGGATTTGTTGAGAAAGGACGTAGCTTGCGTGGTTATGGCACCTACATCATTAAAACGGAGTGCGAATTACAAGGTAAAAAATGACAAGGTGGATGCTCGCCTACTTGCAAAAGATTTGTTTACACATGATTACAGTCCTGTTCATCTTTCAAGTCAGAAGGAAGAAGCAATAAAAGAATTCTGCAGGATGAGACGAAGCATAATGACAGAACTGAAAACAGCAAAACAGGTTCTGCAGGCATTTCTTCTTAGACAGGGAAAGCATTTTGAAGGTAAAAGTCATTGGACTGGAGAACACAGGCGATGGCTGAAGGAAATCACATTTGAGCAGCCATATCTCCAGGAAGCATTTGATGAATATATCGTCAGTGTAAACGAACTTGAAGCACGTCTGAAAAGAGTTGAGAATAGGCTTGAGGAAATCTCAGAAGATGAAGAAGTGAACGCAAAGGTCAAGAAACTGATCTGTTTCTGTGGAATTGATACGTTGACGGCAGTATCCATTGTTTCAGAGGTGGGAGATTTCATGAGGTTTGCGCGAGCATGGGACTTTGCCAATTTTGTCGGGCTGTCAGTTGGGGAACATTCTTCGGGAGGAAAAGAAAGACATCTTGGAATTACGAAGTCGGGCAACTGTTATTTGAGGCGGCTTTTTACGGAAAGTGCCAAAAGTATAAAGAAGACGAATGTGAAGTTTAAGAAATCAAAAAGACTTCTGGACAGACAGAAAGGGAACGACCCGAAAGTAATTGCCTATGCAGATAAATGCAGGTACAGGTTAAAGCACAAGATGATGAATCTTGAGAGTCGAGGAAAAGCATCGAACGTAGCTTCAACAGCAGCAGCAAGGGAACTGGCATGTTTTGTCTGGGGAATGATGACCGATCACATTGCCTAGATTAAATATAGATTGAAAAACTTATAAAATTTGGAGAGATTTTATTTGGCTTTTTTAAGAAAAAACTATCAGGAAAAATAAGCGGGCAGCAAGGATTAGTTATCTTTGAAATCCCTACTTGGCGACCTTTAGAAATAAAGTGTTATGCTCGACGTTAGACAGAAAGAACTTTGGCGAATCCATTGACCTTACGGGATGAACATGTTCATTATCCAAGAATATAAGAGTTGGTAAATTGCCGAATGATCTTTCCTGTTTTTTTTCTTGACAGGAGACACAACATATAAGGGATTTGGAGCACTGCCAGAGCCCGTTTAAGTTGTCTGTTTTATTGACATAGGACCAAATTGATGGTACAATTACAGAAGTATTTCGTTTGGTTCGCCGTCCATAATACAATGGGGACAGACCCCTAATTGAAAAATAATCAAGAATCTACAATAATGAATTAAGTAATGCAAAGACGCAGTGAATTTATTTTCGCTGCGTCTTTTTTTTTGGAGCTGATATGATTCATGTTCAGGTGATT
>NZ_JAZUGX010000069.1:0-23740 GCF_045641405.1 Treponema sp.
TAAAGGATATGAATCTGATGAAATAACAGCAATATTTGGTTCCTTAAATGGAAAGGATATTGATATTGATGAAGAAAAATGGCTTTCAGTTTATGATCGCTATAAAAAAGGGTATTCTAATTATTTCAAAGGACTGTTTTATGCACAGATTGAAGAAAGAGAAATAGCTTTAAATGAATTTATTTCTGCTGACAAAAGTCTTCATCACGGATTTCTTAAAATGAATGCTTGCGAACTAGCTGGAGATATTTATGCTGAAAATCTTCTATACGATAATGCAATAATTTATTATCGTAAGGCCGATAAAATTTATTCAAAAGACCTTAACTTACATTTTAAGATGTTTGAAGTATTTCTTAAACAAAATGATTTAGTGTCGGCAAAAAAGGAACTAAAAGTTATAAAAGAATTGTCAGGAGATGAATTGCTATACCAAAATGCTATAAAGAAACTTGAATACTAAAAAGTGTTTATAACCACTGTCTTCCCATCAATTGAAATTGATGTTACAACAGCAGTTTTGGGCTGAAAAAGTGGCAGAATTCGTGCAAAACTTGTAGAATTATGCATGGATATGGATGAAAATTTTAGGAAAAGGAGTGAAAGACCAGGCAGAAAAAGGTAAAACCGTCGGAAAACAGGTGAAAAATCAGGGTTCGTCCCATCAATGGTAATTTGTACCACTACGCGGGGAATAATCCGGTACGCTATATAGACCCTGACGGAAGGGAAGATGGAGATGCAAATAAAGTTCTGGATGCAATGTTTGAACAGAATATGAATATTTATCTTTCACGGGATATATGCGAAAAAGTAGGACTTAATTTTAAAAATGGTGAAAATAGAATTCAAACAAAGGAGCAGTTAGAAGAAGCTAAGAAATATACAAAAAGTGTAACGGTTGGAAAAAATGGTTATACAATAAATTATGAAGATAAATCTCGTACTAGTTATGATAATAATGGAAATCTCCAGTATTATGAATCGGAGTATGATTCGGGATTTCCTTTGTTAGGTGCAGGAAACAGTTACGGATTAAAAGATGGAGATTTTCAGAAAGTTCTTACAGCTATAGAGATTATCCAAGTTGGAACTGCTGCAATTTCAGTTGGAAAAGGTCTAATTACCGGATCAAAATCTTTATTTAAAAGTCCAAAAGGTAACATACGAATAGAAAGGGGCATGGAATCTGTTTCAAAAGCAACCCAGCGTTCTTTAGGTGTAAAATTATCAGGTTCAGTTGAAAAACCTTGGCATCTGTATATTTATGGCAAAGAGATTCGATTAAATCCTTTTAATCCAAACTGGAGGTTTTTTCCTAAAAAATGAAAATTATTAGAGTTTTAGACAATGAGAATTTTATGGAATTCTTGGAATTAGCTTTTAAAGAGAATTCAGAATATACATTTCGTTTACAAACTTGGCAAGATGGAGATTCTTTTTTAGACACATGCGATGATGATGGAGGTATAAAATCTGAACAGTTAATGCTATTCACCGAGAAAAATCAGAATCACATATTTAAAACGAAAAATGATTTATTTGCTAAAACAAAAAAATTTATTGAATATAAATCTTTTTCTTCAAAAAATGGATGTTTTAAATTAGGTTATGAAATATGTATAACTTGTAAAGATGATTATTTTGTACTTTGCCCTGAACTTAATAAAGGTTATTATGCCAAACTTAATATTTTTAATCGTTTGATTGGATTCTTTTTTTATAAAGAACCTTGGGAAAATGAAAAATTCCTTTATTGGGAAAAGCAAGGAAAAAATAAACACCTCCACATCTAGCGTTTTCGCTCCATCTGAAAACGCTAGTCTTTATTCCCACAAATTGAAATTGATGTTACAACCGCAGTTCTGGGCTGAAAAAGTGGCAGAATCCGTGCAAAATCTGTAGAATTAAGCATGGATATGGATAAAAATTTAGAGAAAAGGAGTGGAAGACCAGGGCGAAGAAGGTAAAAACATCGGAAAACAGGTGAAAAATCAGGGTTCGTCCCATCAATGGTAATTTGTACCACTACGCGGGAAACAATCCGGTGAAGTATACGGACCCGGATGGTAGGGATATAGTAATTTTAAATAGATCTTACGGTGCTGGTAAGTTTGGTCATAATGCAATCCTTATTGGTAATGATGAGGATGGTTGGATTTATTTTTCTAAAGATGGAAGTAATCCTGTAAATGGGACTTATAATCCTGAAAAAGGTCGGCGAGCTATTTCAAAAGATTCATTAAAAGAACAAAAAAACATTAATAAAAATAATGAAAAAGCAAAATATGCAACTCTTAATGACTTCATTAAAGAAAACAAGAAAAGGGATAAGGATGATCAATATGATCGTGGTTTACGAATATTCACCACATCAGAAGATGATAAAAAATTAATAGAGAAGGGAGATGAACTTTACCAAAACCCATATTCCTTAAGGGCGGGAGAAAAAGGACAAAACTGCGGTGATTTGGTTGGTGATATAGTAATTAATGCTAACATTAAAGCCAAAGGCAATAAAAAGGAACTTTAGGATTCACTAGACCAAACAAACAATATGAGCAATTTGCGAAAGATAATCCTGAATCACTGGAAATTAATGTGCTGAGGTATAGTAATGAAAATTAGAATCTTTCTTCAATCGATTCTCGTAGAAATATGTTACTGTTTGATGGTAGTTTTGCTGCCGAATTTTAATTTGTATGTAGAATTTAGAGGCATTATACTACCTTCTCTGTATTCAGTTATTTTGACAGTTGTAAATTTCAAATCAATTATGGGAAAAGTTGATTATTTTATAAAGCTGGTATTGTATGTATTTCTGGGGTATATATTAAGGCTTTTGATCTTTTTTGTGGCTAACGGATATTTTGATGTAAATTTTTTGTATTTAAAAAATGATTGGTATTTATTATATATGATTATGCAGATTCCAACGATTGTTGTTTCATCACTTTTTACACTTGTAATTTTGAGGATAATTTCAAAAATGAAATCTTGATTGCTGATAATTTGACTCTCGTTTTTTTGAAGAAGTGGTAAAAAAAATGTGTGTAGAGTTTGCTATAATTGCTAGTTAGCATCCCATCAATTGAAATTGATTGGAAACGCTTCATAACAAATAAGACTGGATATACAAATTATCTTTTAGGACCTTCAATAGGAATTACATATACAATGGGAACAAATATTTACTCTAATAACAAGGAATGAGAAATGACGCCTAAACAAAAAATTATTGCCTTTATTTTTAGACCTATAATTGAATTTTTTGAAAACTCTTTAAAAATTTCTGGTTTTTTTGTTGCTTTTATCTTTATTTTATTAATTGCAGTTCCAATATTAAAAAGAAAAACTAAAACAGACATGGATGTTCTTCGAAAAGTTTTAATTGTAATAGCTCTTATAATAGGTTTAATTTTTGGAATTATAGATACATTAAGAATTCGCGCTATTATACAATAACTATTCTAAAGTCCGTAGTTTTCAAAGAAAACTACGGAGTCGCTGCCGCAGGCCCGGTGTTCCGCCGTCCATGGCTGCACGCCTAAACAGAATGCGTGTTCTGTTTAGCAGTTTTGCACGGACGTAAAACTGCGTGCCGAAGCGATGTCATGGAAGGGATGTAATCGTTTTATATTATGCTTGCGGGAGCGACTTTTGCATTCTCTTTCAGAAAATACAGAAGTTTAGGAATGAACTTGACGGTATAAAGTTATTTGTATTACAATGTATTACAAGTGGAGGTTATTATGACTAATTCTGCAGTAATAAATTTCAGGTCAAATCCTCAGAATAAAATCAGAATTGAACGCCTTGCGAAAATGACAAAGCGTCCTGCCTCATTTTACTATAACTATCTTCTTGAAGAGTATCTCGATGACCTGGAAGATATTTTTTTGGCAGAAGAAGTTATAAAAAATATCAGAAGCGGAAAAGAAAAGACATACACGCTTGCCGAAGTGGAACGTGAGCTCGGTTTATGAAAGTTATTTTTTCAGAAACAGCATTAAAGACATTAAAAAAAGTTGACGGCAGCATTCGGAACCAGATTGTAAAATATGCACATGAACTTGAAGCGCTTGAAGATCCCCGTACACGAGGTAAAGGACTTTCAAGCAATCTTGCAGGATTGTGGCGTTACCGCGTAGGCGACTGGCGACTGATATGTGAAATAAAAGACAATGAACTTATAATATCTGTAGTGAGAATAGGTCACCGCAGTGAAGTGTATGATTAAAATACAGAACTGGGCTAACTGGCCAAAACTGGTCACGCCCAGTTTTTTTGTTTTAAACACAGTAAATACAAGGGTTTAACAAATTGGTCAGAAAGTCCGGTCAACGGGGACAGACCCCTACAGGACCATAAATTAAATTAACGTTTACAAAATGACTGATGTGGAGGTGATTTTGAAACAGGGTAAATTACTGCTATTTGTATTTTTTGTTTCCCTCTTTTCTGGATGTTCTAAGACAGAAATAGTTTTAAAAACAAAAGATGTTAAGGTAGATGAAAGTGTTAAGCATAAGATTTACGATATGGATATGATAGTAGAGTCAAAACAAGATGGAAAGATTTTTATTCATACAGTAAAAATTCCATTAGAAAAATTAAATCGTTTAGAGGAAAAATCCTACAGTAAAAAGTTTCTTGCTCTAACAAAAAATAATCAAGAGGAACTATATAGAAGAATTGATGAATATCTGAATTCGTATGACTTTTCGGTAAATGAATATGCGTTGTACAACAATCGTTTCGATTCGGTTGACAAGGGAGGAAGGAATAAAAAACGATTTATAAATAAACCAATTATAAATAATGGTAAAATCATAGGTGAATTAATTTTCAGAGACAATGCATTTCATTGTTTTTCCTATGAGTTGATATATGTTTCTAAATCTCATTTGTATGCAACAAAAATAGAATTATATAGAATTAATTCATCAATTCTTGAAAACCAGATCGACTATTTTGAAAAGAAAAATAATGATTTTCTGCCGTATCATTGGATATCTGATGAAAAGAGATTGGAGTTCTATAGAATACTTGAGTCTGATGATTGTAAAAAACTACCCGTGGAATTTCAATTATTGCGAAACTCAAAAGATTTGTTTTTAAATTCATTAACAATAGATGATGATTGACGACCGGGAACAACGGGGACAAACTCCGGCAGGTACTACAAAAAAATCAGTCGTACATTGCGATTTGTAGGACTATGGCATAAAATGAGCTGAATCTGGGCGGTTTGCAAGGCATCATTCATTTTAAAAGGAAAAGGGCTGATGGTTAGAAATAATCTCTAACCGCCAGCCCTTTCCCTTTGTGTTTGCTGATTTTATTTAGTCAGCCATGTTCTTGTATTCGTCGAACTTTTCTTCAACGCCAGGCTTTGTCTTTGTAACAAGACTTACGAGAACAGCAACAACAAGGGTTGCAATGAATCCTGGAAGAATCTCGTAAACGTCAAAGATTCCGCCGTGGAGGTTGTGCCATACAACAACTGTGATGAATCCTACGAGGAGACCTGCAGAAGCACCGTCAGCTGTACATTTTTTCCAGAAAAGTGCAAGGAAGATGATTGCGCCGAACGTTGCACCGAATCCTGCCCAAGCATAGGAAACAAGACCGAAGATTGAGTTGTTGTTAGGAAGGAGACAGAGCCCGAAAGCGATGATTGCAACTGCAAATACTGTAATGCGGCTTACAAGGAGAACCTTCTTTTCATCAGCGTCCTTGTTGATCTTTGCCTTGTAAAGATCAAGGGAAACTGTGGAAGCAACTGCAAGAAGCTGGCTGTCTGCTGTAGACATTGAAGCTGCAAGGATTGCACAGAGGAAGATTCCTGCGATGAAAGAAGGGAACATCTTGAGCATTGTCTCGCTGAATACTGTTTCTGCTGTTGAAGCGTTGAGGAGAATACCACGGTTGTTGAGGTAAACTGTTCCGAGAGAACCGATTACGAAAGCACCGATGTAGGCGATGATCATCCAGATGATACCTACGCGGCGGGCAGTTGTGATTTCTTCGTTAGAACGGATTCCCATGAAGCGAACGATGATGTGTGGCATACCGAAGTAACCGAGGCACCAAGCGAAGGCAGAAACGGCGCTCATTGCACTGAAGCTCTGGTTTGCGGTGAACACCTTCTGGAGGTCAGCGTTCAATTCGCCTGAAAGAGCCTTTACGCTGAATGCTTTTGCAGAGTTGAAAGCTTCTGCTGGACCGCCGAGAGCGAATACTGCAACTGTTCCTGCAATGACGAAAGCGATGAAGATCAATGCACCCTGAACGAAGTCTGTGGTACAAACTGCACGGTATCCACCGAGGATTGTGTATGAAAGGATTACAACAAGACCGATGACCATGCCTACTGTGTAGTCAAGTCCGAATACCGAACGGAAAAGCTTTCCGCAGGCAACGATTCCTGATGCCGTGTAGATCGTAAAGAAGAAAACGATGAGTACGACAGAGATGATGTTGCAGCGTTCGCTCTTGAATCTGTTCTTGAAGAAGCCAGGGATTGTGATTGAGTCACCGTATGTGATTGAACATTTGCGCAATGGCTTTGCGACGATGAGCCAGTTGAGGTATGTACCTACGATAAGACCAATGGCTGTCCAGAAAGTTTCCTTGACACCGCCGAGATAGCAGAGTCCTGGGAGACCCATAAGAAGCCAAGCCGAAGAGTCAGATGCTTCTGCGCTAAGTGCTGTTACCCATGGACCGATTCCGCGTCCACCAAGAAAGAAGTCCTTTGCGTTGTTTGTCTTCTTTGAGCTTCTGATTCCGATATAAACCATGAAGCCCAGGTAGAGGGCAAAGGCACAGATTTTACCGATTGTCTGTAAAGTCATTTTTACCACCTGAGACTTAAAAAATATTTAAGACATTTTAGTATAATTTAATGGTGTTTTCTATACTAAAAGTTTGAAAGGGCGCTTTTTTACAACGGTACGTCAAATTGCGTTTAGTGGAGTAAGAAAAAATTACAATATGCAAACGTTTCCATAATATATGATAAAAGTATTTAAATTTACAAATAAAATATGATGAATACGACCATTCATGGTTTAAAATAAAAAAAATTTGACTTTCATCCGGAAATGAATATACTGAGAGTATGGAAACGTTTCCAACATTCCACATGAATCCTAATAATATTTTTCAATTTTGGAGGAAAAAATGAAAAAATTGTCAAAAGCAATGGCTGCCGCAGCTGCAGTATCATCACTTATCATGCTTGCATCCTGTGGCGGAAAGAAGGAAGTATCAGTCCGCTACCTTAACTTCAAGCCGGAGGTTGCAAACGTATACCAGGAACTTGCTGCTGCCTATGAAAAGGAAACCGGTGTAAAGGTAATCGTTGAAACTGCTGCAAACAACCAGTATGAATCAACTCTTATGTCAAAGATGGCAACAAAGGATGCGCCAACACTTTTCCAGATCAACGGACCACGCGGTTATGCAAACTGGAAGGATTACTGTGCTGACCTTTCAAATACAGAAATCTACAAGCACCTTTCTGATAAATCACTTGCTGTGTCAGCAAACGGAAAGGCTTATGGTGTTCCATATGTAGTTGAAGGCTATGGAATCATTTACAACAAGGCAATTACTGACAGGTATTTTGCACTCAGTTCAAAGGCAACTTCATTCTCGTCAATGGATGAAATCAACAATTTTGAAAAGCTTAAGGCTCTCTGCGATGACATGCAGGCAAACGCAAAGGTTCTTGGTATCAAGGGCGTGTTTGCTTCTACATCTCTTAAGGCAGGAGAAGACTGGAGATGGCAGACACATCTTGCAAACGTTCCTGTTTACTACGAATTCAAGAACAACAATATCGATCTTGGTTCAGATGCTACAAAGAAAATCAATTTCCAGTACGGAAAAGAATTCAAGAACATCTTTGACCTTTATATTACGGACTCGGTTACAGACCGCAAGGCTTTGGGTACAAAGACAGTTACAGATTCAATGTCGGAATTTGCCCTTGAAGAATGTGCGATGGTTCAGAACGGCAACTGGGCATGGGGTCAGGTTGCCGGAGTTTCAGGAAACAAGGTTCTTCCTGAAAATGTTAAGTATCTTCCAATTTACTCAGGGGTAGCAGGAGAGGAAGCACAGGGCCTTTGTACAGGTACAGAAAATTTCTACTGCATCAACAGCCAAGCAACTGCTGAAGAACAGAAGGCAACCGCCGACTTCATCTACTGGCTCTACTCAAGCCCAATGGGAAAAGACTACGTAACAAACAAACTCGGTTTCATCGCTCCATTTGATACATTTGCTGCAAACGAACGCCCAACAGACCCACTTGCTGTTGAAATCAACAACTGGATGACAAAGAAGGGAATCGTATCTTGCGCATGGAACTTCACACTCTTCCCATCACAGAGATTCAAGGATGACTTTGGTTCAGACCTTCTCCAGTACGCACAGGGAACAAAGTCTTGGGATGAAGTTTCTTCAAATGTCATCAACAACTGGGCTAAAGAAAGCAGCATGTAATTTTCCCAAATTGGGGAAAATTACATGCTGGCGCGAACTACAGAGTAGTTCGCGCGGGTGCAGGTTGCTTTCTGAAAGTGCGAAAAATGTTGAAACATTTTTCTGGTAGAGGTCAAGGCAATTTGCAAGCCCGGTGTCATTGCGAACGCAGTGAAACAATCCTTGTGTCGTTTAACTAAACCCCGCAATGGCAAATTAAAACAGTCCTTCATTAGTTATGCTCCCGCTGTGGAATTAAGCAATCAGATTTTGCAGCGGGAGTTTTTTCGGATTCAATAGGAGGTTGAAATGCAAAAATCTTTATCAAGATATTTTCCAGTTTTTGTTCTGCCGACATTGCTCGCCTTTGCAATGTTTTTCATAGTTCCGTTTTTCCTTGGAATCGGCTTGTCATTTACAAAGTTTACAACGGTTACAAGGGCAACATGGGTTGGTTTTGACAACTACATAAAGGCTTTTACAACTGATAATGAATTCATTCATGCACTGGGTTTTACCTCGCTGTTCACCATAGTCTCAATTATTACGGTAAATGTATTTTCATTTTTCCTTGCCCTTCTGTGTACCAGAGAAATGAAGGGAGTTACATTTTTCCGTTCGATTTTCTTCATGCCAAACCTCATTGGAGGCATTGTTCTCGGTTACATCTGGAACCTTATGATCAACGGTGTACTTTCCAACTGGGGTGTTGATATTTCCTATGCGACAAAATACGGTTTCTGGGGACTTGTGTTTCTTACAAACTGGCAGCTTATCGGTTACATGATGGTCATCTACATTGCAGGACTTCAGAGCATTCCGTCTGACCTTATTGAGGCTGCCCAGATTGACGGAGCAGGCCCTATAAGAACTTTGTTTAAGATAAAGATTCCGATGGTAATGCCTTCGATCACAATCTGCATGTTCCTTACGCTTACAAATACATTCAAGATGTTCGACCAGAACCTTGCTCTTACTGCAGGTGCTCCAAACAGAACGACAGAAATGCTTGCCCTCAACATCTACAACACCTTCTATGGAAGAATCGGATGGCAGGGTGTAGGTCAGGCAAAGGCGTTTGTATTCTTCATCATCGTTGCAATCATCGCCTTTGTTCAGCTTAAGCTTACAAACACCAAGGAGGTTGAATCATGACATTTTCCAGGCAGAAAACAGCAACAAATACTGTAACCATTTTCTTTCTTGCAATTCTTGCGGGCGTATTTCTTATTCCGATTGCACTGGTTCTCATGAATTCCTTCAAATCGCGTCTCTACATTTCAAGTGCGCCTTTTGCCATTCCAGACGGAACCACTTTTGTCGGCGTAGAAAACTACATCAAGGGACTTTCATCTTCAGGATTCTTCGTTGCGTTCCTCAGATCGCTTTTTGTTACGGTCTGTTCAGTTGCTGTCATCATTGTCTGCACATCCATGACCTCATGGTTCATTGTCCGCGTTAAGAATAGATTTACAACCGGACTTTACATGCTGTTTGCTTTTTCCATGATCGTTCCATTCCAGATGGTCATGTACACCATGACATATGTTGTTCAGTCCATAAGCTTTAACAATCTTCCTGGAGTTGTTCTTGTATACCTTGGTTTCGGTGCGGGACTTTCGGTATTCATGTTCACAGGATTTGTAAAGGCTGTTCCAGTTGAGGTTGAGGAAGCTGCAGAAATTGATGGCTGTAATCCTTTGCAGACATACTTTCTTATAGTTTTTCCAATGCTCAAGCCTACGGCAATTACGGTCGCAATCCTCAACTCAATGTGGGTATGGAATGACTATCTTCTTCCATATCTTGTCCTTGGAACAAAGCACAAGACGGTTCCTGTTGCCATTCAGCTTGCAATGCAGGGTGCCTACGGATCTACGGATTACGGCGGATTCATGGCGATGTTGGTTCTTGCCATCATTCCGATTGTTGCCTTCTACATCGCATCGCAGAAGTACATCATCAAGGGTGTGATTTCGGGTGCGGTAAAAGGATGATTTTCCTGTGGAAAATCATCTGCACGAACTGATTTTCTTCATTCTTCGTATGAGAAAAAATCAGTTCGTGGGATTGTGGGTAGAGTTTTTGGTGACTGGACTTGAGGATGTTGGGGTATATTATGGAAAAAAATCGATGAATTTGATAATATCTGAAACGTTTCCATAAAATATAAGCTCGGGTAGGTTCAGTTATGACTATAAAGGATATTGCAAAAGAATGTGGCTGCGCAGTCGGAACCGTTTCCCGTGTATTGAACAATCAGGATTATGTAAGCGATAAGACCCGTGAAAAGGTCATGGAGGTTGTGAACAAATACAACTTCGTGCTCAACAACAACGCAAAAGCCCTTAAGGCACGCGGAACAAAGACAATCCTGATTCTTGTAAAGGGAACCTCAAACATCCTTTTGAACAACCTTCTGGAAAAAGTCCAGAAAAACATGGAAAAGCTTCCATATACTTCAAAGGTAATTGTCCTTGATGAATATGACAATGAGGCGGTGGAAGCGGAAAAGGAACTGCGTGAGACAAAGGCCCTTGGCATAATCTTTCTTGGCGGAAATCCTGAACGCAACAGGGAAGTTTTTCCGCGCATAAACTGTCCATGCGTGCTTATTTCCACAAAAGCTGATACGGAGGAACACGAAAATCTTTCCAGTGTCAGCACGGACAGTTATCAGGCATCTCTCCTCATTGCAAGGCATTTTGCAAAAAAAGGGCATGAGAAAATCGGAGTCATTGGGGGAGATTTTTCTTCTTCCATGGTGACGAAGCGCCGCTTTGAAGGCTTTTTGGAAGGGCTTGAATTAAGCGGAATGACATTCGATGCGGAAAAATCCTATGCCACCGCAAAGTATTCCCTTGAGGGTGGAGCTAAGGCAGCAGAGGAACTTGTAAAGAAGTTTCCTGATGTGACGGCAATCTTTGCAATGTCGGACATGCAGGCAATGGGTGCATGCAGAAAACTAAAGGACATGGGATTCCGTGTTCCTGATGACATTTCAGTGGTAGGATTTGACGGTCTCCCCATCGCCCAGTACTACTGCCCTAAAATCACAACAATCAGGCAGAACGAGGAGGAGCTGGCAGTCCAGGGACTCAAAACTCTGCTTGATGCCATAGAAAAAAAGAACGGCGCTGTCCACAAAAACATTCCCTTTGAATTTGTTGAAGGTGAAAGCGTCAGAGAAATATCCACATCTTTATGATGGTTAGAGGTGATTTATGTTGAACAAGAGAGCAAACGGCGTGCTGATGCACATTTCATCACTTCCTGGAAACACAGGAATCGGAACAATGGGTAGGGAAGCCTACGAATTCGTTGACTGGCTCAAGAAGGCAAAGCAGTCTTACTGGCAGATTCTTCCTATCTGTCCTACAAGCTACGGCGACAGCCCATACCAGAGTTTCTCTACTTTTGCCGGGAACCCATACTTCATCGACTTTGATACTCTGACAGAACAAGGTTATCTTGCAAAGTCAGACTATGAAAACGTAAAGTGGGGTGGCCATGAAAACTACGTTGACTACGGCACACTCTATGTTGAACGCCACAAGGTTTTTTCTATCCTTCACAACAACTTCAAGAAGAACATTCCTTCGGACTTCGGAGATTTTATAAAGGCCAACGACTGGCTTGAGGACTATTCCCTCTTTATGGCAATCAAGGATGCACACGGTGGAGTTTCTTTCAGCGAATGGGAAGAAAACATCCGCAAGCGTGAAAGTGTTACATTGGAAGCATGGCGCGGAAAATGTGCAGACAGAATGGAATACTACAAGATGCTCCAGTATTTCTTCTTCAAGCAGTGGTTTGCCCTAAAGGATTACGCAAACAAAAACGGAATCCAGATCATCGGTGACATTCCGATTTATGTTGCCGCAGACAGTGCAGATGTCTGGTCAAACCCTGACCAGTTCATGCTTGACCAGAACCTTGTTCCTGTAGAAGTTGCAGGATGCCCTCCAGACTGTTTCAGTGCAGACGGACAGCTTTGGGGAAATCCTGTCTATAACTGGGAATACCAGAAGGGAACAGGCTATGCATGGTGGAAGAAACGCCTTGAAAAATCCCTTAAAATTTATGATGTTCTCCGCATCGACCACTTCCGTGGATTTGATTCCTTCTATTGCATTCCTTACGGGGCAAAGGATGCCAAGATCGGCCAGTGGAGGCAGGGCCCTGGAATGGATCTTTTCAACGCCCTCAAGGCACAGTTTGGCGACATGCCTATCATTGCGGAAGACCTTGGATTCCTTACGGACAGCGTAAGGCAGCTCTTGAAGGATTCAGGATTCCCTGGAATGAAGGTACTTCAGTTTGCCTTTGACAGCCGCGAAGAAAGCGACTACATTCCATACCGCTATACAGCAAATTCAATTGTCTACACGGGTACCCACGACAACGACACGATCATGGGCTGGTGTGAGACCGCCGCTCCAAAGGATGTTGAAAGCGCAAGGGAATATCTTCGTGCTGGAGACAACGCAGACCTTGTAAAGGAAATGATGATTGCTGGAATGGCAAGCGTTTCAAACACCTGCGTTCTATGCATGCAGGATCTTGCCTGCCTTGGAAAAGAAGCAAGAATGAACATTCCGTCAACTGTTGGAAACAACTGGAAGTGGCGTGCTTCAAAGAGCATGTTCACGGATGAAGCAAATGAATTCCTTGGCCATTACACATACCTCTATGGCCGTGCGGCAAAATAAGTTCCAGCATTGATGAGTGGATTGCTTCGTCGCAGGCTCCTCGCAATGACGGCGAATTAAGCAAGTCATTGCGAGCGAAGCGAAGCAATCCATGCCCTTTCTTTTTTTAAAATCAATAATTTCCTATAATGTGCCGAAAATATACATATAGGAATTTATTATGACAAAACAGGTTAAACAGGTTATTTTCTGGGTGGGCGCCCTTGTTATCGGTGCCATCCTTGGGTCACTGCATGTTGGTGCAGTAGACAATGTTTGCGATTTCGTGGCAACAGTTTTCACAAGACTTTTCAAGTTCACGGCTGTTCCAGCAATCGCAGTTTCAGTTCTTACGACTCTTGCAACTCTTGGAAGCAACAGGGAAACAGCAAGAATCTTTAGAAGAACAATCATGTACACATTGCTTACAACTATTGCAGCTTCTACGATTGCGGCAATTCTGTTCTTCATCATCAAGCCTGAAGTAATTGCAGCTGCTGCATACGAAGGTTCGGCTGGAGCAGAAAAAGTTCAGAGCATGAGTTCTTCTTCTTTCCTTGGTTATTTTACAAATGCGATTCCAGACAACATCATCTATCCGTTTGTTTCCGGAAATGTCCTTTCAATCCTCATCGTTTCTTTTGCATTCGGTTTTGCAATTTCAATGATGGCAGAATCAGAAAAGAAGACGGCAATCCTTAATGTAACACTCGGTTTCCAGGAACTGGTATTCAAGGTAATCGGCTGGATCATCACAATCCTTCCAATCGGAATCATCGCTTTCACAGCTCAGCTTGTTAAGGAAATGAGCGCAGACATCGCAATGGAATCAATCGGTAAGTACACTGCTGTTGTTTTGAGCGGCAACCTGATCCAGTTCTTCATCGTGCTTTCGGCATTCCTCCTTATCCGCGGAATCAACCCTGTAAAGCATTTCAAGAACATGATTCCTGCAATCCTTACAGCACTCTTTACAAAGTCTTCTGCTGCAACTCTCCCGGTTACAATGGACTGCGTGGAAAACCGCGTAAAGTGTGACAAGAAATTCTCACGTTTCATCCTTCCAATGTGTACGACAATCAACATGAACGGCTGTGCAGCTTTCATCCTCGTTACATCACTTTTCGTAATGAAGAATGGCGGCGTTGATCTCAACCTCTTCACAGTAGTTGCATGGATCTTGATTTCCGTAATCAGCGCAGTAGGAAATGCAGGCGTTCCAATGGGATGCTTCTTCCTTACACTTTCACTTATGGCAGGAAAGGGAATGCCAATCGGAGTAATGGGAGTAATCCTTCCTATTTACGCAGTGATTGACATGATCGAGACAGCAGTAAACATCTACTCTGACTCTTGCGTATGTGCAATGACAAACAAGGATCTTAAGGATCTTGCAGAATAGCAGAATGACTGCAGATTGAAAAAAACAGGGCTGTCCAAAATCGTGGGCAGCCCTGTTGGTCTTTAAAGCTTGTTGAACGGAATCCTGTAGACGCTGCCACAGTTGCGGCAGACGATTTCAAGTGGATCTGGTCCAGAAGATTTAAGTTCTTCGATCTGGGAAGGTCCAAGAGATTTCAAGTGTTCTATGTAGTAGTCTTCGCAGCAAGGGCAGTCGTATTTGATATTGCGGCGTACTGCAATCTGCGGCTTGAATTCGCGGAAGAGGCCGTAAACGATGTCGTTGATGTTTCCTTTTTCTTCAAACCATTTGCCAAGGGAAGGACATGCGCTGAAGGCATTTTCAACTCTTGTAATAAGTTCTTCGTCAGCCTTAAAGTCCGGGGATGAAGAAGTTTCAGCACCCACCTTTTTTGTACCGCCAGTTTCAGGAAGTACCTGAATGAACATTCCGCCCGCACCCTTAACGCGGCCTTTTGTGTCCATGAAGATGCTTGTGCTGAAAGCGGTGTTGATCTGTTCAGACTGGTTGAAGTACCAGGCAAGATCCTTTGTGATGTTTTTGTAAAGTGTTTCAACTGAACTTACCTGAGGACTCTTGTCCCCGGGATGTGCCTTTGTAATTGTCATTGTGCCGTTACCAAGAAACGGTGCAAGATCCCAGCTTTCAAGAGGCTTGTCGATTGGAATGTGGTCTTCAAGGAGATATCCACGGACATAGCCTGTGCTGTCGGCTTCAATACTGAATCCCTTTGCAGGACCGTCGCATTCGTAGCGCCATGAAATATGTTCCATGCCTTTCATTGTAGGCATCATGAGGGCTGCACAAAGGGATGCTTGACCAAGAACCATGGTCTCAAGGATTCCTGTCTTATGCTGGGCACGCATCTGGTTGACGAAATTTGTACCGTGGAAAAGTGCCCCGCGGATTCTTCCGTCTGCCATTACAAAAACCGCCATCTCATCTTTTTCAATGGAATCAAGATGTTCCAAAAGTTCTTTGTCTTCTATCTGTGCTTTAATCATGCAGATAATATACTATGAAATCCAAAAGAAATTCAATTTTTCGACCAAGCCATAAAATCCAGGAAAATCCATATGCCAATAGCTGAGCTGCCTAAAGAAACTGATGACATGCCGAAGCATTTTCTTTAAACTGTACAATAGATGTTTGAACTTATACTAAATGGCTTAAACAGTGTAGTCGATGTTTTACTATGCTGCGATCTTTTTAATAACTATTATGAATGGAGAATTGGAAAGAAAAAGGGTCTTGTCTTCTCGTGCCTTGTTTTTTTCATCGTAGCCTGCCTGAACCATATATTCATCGACCTGTTCATAAAAAATCCAATAGTAGGAAATTACGAACAAATTGCGGTTACAATAATATTAGGGTTAACCTTGTGCTTTATTGGATACCGTGCAAAGCCTTTGGAAATAATTCTTCTCTTTGGAATTTTCTATATAATTGAAAGCATTGCGGAATCCATCTATATGTTCATAATCGTCATAATAGGAATGGACTTCGACTGGATGTCTGGGTATAGTGCAGAGATAGTGTTGATTGCCCTTCAGAAATTTTTTACTCTTTTCATCTCAAAGGGATACCAGAAAATTTTCAGCAGAAAAAAAAGACTTATCGAAGGCAAGCTTTATGTAGCTCTTCTTTTTCTTCCAATCGTTACAATTTTTATCTGTGTCTATCTTTACCATATGGAAAAAAGCACCCCCAAGGACAAGATGTTCATCGACATTGTGGTTCCTCTTCTGGTATTCAGTAATGCCATAGTTCTTGCGGTCGTTGAAAAAATGTCCAGATTGCAGAGCGACCACTACGAACTTGATTTTTACAAGCAAAAGGTCCAGATGGAAAAACAGTATTATGACCATCTTGATGAAATCGAGCAGAAGCAGGTTTCCGTCCGCCACGACATAAAGCATTACATTTCTGTAATGAAGGTTCTTGCTGAGGAAAACAGGATCGATGACCTTAAGAATCTTATCCAGTCCTTTGAAAGCGGGATGGAAAAGATCACTCCCAGCGTCTATACGAACAATAGAATGGTCAATGCAATTCTTTCTGAAAAAAAATCCCTTGCCGAAAAATCAGGAATAGAAATACAGTTTACTGTTGAGCCAAATGTAGACCTTTCTTTCCTGAAGGATCTGGATGCAATATCGCTTTTTGGAAATCTCATCGACAATGCAATCCGTGCTGAATCAGAATCTTCCAGCGACAGAAAAGAAATCATGTTCAGGCTCTTTGAAGGGGAAGGTCAGTTCAACATCCTGAACATAATCAATCACTTTGATAAGATCGAGAAGAAGGGCGGAAAGTATCAGTCCACAAAGAAGGACGGTGGAATCCATGGCATTGGGCTTAAGAATGTTGAGCACATCGTGGAAAAGTATCATGGTATTTTCAATGCGGAGGCAGAGGACGGAATCTTTGAGGTTTCTGTCTGTCTACCTAGACAAGCCTTGTCTTCCATTCAGTAGAAATTAAGCGAATTTTCAACTATAATTGGCGGCCTATGGATAACGAAAAAATTAAAGAAATGCTTCTCGACATTGAACCTTCTGAGCTGGAATTCACCGTAATCATGACAGGAAAGGACAGCAAGAGGGTCAACGGACTTTATAAGCCTGACACAAGAGAAATTCTTTTGCACAATAAAAATTTCAAGACGGACAATGAATTGATCTACACGGCAATTCATGAGTATACACACCACCTTACCAACGAGCAGGACATCATTGCCAACGGTGGAAAGGAACCTCCACACTGTTCAAAGAGCCACACAAATGCCTTCTGGGCAAAATTCCACAGCCTTCTTGAAGTTGCGGAACAGAAGGGTTACTACAAGTTGGACATGGCACTTTCTCCTGAACTGGAGGCCCTTACAAAGGAAATCAAGGAAAAGTACATCGGCCCAAATGGTCAGATAATGATCGAACTTGGTCGAACTTTGATAAAGGCGCAGGCTCTCTGTGAACAGGCAAACATCCGCTATGAGGATTACATCGACCGTATCCTTCAGATTCCACGCACCACGGTCAAGACTGCAAAGAAAGTGGGCATGCTTCCTGATGAAGATGCCAATCTTGGCTACGACAACATGAAGATTGTTGCCGGAATTAAAAAGCCTGATGAAAAAGCAAAGGCTGTCGAGGCGATCAAGAGCGGCAAAAGTCCTGACAGCGTGATTGCCATGATGAAAAAGAAAGCAAAGGAAATCGATCCTAAAGAAAAATTGGAAAAAGAACGCGCACGCCTTACAAGAACCATCAGTGAACTTACACAGCGTCTTGAATACGTGGAGGAAAGTCTTGCAAGCCTTTAAGAAAATCCTTTTTGCAGGAGTTGTATCGGTTGCTGCATCTTCTCTTTCTGCACAGTCGTCCTTCAGCGGCATAGGTTCCGTTACGGCTCCGACAATGCCTACTGTCACTTCTCCAACAATCGGAAGCGGTTTTTATGTACCTTCATTCCAGAACCAGGGAGTGAATTCGGGAAAGAAAAAAAACATACAGTCCGAGACAAGAAACCAGGATGAACGGGCAGAAGAAAAGAAGTCGGTGGTAGAGAAGAAAGTTGCTTCGACCCTTACGGCAAATGAAATTTCTGCCTTGAGCAGCATGGGACTTTTGGGAAACATCACAGGTTCTGCGTTGCCAGGCAGCATCTATACTACGCAGACAACTTCCGAAACAAGGGAAATACTTGAGAAGGTTCTTACAGAAATAGAAGAAATCAAGAAGAACACAAAGGAAATTCCTGCTGCAAAACCAGTTACCATCGTTGCCTCTGCTCCGGTAGTTTCAAGCAACAACCTTTCTTCTGCTGCGGAAAAAGCTTCTTCAAGAATCCTTAGGTTCAGCGTGAACAACTATGACATACTCAAGACCTGTGGAAAAATCTATATCTCCGACATTCAGCATGACGGTTCATTCCTTGTTACAGGTGACAGACGCTATGTTAGTGACGGAAAGAACAGGACAGAAACTTTCCACATGCTCTTTAAGAATTCTGCAGGGGAGCACAGCGCGGTCAACTACAATGCTGCGGCAAGTGTCTCACAGGATTATCTGAACGAGTATTCATTTCTCTATCAGCTTTCAAAAAGGCCTCAGCTTTCAGCGGTCCGTATCGGAAATCTTGTGACCATGCGTACGGATGACCAGGACTGGAAGATGGAGCTTCTCATCGATCTGGGTGAAAAATAATAAGGCGGAATGATGAACGCAAAACTTTCTGAAGGACTTAAAAAACTTTCATTGGAATTTTCAGAGGAGCAGGTCAGACAGCTTGAAACTTACTGCAGCTGCGTAATGGAATTCAACAAGACCTACAATCTGATGAAGGCTGACAACGAGGACGAGCTTTATGTGAACCATGTCCTTGATTCCCTGGCAGCCGCTCCTCATCTTTCCAATCTCATCAAGGACGGAACAAAGGTCGGTGACATAGGAAGCGGTGGCGGATGTCCTGGAATTCCTCTTGCCGTTGCATTTCCCAATGCAGACTTTACCTTGGTTGAGCGCATGGAAAAGCGTTGTGCCTTTCTTGAAAGCGCCATCAAAGCGATGGACCTTAAGAATGTCCGCGTCCTTTGCAAGCAGGTTGATCTTGTGGACCCTGAACTTTTTGAAGTTGAGGTGTTCCGCGCATTCCATCCCTTTGACAAAAAAATCACAAAGTGGCTTTTGAAGATGCTAAAAAAAGGTGGTCATCTTGCAGCCTATAAAGCCCGAGAAGAAAAGATCCTTGCAGAAATGGAAGAAGTAAAATTCCTTGTACCGTTCTATGAAAAAATCAAGCTTACAGTTCCTTTCCTTGAGGACCACGAAAGAAATCTGGTGGTTGTGAGAAAATAGTCACACGGATTTGAAGAATCCAACGATTTTTCTTATTCGACATCCCCTTTAAAGTTTATGAATTCACTATATCGTAATCTGCTTGAGGATCTTTGTAAGGTCGTTCTTTTCGATCAAGTCGATTGGACGTCCCTCGATGTATTTGCGGGCTTCTTCCGTAAATGTTCCAGCGCTGATGCAGAAACCACGGGCAGCCTTGACGTCACTCATGTGGCCGTGGAATTCACGCACATAGATTTCGCCAGTTGCTCCTGTTGTTCTAAAGAAGCGGAACAAGGCTACATCTTCCCATTTGGAAGAATAAATTTCTGCAAGGATATCTGTGTACAGAACATCTACGTCGATGCTTTGAATCTTTACCGTAGAGTTCTTGTACTTTGTCATGATGAACTTGCGGCACAATGTAACAAAGTCGCTTGAATTTGCTGAGATGTAAATCTGAAGGTTTGAGTTCTGGCTCAATTCCTGATAGCGGCTGATGAGAGTGTTTACATCCTTGTAGTTTGCATTTTTTGCACGGATGGACTTGCACATCATGAGGCCTTTCTGAATCATGTTCTTCTCAAAGTAGCAGCGGGCAAGGTTGTATTCAAGTTCAATCTTGATTTCTGGAGGTGTTGATTCATGCTTGAGTCCGATTTCCAGATCCTGGATCGCAGAATTAGAATCGGATATCTTCATATGATACTGTCCTGCCTGAAGACAAGAGCGTGGACCGTAGACTGGGTCTGCCCTCAGGTGCATGAAAACTTTTATGGCTTTTTCAGGATGACCTTCATTGGACATTGCATCCGCCATGTTGAAGAGCGCCTCTTTGTTTCCTGGATCTTCGTCCAAGGCTTTTTTAAAGCAAGGCAGACTGTCTCTGAATTTCTTTGCCTTGTAAAAACACTGCCCCAGCTGCATGTAGATTTCAGATGCATCAGGCTTTGCAAGAAGAGCTTTTTTGAACAGAGGAATTGCCTTGTCGAACTGTTCAAGCTTTGCCATTGTCTGGCCAAGGAAATAGTTTGGTTCATATGCAACGGAATTCATCTTTGTTGCATTTATGAGACTTTGGGTTGCTTCAGGAAGTTTTTCAAGTTTAAGGGCTGTAATACCCTGTCTGAGGAATGACTGGTAGAGATCTATCGTTCCGTCTTTGTTTGCAAGGGCGAGTTTGACAAGGTCGCTGTAAACCGTAAAGGCTTTTTCCCACAGCTGGCTTTCAAAGTAGATTTCACCAAGGGGGATGAGACCAAGAGGATCATGAGGATTCTTTGCAAGGCGCTTGTTGGCTTCTTTTATAATCTGAGCTTTGTTCTTTGTGCTGTTTCCTTTCTTTGGGTCTTTCTTTCCCATGAAGAAGGTGAGCACAGCACAAAGTGCAATCATTATAACTGCTGCAATTAAAAACGACATAACTTCTACCTTAAATAAAAACTTTCCTGCTTTATTATCGGTAGATTTTTAGTTTTTCTTAAGCTCGGCAACGAATTCGGCAATCTTATCGAGGGCAATCTTGATCTTGTCCACGGCTGTAGCATAGCAGCAGCGGATGTGTCCTTCACCACCTGCACCGAATACGCTTCCCGGAACTACGGCAACATTGTATTTCTGGAAAAGCTGTGTCGCAAATTCTTCTGAAGTAAGTCCTGTGGAAGAAATGTCAGGGAACATGTAGAAGGCACCTGTCGGCTCAGGAACTGGAAGTCCCATGTCGCAGAATGCCTTGTACATAAGGTTTCGTCTCTGCTGGTAGCTTACGCGCATCTTTTCAACTTCTGCCCAGCTGTTGCGAAGTCCTTCTGCTGCAGCGTACTGGCTGAAGATTGGAGCACAGATTGTGTTGTATCCGTGGAGTTTTACTACCTGTCCAAGTAAATCGCTTGGGGCTGCAATGTATCCGATTCTCCATCCTGTCATGGCGAAAGACTTTGAGAATCCGTTGAGGATGATGGTGTAGTCCTTCATTCCAGGGAAAGAACCGATGGAAACGTGTTCGCTTCCGTCATATGCAAGCTCGCAGTAGATTTCGTCGCTGATAACCCAGATCTGGTGCTTCTTTACGACTTCCGCAATCTTTTCAAGTTCTTCGCGAGGAATCATTGTTCCCGTCGGATTATTTGGAGAACAGATCATCACTGCTTTTGTTTTTGGAGTAATGAGTTCTTCAATCTGTTTTGCAGTAGGGTAGTAGCCGTTAACGCTTGTGTCGAGGGGAATAGCCTTTACCTGGCAGAGTTCTGCAAGCGGAACATAGTTTACATAGCAAGGCTGTGCAATGATGATTTCGTCGCCCGGGTTCAGGATTGCACGGAGGACTGCATCAACGCCTTCGGATGCACCTACAGTGATGAGAACCTCATTCTGAGGATTGTAGTGAAGGTCGTAGCGGCTCATGTATTTTGCGATTTCCTCGCGGAGCTCGATGAGACCCCAGTTTGAAGTATAGCTTGTGTGTCCCTTCTCAAGATGATAGAAAGCTTCGTCACGGATGCACCATGGTGTCGGAAAGTCTGGTTCTCCAACAGAAAGGGAAATTACATCATCATGTCCGATGAGCATTTCAAAAAATTTACGGATACCGCTTGGTGGAGTGTTCTCCATAAGTGAGCTGAATTTATCTGGTCTTGTGTTCATATCTTTCCTCGTAAGTAGTATGTAGATAAAATTAAACTTAAAGTTGTTAAAGTGCCCGTAGGCAAGTTCTGGCATGAAAAAAAATCTGCACAAGCGAAGCGCGGCTTCGTCAGCGTAGCTTCCAGACAGCCTTTTTTTCAGGTCAGGTTTTGCCGAGAGGGCACTTTAAGTATTCTAGTAAGCTAAATTTTAACTAGAGAATGCTTCTCTGTTGTCGCGATCATCGTCTACATAAACGATATCGTTTTCCTTGTAAATCTGCATCAGGAAGTGTGTCCTTGTTGCGCGCACACCCTGAAGTGTTGCAAGTTTTCTTGCAACAAAGTTGAAGATCTCCTGGTTGTTGTCACCTTCCACAACTACCTTAAGGTCGTAGTTGTCTGCGCTCATAAGGTAAAGGGATTTAACCTGTGGGAATCTGTAGATTCTGTCTGCGATTCCGTCAAAGCCGTGTTCCCTTTCAGGCTGAACTGAAAGTTCGATTTCGGCACGAACCTTCTGTTTCGCGGAGGCGTTCTTGGCTGGGTTGATTATGGTCGCGTACTTCATGATGATGCCGTCTTTTTCAAGCTTACTCATGATTGACTTTACTTCTTCCACTGACTTTTTTGTCATGGCAGAGATGTCTTCTACGCTGATTCTTGCGTTGTCGCGAAGGAGATTCAAGATTTCTTCTGAACTGTCCATAATATTACCTCTATTAAATGATGCCTTTTGTTGAAGGGATTTCACCGTTGCGTCTCGGGTCTATTTCAGTTGCGCTTCTGATGGCACGGGCCGCCGCCTTGAAAAGGCCTTCCATCTTGTGGTGGTCGCTTCTTCCGCGGATTGTATCAAGGTGGATGTTGCACTTTGCTCCGTTGGCAAATCCCTGCCAGAAGTCTTCAAAGCAGTCTGTCTGGAAGCTGCTTTCCTTGCCTTCATTTATTGAAACCAAAGGGATGTTTGTAAGCTGTGCGTTGCATACGCAGAATGGGCGTCCGCCAAAGTCTACGGCAGCCTGAAGGAGACTTTCATCCATAGGGTAGATGAAGCAGCCTGTGCGGTTGATTCCGGCGCAGTCGCCCAGGGCCTTTGCAAAAAGCTGTCCCAAAGCAATGCCAGTATCCTCGATAAGGTGGTGCTGGTCAACTTCAAGGTCTCCCTTGATTTCTCCGTCCAGGTCAAACATTCCGTGCTTGCAGAAAGAATTGAGCATGTGGTGGAAGAATCCGATTGGGTTCTTTACGGTACATTTACCGCTGCCGTCCAGATTCAATTTAAGCTTGATCTGAGTTTCCTTAGTGTTGCGTTCGATTTCTGCAATGCGTGCCATAGTTTTCCTCTATTGTGACAGAATTTAACAAATTTTCGGCATAAATGAAAGGGATTTAAAGAGTAATGTTACGGAAGGAATTTTAATGTAGCTTGAAACAGAGGGACGCATACCAATATTAAGGCATCTACAACAGTAGAAATTTTAATGTAGTTTGAAACATGCTGAGAAGAATATTGATGTATCTATCTACAACAGTAGAAATTTTAATGTAGTTTGAAACCTTTTTACATCTGGAATAGGGAAGTCATCTACAACAGTAGAAATTTTAATGTAGTTTGAAACCATTACGGAAATAAAAAAGCACCTGCCATCTACAACAGTAGAAATTTTAATG
>NZ_JAZUGX010000070.1:0-12137 GCF_045641405.1 Treponema sp.
TTTTGATTATTAATTTTTGAAGATTTTATTTCTAGAGTCTTACACCCTGTAAACAAAAAATATATGAATACAAACAATAAAATTACTTTTTTTTTCATTTTTCTTTCTAATCACGCTACTGGCGTGTAAGCATAACAATTGGTTGTACCGCAGCGGGCTCGACCCGCTGTCGGCTACGAACCTTTGTTATGTGCTATTTTAAAAAAACATAATTATTCCCCAAATGCGGTTCTATATATTTTGTTTTTAATTCTCCACTGCTAATATTATTTACTGCAGGTTTTTTACTACCAGAATCTTCTATTACATCAACAAGTTTTATATTATTTTTAGTTACTAATAACAGATATTGTTTGGTTATACCTGTAGTTGAAATAAAATCTTCACCTGGTAGAGGTTGATTTTCATATGAATTTTCGATTTCTATTAATATTATATCCTTATTTTGGTTAATATAAAAATACGCATGAGAAAAATCGTTTTTATGAATTTGTGGAAATGCTATAAACTTTCCATTCAGATATAGCATGATATCTTCGGGATAATTAAATGTCGCAAAGAAACCTGAATGCCTTTCTCTGAAAAAAATAAAATCTTTTATTCCGTTATTATCTAAATCACATTCAATCGTAAAAGTGGCGATATATTTCCCATAAATCCAACCGATTTTCCCATTATGGAATTCAATTTGTGTCCAGAAAAAATCATAATCACCATCAATTTTTTCATACTTCCCAAAGTTTAATACTTTTACTTTTTCTCCAATGCTCAGTTTGTCAATTCTATTACCGCCTAAACCTTCTTTGTCGCGAACATTAATCAGTTCATCACAAATGTAATATTCTTTCCCTACTTGATAATCCGGAGCTTGCCAATTATCAGCAAATACAAACGTAATATTCATTAGAAAAAGTATATATAATAAAAAAGAATTTTTTTTCATTTTTTCTCCCAAGCGCCCCAGTGCGGGCGTCCACATAACATAAATTCTAAGTATCCTTATAAGTTCAGAATCACTGCTTTTTTTGTCAATATAAAACCCCATAGGGATACGGTATTTCTATATCATACAACAAAATAGCGTTTCCCGCTATGAGAATAGCAGTATCCGTATAAGTCGTAAATTACGTATCCATATAAGTTCCAGAAATATATTTTTTATTTAAGAAACTCAACCAAAAGCAACCTCAAACTTTACTGTAATCTGTCTAGAGGACTTACAACTTCTGTCTTGCGGTTATTCAAAACATGTGTATAGATCATGGTTGTTCGGACATCGGAATGTCCTAAAAGTTCTTGAATCGTCCTCAAATCATAACCGTCTTCAAGAAGATGGGTTGCAAAACAGTGGCGGAATGTATGGCAGGTAGCGGGCTTGGTTATGCCAGATTCAAGGACGGCTTTTTTAACGGCTTTCTGCAACAGGCTTTCGTCAAGATGCCATCGTCCCTCTTCTCCAGATTCTGCATTTACCCATCGGTTCTTTTGTGGGAATAGCCATTGCCAGCAGAATTCCTTTCCAGCGCTTGAATATTTCTTTTCATAGGAGGAAGGAAGCTCTACTTTACCCCAACCATCAGCAAGATCCTGATTGTGGATTTTGCGGACATTTTCAATCTGTCCTTTTATTTTATAAACCAGTGACTGCGGTAAAATCACATGACGGTCCTTATCACCTTTTCCATGCCTGACAATGATTTCATTCAGTTCAAAATCAACATCCATAACCCGTAGGGACAGAACTTCATTTAAGCGCATTCCAGTTCCATAAAGTATCTGAACGGCAAGCTGTTTGCTTCCTTCCATAAGGCTGATTATTTTCAATACTTCCTCACGACTCAAAACAACTGGTATACGTTTTCTGTATTTTGCATGTATAACTCCATTCAAGGATTCAGAATCTGCATTTTTAATAAAACGAAAATAGAACAGCAAGGCTGCCATCGCCTGATTTTGTGTTGAAGCTGAAACTTTATGTTTCACAGCCAGTTTTGTCAGGTATTCATTTATCTCCTCTTGTCCTACAATAGGAACGTCTTTGTATTCCATTAAAAATAACCTTACCCATTTTTCGTAGGCAATAACGGTCTTTGGACTATAATGTTTTGCAGCAAGAATATTCTTTAACTTTTCAATGTCCTTAAAAAAAGGAAACTTTTTCATTTCATTGATTTCTTTATTTTCAATTCTCGAAACGCTTTCGGAAATCATCTTTTTTGAAAGAGGAGTATCAGGAATCAACCATACTTTTTTTTCATTTAACCATTGTCGTCCAGGAATTACTCTTACTGCATTTAGGAGATCATTGTTGAAACCTTCTGGGAAAGTTACAGCAAGATAATTATCATCATATCGTTCAATTTTTATTTTCATTCATATAAATATAGTAATTTTTAAAAATATTACCACTCAACCAGATGAGCAAAAAAAATCCCTGCACCTGTTGAAAAAAACAAATGCAGGGATCATGCAAAAATTAGTTCTGCAGATTACATGCTGTAAAGTTCATTTGACTGGCTTACAAAGCAGCCAATGCCTTCCGTGCGGTAAAGCTTACGGAGCTTCAAAACGATGGCGGCAATTTTATCAGCATCTTCCTTGTTGCAGTAAATGATGTACATTGTATTGAGCTGTGGCCATACAGCATCCCCAAGATGAGGATTGCTATAGCCAGCACCCTTTACATCATCAACTTTAGTAAACATTTTAGCAACATTGTTGATCTTAAATTCTTCAGCAAAATCTTCTTCCAAAGCCTGGGAGCAGATGATTTCAACCCTGTACTTCTGAACTTCCATTGCAGAAGAATCATTTAATGTAAACAACTCATCCATTCTATTTTCCCTCCCTTCCAAGCTTCTCAAGAAGATCAGCCTGTTTCTTTGCTTTCTTTAAGGCCTTCTTCTCTGCCTTTTTAATGCGCCTGCTGTTGATCATGAAGTATATTGAAGGCATGAGGAACAAAGTCATCAATGAACCAAATGTCATTCCGCCGAAAACCGTAAGGCCGATAGGCTGCATTGAGCGAGAACTTTCAGTTGCAAAGAATGCCATTGGCAAAAGAGAAATGACAGTTGTCAATGTTGACATAAGGATTGGACGAAGACGGTTTCTTGCAGCTTCTACACAAGCCTCTTCAAGTTCAAGACCACGTTTTCTAAGAAG
This sequence comes from Treponema sp., assembly GCF_045641405.1. GTDB lineage: Bacteria > Spirochaetota > Spirochaetia > Treponematales > Treponemataceae > Treponema_D. Next base: position 3,166 of record NZ_JAZUGX010000070.1, read on the forward strand.
ATTCGTGTAGTCAACAAGAACAATACCATTGTTAACAATAGTACCGATAAGAACCAACATACCCATGATTGAAACTATGCTCAGCTGATTTCCTGTAAGAGCATAAATTGTCATAACTCCAATGAATGAAAGTGGAATTGTAAGGATAACGATGAACGGATCCACAAGAGATTCAAACTGAGATGCCATGACAACAAATACTAAGGCGGCGGCCATAAGCATGATGGCAGCAAATCCCTTTACGGCTCTGATCATTTCTTCCATATCTCCACCGTAATTGATGATGACTGTTTCATCTCTAGGAAGATTTTCTTCAACAATCCTCTGAATATTCTTATAGGCAACATCCATGGAAATTCCTTCTACCATGGAACACTTGATGGTGATTGTACGGGTCTGGTTCTTGCGGAGAATTGTAACAGGAGCAAGGTTCTGCTCGTAATGGGCAAAACTTGAAAGTGGAATGCGCTGTCCCTGCGAATTTACAACGGAAATCTGATCAAGATCGTTGAGCTTTTTGCGGTCTTTTTCAGAAAGCTGAACTATAACATCAATATCCTTACCTTTATCTGTGTAACGGGTTGCAGTCTTACCGTTGATGGCAGCATTAATTTCAGAACCTACATTATAGATAGTAAGTCCCATTTCATACATTTTTGCACGGTCAACAACAATTTCAGCCTGAGGAAGACCATCTTCCTGTTCACTTTCTACTTCGTTGACATAGTCGCCGCCTTTTTCCTTCAAAAGGTTTTCAACAAAGCTTGCTGTATTTCTAAGATTATCAAGGTCATCACACTTAATTGAAATTTCCATTTTCCCGGATGAAGCATTGTTCTGGTTAGTACCAAACTTCAAGTCAGCACCTGGGAATTTATTGAAATACTTTCTAAGCTTTTCCTTTGCCTTTGCTTCATTGTCGTAACCTGGCAAACGTTCTGCTTCTGGATAGAGAGTATATGTAATGGATCCTTTGTTTGTTTCAGCTCCAGAAGAAAAAATACTTGTACCACCAACCTGCATTGAGATGAATTTAGTACCCTTGATTTCATCCTTCGTCATTTCGTACATTTCAAAGATTGTATCTTCCGTGGCATGAACATCAGTTCCCTGTGGAAGAGTAAATTCAACGGAAACAGAGTTTGATGCAGATGAAGGCATAAAGATGAATCCTACGAATTTGATCGCAGCCATCGAAAGAATGAATACGACAACAAGAACCCAAACGCAGAGTTTTCTGTGGTGAAGAACTTTACTTACACCACCGGCATATGAATTTTCAAGCCAAAGGAAGAACCTGTTGAAAGCATTGTTTACTGCATAACCAATTCCGCTTTCCTCATCATTTACGATTTTGTCGATTCGTAGAATTGAAGAACACAGAACAGGAACAAGCGCTACGGCAACAATGAGGGAACTCATCAAAGAGAAGATGATTGTAAATGAAAGGTCGTTGAACATCTGTCCCATCATACCAAGCTGTTTCTTAAAGAGAATCATCGGAAGGAAGATACAAACTGATGTCAAAGTCGAAGATGTAATGGAAGCAACCATTTCCTTTGAGCCGAGAATTGCAGCAACAGTTGGCTTTGCATCACGCTGACGGTAGGCATAAATGTTTTCAAGGATAACAATTGAGTTATCAACAAGCATACCGATACCGAGCAGAAGACCAGCCATGGAAATCATGTTGATGGTAATGTCGTTGAAGTACATGAAAAGCAAAGTAACCATAACCGAAATCGGAATTGCAAGGCCAATGATGATTGTACTCTTGATGGAACGGAGGAAGATGAAAAGGATCAAAATGGCAAGGAAAGCACCCTGCACAACAGACATTACGACATTGTTGATGGTTTCATTGATGATGTCGACAGTGTTGTTTGTTTCCTGAAGGTGAATGTCAGACGGCATTTCCTTTTCAAGTTTCTTTACGGCAGCCCTTACACGCTTACCAGTAGCAACAGAGTTCTTTCCACTCTGCTTCTGGATAAGGATCATTACACAAGGTCTTGAATCAAGGTAAGCCAAAGTTGATTCACTTTTGTAGCCTTCATAAACATCTGCAATGTCACGGAGACGAACAGAAAGCAGCTGTGATGAATGGGCGGCATCAAGCATGTCTACCTTGTATGTAATAACAGTATCCTTAAGGTCTTCTACAGTCTTGTATTTTCCGTTTGTCTTAATGGTATAATTCGTATCGCCTGATGTAATGCGTCCACCGGAACTCTGAATGTTCTGGGCACCGATCATCTGGGCAACAGAAGTGATTGAAAGTCCGTAAGCTTCAAGGCGGTCGCGGGGAATATCAATGTTGATGGACTTTTCGCGTCCACCGATAACATTTGCAGAAGCAACACCATCAAGCTGCTCAAGGCGCTTTGAAATAACGTCTTCAGCATACTGGCGCAATTCTTCTGGAGTTCTTTCTCCTTCAAGAGAAAGGAACATGATAGGCATCATGGATGGGTCGATCTTGATAACTACAGGAGCATCTGCAGATTCTGGCAGATACCCTCGTATCATGTCGATTTTGTCTCGGATGTCACCTCCGGCAACATCAAGGTTTACGCCATAATCAAATTCAAGGAATATGATGCTGGCACCCATGGAAGATTTGGATGTCATGTTCTTGAGGCCAGAAAGACCAGAAAGAACAGATTCCATGGTTCTTGTAATGCTCTGTTCAACTTCTTCAGGTCCTGCATCATTATATGTTGTATAAACAAGAACATATGGCAATGTCATGTTCGGATACATGTCCATAGGAAGATTAAATGTACAGTAAATACCCAGTGCAATGGCCATGAAAAAGCACAGGAGCGTAGTTACCGGTTTCTTTACACAAATTTCAGAAATGCTCATTAAAAAAAATCCTTTATGCTATTTTCTTTCTTCATTGACTACAGCAAGAACAGTTACTGCGTCACCCTGATTCAAAAGAGTCTGTCCTTTCACAACGACCTCGGCTCCAGCAGTTATGCCTTCTGCAATTTCGGTATTGTTATCAACAGAAATACCTAGTTTTACTTGAACCATATCTACAGTAGACTTACCACTTTCTGTCTTCTTATCAGAAATAACGAATAGATATGGCTTTCCTTCACGCATAACAATTGCATTTGAAGGAAGAACAATTACATCATGCATGCTTTCTGTAATTAGTTTTACGCGTGCATACATTCCGACACGAACCTTTGGATCTTCTGGAACAATTCTCAGTTTGATTGCCATTGTTCTTGAAACGCTGTCAAGGACAGGACTTACTTCGTATACGATTGCATTGAAAACATCAGATGGATATGAATCAAATGTAATTGCAGCCTTCTGGTTAAGGGCAATGCGGCTTACAAAGCGTTCTGGAATATTGACCTTGATCTGAAGATCCTTTGTATCACTAATCTTTGCAATGGACATGCTAGGAGCAACTGTCGCACCTACTGTATAAGGATAAGATGTAACGGTTCCGCTTACAGGTGCCTTAACAGGACTTGCGGCATAGTTCATACCAGGACGGCTGGCATCTACATAAGCAATAATGTCATCCTTTTTAACCTTGTCGCCAACACTTACAAGAGTGCGGGTAATCTTACCGTTTGTATCAGGAAGAACATCGATGGCAGAAACTGAAGATACATCTCCACCAAATTCAAGATAGTTGTCAAGATTTCCTGACTTTGTCTTAAAGGTATTAACAGCGTATACAGTTTCCTGAGCTTCATCACCTTTTTTCTTGTCCTCACCTTTTTTGTCTTTGCATGATACCAAAGACAAGGCTGCAGCAACAGCTGCTGTCAAAATTACAGTCTTCTTAAAATTCATATTTATTCCCCTTTGTTTTCATTTACAGTTTCATAAGTTTCTGCATCATCAGAAATCTTTTTAAATTCAACGTTCAGTTCTGTTTCAAGGTCAAGCAAGGCAGAAATGTAATTGAATTTCTGGTTTGCAAGACCAAGCTTTGCCTGATTAAGCTGGTCTTCTGCATCGCGAAGATCAAGCAATTCTGTAGTACCGTTTCTGTAGCTGCGGGCAGTCATTTCATAGGAACGCTGTGCAAGACCAATATTACGCGACATTACATCAATCTGTTCACGTGCATCCACGAGAGTATTAACAGCCTTTCTTACATTTATCTTCTGATTTTCCAAAAGCGAGTTGCGGTTGATTTCAAGTTTCTGAACGGTTGCCTTCGTATCGGCAGCCTGCTGTCTGTTTGTAGAGAACGGAAGAAGATTTGTAAGGTTCCAAGCAAGAGTAAGGCTAAAGGAACCGTTATCTTTCCAGTCTCCACCAGACGGATATCCGCCCTTATCTGCATCAAGGAAATTAGTAAGCATAGGAGAAAAAGAATATTTAACCATAAGAGAAGGAACATAAGTACCAAGATTTGCAGCTGTAAGTCCCATCTTTGCAATTTCAATATTCTTGTCAAGATTCTGTAAATCAAGATTATAGCTTGAATACAGGTTCATAAGTTTATCGTAGTCAGCTTCAATGTATTCCGGATTTATAGAACCTGAAAGAATGATTTCAGTACCTACAGGATATCCAATGAGGAATGCAAATGTATCAATGGAAGCCATAAACTCTTTTTCAAGCTTTGAAACGGAAGGTTTCATATTCTGATAAGCAACCTGTGCCTGCAAAAGACGAATTTCCGGTACAGCACCATTTTTATAGTTTGTTTCAGCCTGAATATAACGCTGTCTTGAATTCTCAAGGGAAGCTTTCTGGAGCTTTAGATTTTCCTGCTGAAGAAGGAGTCCATAAAAAAGTTTTTGAATGTTAACCTTTATTTCACGCTGAGACTTATCATAGGAAAGTTTTCCGACTTCGTAGTTTGCCTTAGCAATCTTGATTTTTTCAATGTGCGCCAAGGAAAAAGTCCAGTCTAACGATGCACCAATAATACCAGCCCAATGCATGCTTTCTGTAATTTCAGTTTCAGGTACCGGATAACCAAGCTTCTTAAAAATTGCAGTTTGTCCTTCAACAGTAGACTTAACGGTATCCTTGCTTGATCTGTTCATGGTAGCCGTTGCATTTACAGAAGGCAAAAGAATATTCCATCCATATTTGCCTGCCCTTTCTTTTACGGCAAGATCAATGTCAGCAGACTTAATTGAATTCGAATTCTTCAAAGCATAATCAACAGCCTGATCAACTGTTAGAACTACACCATTGTTTTTTTCTTCCTCTGCAAAAATCATTGTCCCCAAAAGAGAAAAAACAAAAAGCTGAAGAATCAGTTTTTTAATCATTACTTTCATTTTCTATTTTCCACTCCTGTTTCCATCATTATCAGAATATCCTTTAACATCGCCTGAACAACTTCAGGACTAATTTTTTGATTTCTCGCATGCATGAACAAAATTACCGGTATCATCATGAACCATGAAGTAATTATTCTTTTGTCCTCAATAGGCAATCCCAAATCAGGGAACTTGTCATACAATTCTATGTTTTCAAAATACCTGCAGAATATCTGCTCTTCATATTTTTGATCATGAACAATTTCATTAACAGAATGAACCTGGAACCACTGGCAAACGGTCAAAACTTCCGGTTTTTTCATGTAATAAAGCAGTGCAGTTTCCATAAGCACATATCCCCTTTCTGCATTTGTTTCTGCATGGGAAATGTTTTTCTCAATACCCCTGTACAAATCCTCAAATTCTTCCTGAATCAGGGATCCTATCATCTGGGTCTTGTTTTCATACCTGTCGTAAATACTGCTTTTTGCAAGGCCGATGCCATGTGCAACAGATTCCACGGTAATTCCCTTGAATCCCTTTTCCTTGACGATATCAGAAATGGAAACAAAAACTTTATTGATGGGTTTTACAAATTCCATGTTCGCACGACAGATGTCATCAAGAGTTGCCATGCGGGATACTGATAAAGTCCCCGTATCCTGACCAAGCCCTTTCTTAAAAAAAGCGTTGATTTTTGAAGCATAGGAAACAACATCAGAATAGGAATCTGAAATGTTCATCTTCTCAGTTATCCTATTCCGGACTACATCAAAGAACATTATGTTTCCCCCAAGATAAATGGCATTCTTGTATCTTTCCATATCAGTTACCGACCCGTCGGTAGCAAATACTTTGTCAAAGAAAGAAAGGCCCATTTTCTTGAACCTGAGGAGAACTTTATCAAGGGCAAAATCAACCTGGGTTGAAATCAGATAGAAAAAATATTCTTTGTGTGTCAAAAGAAGAATCAATATATCCTCAACAAAAGAAGACACATTGCATTCTTTTTCAGGGTGGATTTTAGACAAAATGGAATACAAATCACCAAAAACCCTGTCTACCATCACATCATCCAGTTCCTGCCGATTTTTAAAATGCCTGTAAATTGCAGGTTTTGTAATTCCAGCCTTGGAAGCAATGGCAGAAAGAGAAACGTTTTTTATAACGGGTTTCGAATAAAATGAGAAAGCTGATGATATGATGATTTCTCTGGTGTTTTCCATATTGCCCAATCATTATGTTACCGACTAGTCGGTAACATAATATAACTTAACCAATAATAAACAAAAAATCAAGTCCAGGCAATTAATATTGTGTTAATTAAACAGTGAGTTTTGCCTCAATTGCTGCTTTTTTCGCCTTCACTCTGCACTTCGACAGTCTTGTCAAAGAAAACAGCAACTATCTTGCCGTCCACTTCATTAAGGCTTGTTACGCTGTATTTTGAATTGTTTTCAATGAGCCAGTTGTCGTAGCTGGTCCAGTCAGGGAATTCCTTTGTTTCTTCTGTCATACGCTTCCCTCTCTACATGTTTTCATAAGTCTGAACATTATCTTCAAGGTGTTCAATTTTTACCCCAGCTGTCTTGAACATTTCCATGCTGTCCTTTTCATCATGGTAATGTTTTTCGCAGACAACCCTTACAATACCGCAGTTGATTATGAGCATTGCACAGGTACGACAAGGCGTCATACGGCAGTAAACTGTTGCGCCGTCAATGGATATTCCGCGTTTTGCAGCCTGACAGATGGCATTCTGTTCCGCGTGAACGGTGCGTACACAGTGCTGGGTAATGGTTCCATCATCGTGGATCATTTTTTTCATGAAATGACCAACTTCGTCACAATGAGGAAGACCTGCAGGAGAACCTACATAACCTGTCACAAGAATCTGGTTGTCCTTTGCAATGACACAGCCACTGCGCCCACGGTCACAGGTAGCACGCTTTGCAATCGTGCGGGCAACTTCCATGAAATATTCGTCCCAGGTTGGGCGTACATATTTTCCTTCTGACATAGTCGTTTCTCCTTCTCTCCTCAAGTTTTTGATGCGATATTTATAAATCAATTTTCAATGAATAATAAAAAATAGACATGTGAAAATACGAGAAGGCAGGAAGAGGCCGTCAAAAACACTCACAGGGCGGAACAATAGTTTTCTTGCCGCCCTGTGCGTGTAGCGACGCTAGCTAGCGGTTTTGACGGACTCGTACTAACTGGTAGTATTTTCACATGAAAAAATTACTTCAAAGCTTCAAAAATAATGTCTGCAATGAAGATTGCTGCAAGAACCCATGTGGCAACAGGAATGTCCTTTGCCTTCTTTCCTGCAACCTTGGCAATTACATAGGCGATCATACCAAAAGCAATACCCTTTGCGATTGAGTATGCGCAAGGCATTACAAGGATTGTAATGAAAGCTGGGATTCCTTCTGTTGGATCCTTCCAGTCGATGTCGACAACCTGCTGAAGCATGAGGAAGCCGACAAAGATCAATGCTGGAGCTGTAGCAGCCCCTGGAATAAGAGCAAAAATAGGTGTCATGAAAAGAGCAAGGAGGAAAAGAACACCGGTAGTTACTGATGTAAGTCCTGTGCGTCCGCCTGCTGCAACACCTGAGCTAGATTCAACATATGAAGTAACTGTAGATGTACCGAGACATGCACCTACCACAGTACCGATCGAGTCAGACATGAGGGCTGCCTTTGCATTCGGAATGTTACCCTTTTCGTCAACGAGACCTGCCTGCTGTGTAACGCCCATCAATGTTCCGACTGTATCAAAAAGATCTGTAAAGAGGAATGTAAATACGATTACAACAAATTTGATTGAAAGGATTCCTGCAAAGTCAAACTTGAAAAGAAGAGGAGCTGCAGGAAGACTGAATGGTGTCCATCCTTCTGGAATTGTTGTAACACCAAATGGAATGCCGATTACAGTTGTAGCAAGGATTGCAATGAGGATTGCTCCAGGAACCTTGAGAAGGTAAAGAACGATCGTGATGATGAGTCCAATCATTGCAACTACAGCAGTTGTATGCTTCATGTCAAAGTTTACAAAACCGATGATTGTACCTGTGTCACCAGCAACGATGCCTGCGTTTGCAAGACCGATGAGGGCAATGAAAAGTCCGATACCAACGGCAACAGCCTTCTTCATTCCTGCTGGAATTGCGTTGATGATCTTTTCACGGATTCCAAAAATGGAAAGAACGATGAAGATGATACCTTCGATGAGAACAGCAGTCAAAGCAAGCTGCCAAGAGCATCCCATTCCCATGCATACTGTGAATGTAAAGAAGGCATTGAGACCCATTCCAGGTGCGAGAGCAACAGGAAGATTTGCCCAGAGAGCCATTACAAGTGTCGCGATGGCAGATGAAATTGCAGTTGCAGTAAATACTGCAGGGAATGTCATTCCGTTTCCAACTGCGCTGAGCATTCCAGGGTTTACAGCAAGAATGTAAGCCATAGCAAGGAATGTTGTGATACCAGCCACGATTTCTTTTGAAACTGTGGTGCCGTTTTCCTTAAGTTTAAACAACTTTTCCATGATTTTCCTCCGTTTGAAAAAGTAAGACATTATACCATTTAGGAAGAAAAAAAAGAAGTAAAAAAAATTCCCAGTCATGGGGACGATTACTACAGGCGACAGGACGTCGCTGTTGCAGGAAAGCAATAAATCCTGACAGAAGTTGCTTAGCAACTTCTG
>NZ_JAZUGX010000071.1:0-2977 GCF_045641405.1 Treponema sp.
CCTGAAGCTGTACATAACAGAAATCAGGAAGCTCATCATAAACATCTTCTTCAAAATCAAGGTTTGTAAACTCGTTCTCTAATTCATTCATACTTTTCGCTTTCCACTTCAAAAATTGTTGTATAACACCGTTCTCCAAAAGGACTTTGTCCTTTGTACTCACTACATCTGGAACAGAAGATACAGTCATAGCAGAAGTAGTTATCTCGTTTTGCCAGGACTGCCCTTACTGTCATCCGTCTTTTTTCTTCAGGTATGAAAACATAAAGTCTGTCTCCTACCTGAAAAAAATTTCTTGTAACAGTTTGTTTAACACGCTTTTTCATTCCTCTTGCTCTCAATTAACTCAACGTAATCAACACAGACCTTAAAATTCTCTGTAGTGATTTTTTCAAGCCGCTTATCTGGAAGCCTGAGGAACAAAGTCTTCATATCTTCCCCAAGTTCAATTTCAGGAGTTTCATCCCATCCATCTTTTTTTTCATTTTTAGTATTCCTGTACAAAAACTGCACAGTTTCCAGTAACTGATCACGGGTGAAGCCTTCTGTCTGCTTTTCAAGAAGCAAGCAATAATCCGTAATAATCTCAGTTGCAGCACTTTTGCTAATCATCATAATTCCCCCGAAATGTAAGATTCATAACCAAGAGCTTTTGCAATTTCCAGACTGCTTTGTGGAAGAGCAAATCCAGAGGGATTTCTTAAAAGCTGCTGAACCTCCGACTCGGCAAGTAAAGATTCCGGCGATTCCCCTCTCTGAATTTTTGAAAGCAGATAAAAAACAACTTTCTGAAAATCACAAATTTTACAGTTTTGAACTGTGCTCTTTTTTTTACCTTCTTTAGACTTTTTAGTTTCATAGGTTGAAGGTCCCCTCTGTTCCTGCATCTGGGTATATGCCTGATTCAAACTCACCTCCCCTCTTTTTACAGAATCAAGAAGTGATTCATCAGCATTTTTTTCCAGAGACATGGCTTTCTGAACTGTCCTCTTAGAAACACCAAGTTCTTCCGAAATCAGTTCTGCCTTGTCTCCTTCAAAGTCACGGACATGTTCCATATCCAGAAGCAGTGCAACATTTTTTATAAGTTCCCCATTATCAAGATTCCGCCTGTTTACCTGCAGCTTAAGAACATATTTGAAGGCCTCCTCAAAACTTTCAAAGTTGTGTTCAAAAATCGGAACTCTTGTAATGCCAGCCATACCCGATGCTTTCAAACGCGTGTATCCGTCTATCAGATACCAGTGTTCAATGCCATCTTTATCAGTGGTATGCCATATATGTACCGGCTGAGAATTATCAAAGCCGGTCTCTTTCATTGCGTTTACAATTCTTTCAAGAACCTGATCATCTATGACATACAGATTCTTGAAATCTTCATGCAGCTCAATTTTTTCTACGAGCATCTGCTTTGAAAACTTCAGTCCACTATCCGCCAGCGGCAGGGAGGAACCTGAAGTCATTAGATTCAGCGTCTTTACCATCAGAACTCCTCAATGAAGTTTTTCTCTCTGGTAATCTGATCCACCAAATCATTTACTGCCTGAACTAATCGAACCGTTCCCTTACTCTTGGCTGAAAACTTCAGCCGTTCATCAAAGTGCGTATAACGGTTGAACGAATAACAGTTCGCCAGTCTGATATCCAGAATGTTTCCGAAAGTCTTTTCAAACAGCTTCTGAACCTGGCTTTGCACTGTATTTGGATACGTCCTATACCTTTCATCCCATTTGTTGTAAATGATGAAAGTGTTTTCATATTTGTCAGGCAGCTCTTCCTGTATTTTTGTCATAAGGAAAAGCGACATGTTACAGGCATATTCTGTAAGTTCCACCGGATTGAGAACCAGGTCTGCAGCATTGATAGCATTCATAACCAGATTGTCATAAGTCGGTGAAGTATCGATCACTATGTAATCATAGGAACCTTTTACTTCCTCCAGAACTTTTTTAAGAACCCTGTAGTCAATTGAGCGGATATTGCAAAGACTCAGGGAAGACGGTATAACATCCACGTTTTTAATACGTGAATGAACAATGTTTTCTTCTACCCTACCCTGAGTCATAGCAATCATAATATTCTGCCGTTCCCAGACCTCTTGAACATTTTTGATTCCCATTGTGTAATAAATGGTGCTCGTGTTGTTCAGATCCATATCAACGACTAGAACTTTATGACCGCGAGACGCAAGATTATTGGCCAGAAGTAGAACCAAGGATGATTTTCCAACCCCACCCTTTATTGATGTAGAAACGATGACCAATTGTTTTGCTCCTCAGTGTAAGGCTCACCGCCAGAAGACTTTTAGTAAATCCTGCTATTGAAGCCTGCCCAGGTTGAAAAACTAAGCAAGAAGAACTGCAGACTTCATATGGCGGATTGCCTTAACTATTAAAATGATAAAGTTATTAAAAAAATATATATACTTGTTTTTAAATTATTTTTACTGATTTAAAAGTTTTTTTACTGATTTTTAAATTATTTTGCTGATTTTAAATTTTTACGTTTTGAAATTAAATCAGCCCCATACTATTTTTTGAAAATCCTTTATAATGTTTTCTATGGATTATGAACTGGAAAATCCTGAAGACTTTTTGGAACTCTCTCCAGGAACTATATTTCTCACATGCTTAAACGATACTCAGAAGCTGATGAATGGAATAATCTCCATGAAAGAAAACCCTTCGCAAAAAATGATGGAACTTTTCTTAGACTTGAACCAGCTGATCCCAAAAATCGACAGGATATTGTCCGATGATCCTGAGAGAGAAATCGGTTCATTTGAATCCCTCATCTACAATCTTAAATACTCTGTTACAGACAAAGAAAGAAACACCTGTTTTACACTAATCGAAAACTTCCTGAACGTTGCAATTCTCTCCGCAAGAAATTTTCAGGAACAGTTTTCTAAAATGAAATTTGCTCCAGTAAAAGTCGCTGCCATGAAAGATTTATATGTAAGAATCAGGCAGGAAAT
>NZ_JAZUGX010000072.1:0-25134 GCF_045641405.1 Treponema sp.
TCGGAAAATGGACTGAATTCATGAACAACGATGAAGCTGTTGCAACTGCCAGTCTGGACAGACTTCTGCACCATTGTCACATAATTAGCCTGCAGGCGGATTCCTACAGGATGAAGGACCGCATGAAGGTCGGAGCCGTCGCCTTCGATTAATATATTTTTTTTGCCTAAAACCGGAAATCTGAAATCGGCAAATTCAGGAAATCTCTCGCCGGCGTTGACAGGACTTTATTCACTGCCACCGCAATATTATATTTTTCTTTTTGCAGTTGCGGCAGAGTTAGTATAACTTAGTGGACACAAAAAAACTACTGTAGGACTCGAAGCGAAGTGAACACGCGCAGGCGAAAAGGCGACACTGCCGCTTCCTGCAAAAGATTCAAGAAAGGTTTCATGCTTTCAAAAGGATAGCTTAGAAGAAGGTCAGATGATTCAATCTGCGGAATTATTTTTTTCTTCAGGTTGATGAACGGGGAATTGCGTGGAGAACGAGTTTTGTAGAAAAGTTCTTTTCTATCTCGCAAATGATTCTGTAGTCCAAATCTTCATCCAGAACATCCTTTACTTCAATGTCAGCATTTCTCGTAATTCTGATGATTGATTTTTCACCAACTGAATAATGGTCAAAAAGTTTTGAAACAAAATGAAGGATAAGCTCTTCGCAGAGCATGAAAGTACCAGGGTTAGATGGAACTGGAATCAATCTTGGAAAAATCGTATTGGAACATGGAACTATTCCCATCTTGTTTTTCCCGTTTTTATTTTTCAAAAGGACTATGGCATTCAGTTCTTTATTTGCAAGAAAAGGAAATGGCTGCTGTTTACCAACAATAATTGGGCCTAAATAAGGTGCAATGTTTGTATCAAAAAAAGTTTCCAGTATCTTGGCATCCTGCTCCGTAAGTTAGTTTTTAGCTTCAGAAAGAGACATTTCTTCAAGAAGATTTTTTTCTATAAGTATTTGATTTCAGAGTTTCTGCAAGATTTACGCAGCTGTTGCTCATACGGTCTATGTTGTGGAGAATCTGGTTGTAGCTTGAAGTAAGTTTTGCGCTGCATTTTCCTTTGCATACTCGGTCAAGGTGGCGTTTGCGCATCTTTTAAATAGTGGGTCTTATGACTTTTAGACTGCTATTCCAGAACATTCCTGCTTATTTCCCCACTGAATTGACCGATTCTTTCAATATCATTGATTGCATACAAAAGGCCTACCGCTTGATTTGCCTGGACCTCGGTCAGTAATCAAACAAAACTTAGAACTGTCTCCAGGGTAAGCACAGGCATCCGAAGCAAAGCAACCTTTACGAACTTCAATACCGTCTTCAGTAGTTTTCAATGTTTTGTAAGGAACTTTTGCTCCATTTTTACCGATCTCCGCCTTTGCATGCTTTGCAAAAATGTGGTGAGGGGAATGTATTCCACCGTTCAATAGAAGTTCATTTGGGTTTCCAGTTTTATTTGAAATACTAAAAGCATTTTTTAATTCCTTTTCTGCATTGATTTCGAAGTTCACGATTTAATCCGTCGTCTCCTACATAAAATTTTATATTTTTCAGAATCTCTAGGACACTATATTAATCAGATTATTCATTCTTTTGAATCACAAACCCTAATTTTTTTGCAATTTCAATAAAATCATCAACTTTACTCTCTGTCCATTGAGTAGATACAACAGCAACCGAGTTATCTATTAAAAATAGTTTATCACTATTATCAAGATTATATCGTTTTCTTTTTATTTGCTCGGCACTAAGTTCATTCTCATTCAGAATAGCCTGTCTCATTCCTTTGAAATTCCATACTTGCTTCAGTTGATTAATATTAATATTAGGATTTTGTCTAACATAGTCTTTTATTATTTCCAAACAAAGCTTTCGTTGGTTATAGACATTACCATTATAGGAGTATGTTGAAAATTTTTGGGCCGTAGAAATATTATCCATATTTATCTGAGGACTGCTTTTTTTAGTTTTCTTTGGAGTTGAATATTCTTGATATAATGTTTTTGATGAATAAATGATATTTATTTTTTTTGTTCCATCTTCTTTTGTAGTATCTTGATCTATAAAAATCTTATCAAGAAAATTATTATAATAATCCCCATATATCTCATGCATTTTTTGCTGAACATAAGAAAGAAGGTTTTTATCTTCTCCAATATCCATTGAAATTGTTGATTCAGTTGGCCAGAATAAATTATATGCACCTTGTGGTCCTTTGGGCGCCAAAAAATAATTCATAGGACTAACAAAACGAAGGAATTGTGCTTTTATCCATTCCTTAGCTTTTTGTTTATCACATTCAGGAATATTTAATGTTCTTATATACTGATTGTTACTGCATTCTTTCCAATCTATTAAAGATCCCCGTGGAAAATATTTATCACAAAAGTATTCTCTATTTTCTATAGAACCATAGAAATTATAATTTTGTCCTTGGTCATAAATATGTGCCAGCTTGTAATTACTTGTAACTTTAGGATCTTTTTCCCCTATCGGAAAGATAGTTGCATATTTATCTTCTTTTCCTTTTGCATAATCTCCTCTGATCCTAAACTTATAATAGAATTTATGCTCTGTCATACACCTGAATAACTCTTCGGCTGAAGGATATAAACCGTCATAAGCCATTCTGTAGAAATAATATGCAAATGAATTATCCGTATAAAAAAAAGAATAGTGATCATCCGTTTCTGTATAATAACCTCGTCTAAAACGTGTTTCTTTGTCTGAATCATTATCAGAATCTTTTCCACTATATGCTCTAATAGCAAATACAGCATCAGGTCTTTCCATATATTTATATAATTCTTCATTAAAGTGAATAACAATTTCAGGATCTAAAAGGCGTGATGAAATGAATTCATTCCAAAAATCAGCTATTGTTTCAAGAGGAATCCTTTGATTGTAAGAATCATTTAAAAATTCTTTTTCCCTTTTAATTAAATCTTTCTCATGAAAATGTTGAAGCCAATTCTCTAAAGAAATAATCTCATTTCCATTTTTATCTTTCATTATATATCTCCGTATCTTAGATTTTTACTTATTTTTTTATTTTTCAATCGAGCCATCGTAAGCAATGATTCCGCCAATCTCAATTACATTTGCATAACCAAAGTCAACCAGCTTCTGGCTGCTCTGTTTTGATCGCCTTCCTGAACGGCAGTAGACATAAATAGTCTGACTCTTATTTTTTATAAGCTTTTCCGCATCCTGTTCTGTAAAAGTTTCGTTCGTAAGCTGAACACTACCTGGAATATGTCCAGCTGCAAATTCTTCGGGAGTCCTCACATCAAGCAGAACAAAATCCGTATCCCTTGCCATAAGTTCCAAACCTTCTTCCATGGAAACAGATTTAAATGTGTTCACTTTAGCCTCCTTTACCTTTGTTTCTTTTGCAGTGCAGGAAATGAGAAAGAGTATCAGGAATATAATGATCGACAAAAGCTTCTTCATATAGGTCCTTCTTCCGTATTATAACATGAATGAAGCGCGGAATGTAATGTTGATTTTAAAGACCTTCATGATGTTACCCCGTCAAGGCAGTAAAGATCTGGTTCAACTCTAAAAATCCTGATAAGCTGCTAGTATGAACAATCAGCTTATCACCAATGAAATAAACAAAAACTTTCTCACTACTCTTACTGAAAATCTTTCTACTTGTACTGAGTTTAAAATCTGTGTTTCGTTTATTCGCATAAGTGGTGTTCAGCTTTTAATGGATCTTCTTAAAGAATTAAATGCTAAGGGCGTAAAGGGCCAAATTCTTGCTTCTACTTACATAAACGTTACCCAGCCCCAGGCTCTTGAGATGCTTAATTCTTTTGAGAATATACAGCTTAAAATTTTTACTTCCACCAGTGATCAGGGCTTTCACGCAAAAGGTTATCTCTTTTTAAATCCTGAAGAAAACAATAAAGAAAAATGGACAATCATAATTGGTTCATCAAATATTTCTGGTGCAGCATTCAAAAAGAATGTTGAATGGAATGTTATTAATAACGAAGAAGTCTTAGAAAATCAGGAACCAGGTGTTTTTGCAAAATCTGTTCTGGAAGAATTTAATGAACTTTGGAACGACCCTCACTCCAAAGATTTTTCTGATGAGTTTTTAATTCAATACCGTGATTATCTTGCCGGAATCAAAAAAGTCCAGAAAGAACACAAAGATGTTTTCAGCTTTGAAGAAAAGGTTATTAAACCTAACGAAATGCAAAGCGAAGCAATCGCAAAATTGAATACGCTTCGCAAAATGAATCAGACAAAAGCCCTTGCAATTGCTGCAACTGGAACTGGTAAAACATACATGTCGGTTTTTGATGCAATGCAAGTTAATCCAAGAAAGGCGCTATTTGTAGTTCATCGCGGAGACATTCTTGTTAAAGCCCAGGTATCTTTTGATAACGTTCTTGGTAAAACTATTCCTGATTATTCTTCTGACCGCTATGAAGGTTCAAAAGGAAATAAAAACAGCAAATATCTTTTTGTAACAGAAAGCACACTTGCCCTTCATCTTGAAGATTTTACTCCTGATGAATTTGATTACATCATCATTGATGAAGCTCATCACGCCGCAGACAATTCTTACACAAAAATCCTGAATTATTTCAAACCAAAGTTTTTGCTAGGTCTTACTGCAACTCCTGACCGAACTGATGGGAAAGACATTTTCAGTATTTTTGATTTTAACCGTGCAGTAAATATTCGTCTTCGTGACTCTCTTGAGAAAGACTTGGTTTGCCCTTTCCACTATTTTGGAATTACTGATGTTGAAGGTATTGATTATTCAAAACTTACTCATACTCCTGATGATGGCGAAGAATATCTCAATGAAGTTGCACGAATGCTTATGCGAAGCAATCGTGCAGATTATATTTTTGAAAAGATTAAGTTTTATGGTCATGATGGAGACAAGACAAAGTGTTTAGGTTTCTGTGCAACTGTTGAACATGCAAAGTTTATGGCTGATGAATTTAATAAGAAACTTGGCGATGGTTATGCCATTGCACTTTCTGGTGAAAACTCAGTTTCAGAACGACAGAAATATTTGCAGCAGCTGGAAGATGATGATTCGAAAATTCAATATATTTTCTCCCGTGATATTTTTAATGAAGGTATTGATGTTCAGGATGTTAATCTTGTTTTAATGCTTCGTCCAACTCAGTCTTCAATTGTATTTACACAACAGCTTGGACGTGGACTTAGAAAAATCAAGGGAAAAGAATTCCTTACAGTTTTGGATTTTATTGGTAACTATCAAAAATCTTTTTTGATGACCAGCGTTTTCTCAAAAGATCCAAATCCTGATAAGAAAACTCGTCTTCGTGAAGTTGCTACTGACTTTATTGATATTCCAGGCGATACATTTATTCACTTTGATAAAATAGTAAAAGAGCAGATTCTGAATCAGATTGATAAAGAAAAGTTTATGTCTGATGTAAATCAGAAAAAAGCTTATTTTGTTTTCAGAAAAGACAATGGGAATCGAATGCCTTATCTGACAGATTATATTAAACATAGTTCAGATTTGGATCCGTGTGTATTTAGCAAAATCAAAAAAGGAAACCTTCTCTATCATTCATATTTTGAATTTGTTGTAAGTGCAGAAAATGAAATTACATCAGAAGAATCTTTGTTTTTAAATCAAATTTCCCAAAGTAAAGTTTTTGTAACTTTCATACGGTTGTTAGATTCTCTTCTTCCTGCGAAACGAATCGAGGAGTGGTGTATCATAAATAACCTTGTATCCAGCTCCAATCATTCAACAACGATTGAAGAAATCAAAAACAGTTTAAGAAAATATGTTGATTACTGCAAAGAAGGAAACATCATTAATGCCTGCAATTTTCTTGCAGGAAAGTTCTTTGACTCCACAGAAGAAAAGACTTATAGCGATGTAGTTATGAATTTTGATGGAAAAACAATTTCATTAAATCAGAATGTAACAAAGCTTTTTTCTGCAAACAACAAAGAAGAAATCTATAAATGGATAAACGATTATATTGAATATGCTTTGTTAAGATACGATGAAGAATTTGGCCGAGCAGATTTTGGATTCCCATTCTTAAAACCCTATGGGAAATATACAATGCGAAGTATTGCTCCACTTTGTAATTACGAAAAAATCCACAGTTCATTCCGTGGTTCAGGTTTGCTCACAAGTGCAAAACCTCAATATTTCATTTTTGTAGATTTATACAAAGCAGACGACATTCGCGAAGAAATTAACTATCACGACAAATTTATTACATCTGGAATGTTTCAGTGGCAGTCTCCAAACAACATGACACAAGAAAGTGAGCGCGGGAAAGATGTAATTCACAATATTGAACGACATACTCATCTTCATTTATTTGTCAGAAAGTTCAAGGAAGTTGAAGGAATTCCACAGGAATTTATTTACCTTGGTGATGTTGCGACAATGCCGGCAACTGCAAAAGGCAATTGCCCTGTTACAATGAACTTTGCAATTCCAGAAGTTCCAACGGACTTATATAATGATTTTATAACTGATGTTGATCGTACAAAAGTGGAGGATTAGAAATGAAACAAGTAACAGTAAGCGGCGCAATCATCTTGCGTAATAACAACGGAATAAAGGAAATTTTTGCAACTCAACGCGGTTACGGCGACTTCAAAGGCGGATGGGAAATTCCTGGTGGAAAACTGGAACCTGGCGAAACTCCAGAACAATGCATCGTCCGCGAAATCCGCGAGGAACTTGCAACAGAAGTGAAAGCTGAAAAAACCCTTGGCGTTGTCGATTATGACTATCCGAATTTCCATCTGACAATGCATTGCATTTTGTGCACGATTGTTTCAGGAGAACTAAAACTTCTTGAGCACGAAGCAGCAAAGTGGGTGAATAAGGAAACTTTGCACTCGGTAGATTGGCTTCCAGCTGATGAATTAATCTTACCTGAAATCGAAAAAATTCTTTGATTATAGAAGCTGCAGTTGATTTTTCAATCTGTCTGTCAACCAATTGTTGAAACATAGGCTAACAGACAGAAAAATTTGATCATGCACTCAGTTTGAATTTGCAAGCGTCACAGTTCTTGTTGCACAGCTTCTCGACCTTGTCTGAACTGCATGTTATTTCAACCTCTACCATGCGGCTGACAACAATCTCTTCGATTGGTGATTCAAACAAGCGGGCAAGCACCAGCAAGTTGTCGATTGTAGGAACGTTTTTTCCCTGTTCCCATGAATACACCGCCTGAGGATATTCAAACCCAAAAACGTTCTGAATCTCACGGACAGTGTATCCATTCTCAAGTCTGAGTGATTTGATTTGATTTCCAGTTGCCTTAAGATCAACAACTGGCTTTAAAAAGGTTACGGTTCTCATAGTTTTGACTCCATCGTTCTTCAACAAAAACTCCATTATCTTTTTCCATCATTTTATTGGCGCATAAAAGCCAAGATGTGCGCTGGCCAAACTGATTGTTACTTCCAATCATAGCAGCAGATAATTTTGTGATGTCAAAAATTCCTGTGCCCATACGCACTCCTGATAAAAAGATAATCTCCACGCCAACGGCGCATTTCAAGTTTTTGTCCCATGGCAACAACCTTATGAGACTCGGCGCTAAGCTTCTTAGGGCAAGCGACTTTAATTTGTATAGTGTAGATTTATATTAGCACAGAATATGATCATAGTCATTAAACTTGCAGTTTAAATGGCATATAGCTTTCATCCTGTTGCAACAATCAGCAGATATCACATATAAAAAGGACAACGTTCCTTTATGCACTGCTGATTGATGGAAGAATATTCACATTCTGAAGCACTGTACGTCAAAGCAACTGCATAATTTTCATTTACATATTCTATTGCATTCTTAAATGCAATCATCGCATCCCTTTTACAGCACCTTGGACCGTTGATTTTTCCACCTGCATTGTAATAAGCCATCAAAAGACAAGCGCCATCCAGAATGTGATGTTCAGGACCATGAATGTTCATATATTCTTTTTTTACAAGATTTCGAAACATTGCTCATGGATCACTACCTGTTTCCTTTTTTATATCATTAATTATATATTTTGCTTTTTCCTCTAATGTCATGTTTAACTCCATAAATTTCATTCATTTCCAGAAGCAATCCAGGTCTGGTCGTCTCCATGGAAATAAATGATTTCTGGAATATTTTTTTGACAACACGGACATCTGCCATCAGCAAAATCTATCTGAGAATAACAGAAAGGACAGAATGCAACCCCATCATTGTTTTCTTGCACTGCAAAAGTTTTGTCACCAACTATCTTAAAAAGATATCCTTCTCTGACATCAACGATTTCCATAATATATCCTCCAACCTTATAAAATTTGAAACGCTTAATGCTTTACATATTCCCCACGGATTACAAGTTCTGGATCAGCAGATTCATCAAGCCATTGGATAATTTGCGAAGTAACTTTTTCTATTTTCTGCTTCGCTAGTTTTCCACGAATCGCACATTCCCAGACAGTACATACTCGCCAACACATATCCTGGTATTTTGCAACGTTTTCCTCATCGCGATGTTTGTTGCGGATGAACTTTCTCTGCCAAAA
Source organism: Treponema sp. (assembly GCF_045641405.1). GTDB lineage: Bacteria > Spirochaetota > Spirochaetia > Treponematales > Treponemataceae > Treponema_D. The sequence continues at coordinate 8,559 of NZ_JAZUGX010000072.1, forward strand.
ATCCACATTTGATTTTGGAATTCTGTAGTACTGACAGTTTTCATGGGCATGCCAAAAGCAGCCGTTTATGAAGATTACTGCATAGTATCGTGGAAGAACAAGATCAGGACTTCCAGGATAGCGACGATCACAGACACGAAAGCGAAATCCTGCACGATGTAACGCAGATCGAATTTTCTTTTCTATGGAAGTATCTTTTCCACGAATGTGTGACATTATCGAGTGACGCTGTGCTTTGCTGATTGTGTCCATTTGTTTTATTATAGAACATATTACAATTAAATACAGACACCAATTACTTATCATGAAATAACTTCCTCCTCTACACTCATAGAAGCATTATTGAATTTCTTTACACCCCTATAGTACAACGAAGAAATCTCGGGCATAATCACAGAAGCTATGAGAAAGACAAGTTCTTTCAATCCATGACATGACGAAGATTGCAGAGCAGCGAGACATGCCGTTTCTCCCATGGTATTGCGAGCAGGTTTAATATCCCTTTTTCAACAGGAACTCACAGCAAGTGCGTATGAGTGAAGCGTCGGGGTATTGAATCCGCCTCACGAATAACATTCAATTTATGGTGTTTCATAATTAAATTCATTATCATTTTCACAAAGATGGATATTGAACTTTATGGCTGAAAACACAAAAAACATGACGGAGGGGAAAACCCTTCCTATCTTGATCAAGTTTGCACTTCCCCTTGTCGCAGGGAATGTATTCCAGCTCATGTACACATTCTTTGATACTGCAATTGTAGGAAAGTATCTTGGAGTCCATGCCCTTGCGGCGTTAGGTGCAGTGGAATATCTGATCTGGCTTTTATACGGAATCGTCCAGGGAATCACACAGGGCTTCAGCATAAAGATGGCACAGGATTTTGGAGCCAACGACATCAAGAGCCTTAAGAAGGTCGTGGGTAATTCCGCACTGCTTTCCATCATTACTTCCATTGTTCTGCTTGCTGTTGGAATTTTGATCTCAAAGCCTATCCTTCTCCTGCTTCATACGCCAGAAGAAATTCTACCACTTTCTACCCTTTACATAGACATTCTTTTCATTGGATTGCCAGTCATCTTTGCCTACAATCTTTTGGCAGGACTTTTGCGTTCCCTTGGAAACAGCAAGACACCTCTTCACGCTGTCATAGTTTCTTCCATCATCAACATCATTTTGGACCTTGTTTTTGTGCTTATATTACATTGGGGAATTGCAGGTGCCGCCATTGCAACTTTGATTGCACAGATAGTAGCCTCACTTCTCTGTCTTGCAAGTCTTTCAAAGATTCCTGAAGTAAAAGTTTCTAAGGATGATTTCAAGCTCGATTTTGGTTTAAGCAAGAAACTTTACTGGCTTGGTATTCCGCTTGCCATTCAGGGGTCCATAATTGCGGTCGGCGGAATGATCGTTGAATTCGTAGTCAACTCATTCGGTGTTACCTTCATCGCAGCCTATGTTGCTGTCACCAAGCTATACGGCCTTTTGGACATCGCTGCAACTTCATTTGGATTTGCCCTCATGACCTTCGTAGGTCAGAACCACGGAGCAAAGCTTTACAAAAGAATCAAGGATGGAACAAGAAGCGGCATGACATTGAGCCTTACATGTTCTGTTGTAATCGCGGCAATCATGATCCTGCTTGGAAAACATATCCTCACTGTCTTTGTTTCTACTGGTGATGCCAACGGAGCCCAGGTCATGGAAACAGCTTACAGATACCTTCGCCTTATGAGTTTCTTTCTTCCTGTCCTCTATCTTCTTTGGCTTACACGAAGCATAATTCAAGGACTCGGAAATACTTTTATTCCTATGGTTTCAGGCATAATGGAATTTGCCATGCGTACAGGCAGTGCTCTTGTTCTTCCACTGTTCATCGGCTCAAACGGAATTCTTTTTGCGGAAGTCCTTGCATGGATCGGTGCAGACCTTGTGCTCATTCCGACGTTCATCTATACCTTTAAGAAAATGAAGGTGCAATAATCAATACTTGTTTTCTTCCTCACTTATAGCCATAAAATTTGACTTGTCGATTTAATTTTTTTATATTTGTTTTAAAGAGGTTAATATGGCAAACAAATACGCAGGAACTCAGACAGAAAAGAATTTGGAAGCAGCATTTGCTGGTGAATCACAGGCTCGCAACAAATACACCTATTTTGCTTCAAAGGCAAAGAAGGAAGGATTTGAACAGATTGCAGCTATTTTCCTTAAAACCGCCGACAATGAAAAAGAACACGCAAAGATGTGGTTTAAAGAATTAGACGGTATTGGAGACACAAAGGCAAACCTTGAACAGGCTGCAAACGGTGAAAACTTTGAATGGACTGACATGTACGATGGATTTGCTAAGACAGCAGAAGCAGAAGGTTTCCCTGAACTTGCAGCAAAATTCCGCGCAGTATCTGAAATTGAAAAGCACCATGAAGAACGCTATCGTGCACTCCTCAAGAATGTTGAGATGCAGGAAGTCTTCAAGAAGAGCGAGGTTAAAGTTTGGGAATGCCGCAACTGTGGACACATCATGGTAGGAACAGACGCTCCTGATGTATGTCCTGTTTGCGCTCACCCACAGAGCTACTTCGAAATCAGAGAAACAAACTACTGATTTCATTTTCACCACTATGGCAGGCACTCCCATGCTTTCATGATGTTGTGTCTGCCTTTTTTTACAGGAGGTGGACTATGGATAACAAAGCATTGTTCAGATTATCCTATGGTGTCTTCATGCTTTCAACAAAAGCTGGAGACAAGATCAACGGCTGCATCACAGACACATGCATTCAGGTCGCAAACACTCCTACGAGAGTCGCCATCTCTTTAATAAACACAAACTATACATGCAGTCTTTTAAAGGAAAGTGGACTATTCTGTCTAAGCGTCTTAGATGAGGCGGCAACTTTTGACATCATCAGTCATTGGGGACTTCAATCTGGGAGAAATGTAGACAAGTTTGACGGCATGAATCTTCCAATGGATCCCAATGGCATTCCATATCTATCATCATCAACCTGTGCTGTGATAAGCTGCAAAGTCGTAGAACAAGTGGATCTAGGCACCCACACATTGTTCATCGCAGAAGTTCTTGATGCAAAGGTCACAAGCGACAGAAATCCGTTGCTTTACGCCGATTACCAGAAGAGAATCAAGCCTGATTCCCAGACACAGAAAACACAACGGAAAATCAAAGGTTGGAAATGCAGGATATGCGGTTACATATATGAAGGTCCAGATATTCCGAAGGATTTCCTTTGTCCCCTCTGCGGTCACACAAGAGAAGACTTTGAACCTGTTTACGAAGACTAAATCCACAAACGCAGTTTTTCATTAAGAATTTCGCACTAGGAATATCCTTCAGTACTTATAAGGAATCTTCATCTCCAATAATTTCAACTGGAGTCACTACCTTGAATATGCTGCAGAATTGAGCACATGTCTTATTTGAATAGACCATGTTGCTAGAATTATCCACAAGGACTACCCCTGCATGGACAATATAGTTGAACGCCCCCTGTTCCGATCTGCTGAAATCAAAATCTCTTGTCCGCTGTATGATCTCGAAAGGAATTCTGTCCATCAAGAATACCCTGATGAAAAAAGTAGTTTTATCTCTTGATATGCTTCTGAATCCAGAAAGAGCTGACATTGGAATTCTATCAATCTCAGACTGAACGTATTCAGCACCAGTGTTTTCTGGAACCTTGGAAATCAGCATAAGGGTTCTTGTAAGCTCTGATTCTCCAAACGCCTTTGCTTCATCTACGGATTTTTCAGCGACCACGTCATAGCGGTTGCCTTCATACTCTTCAGCCAGGATGAACGACTCACGGGAGAGTCTTCCTTTGTAAAGTTCTATGCGCTCATCAAGTTCCATTGGGCATCCTGTATTTTATTCCGAGACTGCGATTCTAAAACCAAAGTAATTGTATGATTCACTAGGGTTGAATGAATATCTATCGCCTGCCCCGTAAAACATTGTGTATTGATTCCAGCTTCCGCCACGCAGAACACGCTCATTGCCATATTCAGGTCCTGTCTGACGGTTGTCCGACTGAGGTGCATCATAGCTTGCTTCCCAATCCCAACAGAATTCAAGGACGTTGCCGCACATGTCGAAAAGTCCTGCACCGTTGGCCGTTGCTTTTCCAACAGGATGAGTTTCCTTGCTGTTGTCAGAAATCCAGCCAAGCGTCGTGACTTCAACAGACTCGTCATCAACACCATTGGAGTTCACCTGACCACTTGCAAGCAAATCTGATTGCAAACCACTGGAAGTTTTTCTTGCGGCATATTCCCATTCAGCTTCTGTAGGCAACCTGTAGCCGTTCTGGTTCCAGTCACATTTAGAAAGATCACACACTGCCATATCCGTTGCATCGCGGATCACTTGCCCCTTATATGTATAGCATGGGTTTCTTCCATCCATTTCAGACAGGGCATTGCACCATACGATGACATCATACCAGTTGATGTTTGTCACAGGCTGAGTGGAGTTAGCCTTAGTAGGCAACATGCCTCGACGGCCGTTGTTTCCTTCCTGTCCTGGATTTGAAAAGACATAGCCGTTGCGTTCTGCCCATGAACGGACCTGGTGCCAAAGGGAGTAAGTGGTTTCATATCTATTGATGGAATAAGGTCTTACAGTTCGTTTTGCAGAAATGGTCTGAGACTTTTCCCCGATGATGAATTCAGAATTGGTAGAAGCAATTCTAACAAGTTCAAGCTCGGGATATTGATTTTTAAACTGCACCTTCTCAGTCTTCTTCTGGGTCTTTTTTTCCGTTCGGTCTACATCACGCCTTTCATTCACAGGCTTCTGCTGTGCAAACGAAGCAATAAAAACAAATGCAGACACCACAAGCAATCCTATGGTTCTTTTCATTTTTTCTTACCTCTCTTTTCCGCTATCTTGTCCTGCTTTCTAAGATAGTTCATCTGCTTTCGTTCCGCATGACGTTGCCTTAAAGAAGTCTTCTTTCTGATGGTTGCCTCTACAGGCTTATCACTGAGCTTTAGGAAAGCATTGGTAATGAAAATGGAAACAAGGCAGAACACAGTTACGATTATCACCGCCCATTTTCCCGTATTTTCAAAAGGAAGCCTTACGTTCATTCCATAGAAGCTTGTTATCAATGTAGGAGCCATGAGAACAAGGTTCAAGATGGCAAGCTTCTTCATCACGATGTTCAGGTTGTTGGAGATGATGGATGTCAAAGTATCGTTGGTCTGCGCCATGATGTTCGTATAGGTATCTGCCATCTCAAGAGCCTGACGGTTATCGATCTCAACGTCATCGATCCAGTCCTGGTCATCTTCGTCCAGCTTGATTATCTTTGTCTTTCTGAACTTTTCAAGAAGCATCTGGTTTGACTTAAGAGAAGTGGTAAAGTAAACAAGAGACTTCTGGATGTTCTGCAGCTGAACCAGTTCATGGTTCTGAACCGAACGCATGACCTCATTCTGGATGGAAGTAGTTCTGCGGTTAAGTTCCTTAAGATATCTAAGGAACATCATGTCCGCACGAGCCATGAATCTGATGGTAAAGGCTGGCAGATCCTTAAGTGAAAGCTCCTTGACTCGGTTGGCGGCAAAATCCTTGAGGACCTCGCAATCCGTCCAACAAATTGTGATAAGGAATTTCCCCTTGATGATGATGCCTAGAGGTGCAGTAAAATAACTTACATCGTCACTTGGTGAAAATACAGGAAGCCTTACAATTGTGATGATATAGTTTTCATCCTCATTCTTTTCGATTCGTGAAAGTTCATCGGGATCAAGGAAGTCAAGGAGGTTTTCCTGTTCGATGCCGAATTTTTCTTCCAGTTCCTTTATGTCGTCACGTGTTACACAGCGGGCATCTACCCATGTATTCTGTGTGCGCTCAAGTTCATTTTCATCTTTCTTAACAAGTCTTCCGTTTTCCTGCTGCCAGTATGTGATCATTTTTTTCCTCGGAATGACAGCAAAGTCGCCTGCCTTCCCCTACAAAGCCAGACTGCGCTGTCAGAAAATTACACCTACAGAAACGAGGCGTATCAGTGTCTTTATACATTGGTGATAACCTGAACTACTGCCACCGTCCATATACGCCTCCTTATAGATAAAAAAATAAATGCTTTAATAGTTACTGGAAAAATGACTCACACGGATAACCGTCTCAAGCCTGCTCCGTCATTTTTCCAATCTCATATGGTTTCTCTTTTAACTCGTAGAGGGTCGTATGTGGACTCACTAGGAGTGAAAGATCTGCTTGCCGGAAGATTAGTTCGATGGCAAGTTTTTTACTATCTTTAATATATACAATTCTACGTAACGTTTCAAAGCAGGGTGATTCTTGATTTTCATCATGCTTGGCGTATCAACAAGGGCTTCCGCAAGATGACTGATTCTTTCAGCGTTGAATGAATCGGCCTTCAATGTACGGAGGACTTTCCTGAAGTAGTCGCGGATGAGCGAATCAACATCTTCTCCAAGGTTCTCGTAATTCTGCTTGCCGATACGGTCGTTCCATTCATGCATATATCCCTTAAGTTCACGATCGAGGGTACTGTTTTCTGGAACAAACTGAGACTCAAGCTCCATGGCTGCCTTACGGAGATCACGGCGGCGTGCCTTAAGCGGATCAACGCTGTCGTCTTCATCACGCTTGCGGAATTCTTCCTTTTCCTTTTCCTTCAATTCTTCCTGGGCCTGAAGGGTAACGGAATCCTTCTTGTTCTTCTTTACCTTCTTTTTAGGTTTTCTGAAAATCAGCTTGAGGATAAGTGAAATGATCGGCATTGAATACCAGAACGGAAGCTTAAGCTTTGCATCGGCAAGAATTTCCTGACGGCTAACCATAAGTATTTCACTATATGGAATCCTTTCTCCATCCTTATAAAGTGCAATATGCCCTGTAGACTGATCCTCAAGTGAAACCACCTGCAGGAACGGAGAATTCAAAAGCGCATGAAGAATAGGTTCAACGGAAGAAATCTCACGCTCGAGACATTCTTCAAAGGCATAATTTTCACGCATCTCGGGAAGGACTTCATATTCAAGGAGCTTGTGGTACCAGCTCTTGATGAGCGCCTCTCTAACAAGGACACGGATGTCGTTTGCAAGTCTAAGGATAAGAGGAATGACCTTATCCTTATAGATATAGTAGCCAGATTCGTTTGACACCTTGAATATCAACAGATCTGGAAGCTGGTTTTCTGGAGCTTCAGTAGTCTTGTTCTTCAGATGTTCCTTAAGCTGGTCTTCCTTATACTGACCGAGAAGAGGAATTCCGTTCTTGTCCTTCATCTTTACGATGTCTGCCATGTTGTAGTAATAAGGAGGATTCTTCATGAGGAGGTCAAGCTGTTCAAAGGCTGCTTCCTGTGCAAGGCGTTCCTGAGTCTTGGACTTGTGGAAGGATGTGGCGACTTCAATCATGGCAACCGACTGAAGGATTGAAATGTCTTCGGGTGTAAAATCCTTGAGCTTTGTATAATCCTGCTTAAGGAAGTAGCACATCTGGCTCCAATAGTAGAATGTATCTCCGCTTGTCTTGAGGACATCAAGAGCAGCCTGAGGATTCTGCACAAACTGGGTAAAGAAGTTCTTTATCGAAAGTTCCTTTCCAGGATTTGAAATCGTAAGTTTCTTGAGGAAGTAGTCATGGGATTCTTCCTTATGGAGAAGCTCCTGAACCTTCTTGAGACAAAGCCCAATAAGGCGTTCCATAGGATAGTTTGAAGGATAGAGCAAGGCTGGAAAATTCTTTCCAAAAACAATGCAGTAAAGCTTTTTGTCGTCGAGTTCTTCCTTCTCAAGCCTCTTGTAGACAATCTCGTCTGGCTCAACCTTTGAGAGAATATCATGAGGAACCTGCTTTGGAAGTTCATTTACATTCGGAAGAGGAACTGATGGATTGGTTTCAATCTGAGTGAGGATTCCATTGTATTTCTCTATAAAATATGGAACGACAAAAATATAATCCTTGTTACGGATAGTACCTATCGCAACCTGCTTTTCGGCAACGAGGGAATTGATCTCTGCTTCAAGCACCATCTTGTAATCTGCGCTGCAGTAAGCTACAAGGTCGGGATTTTCATCCATATGATGCTGGGCATAGCGGTGAATGTAGTCTGCAAACTGGCCGTATTCCAGCATGTTTGTTTTCTGTTTGCTACAGTTATACTTTAAAAGTGTAAGAATATTTGAAGTTGTTGCCATGATACCATTATATAATGAAAGAAATCAGTTGTAAATTGATATTATTTTCAGGCGGAACTCCCAATGAAATCTTCTTTTTTTGAATACCAGATTCATCATCGGCTAATAATTATAAGCTAATATGCAGACTGCAAAAAAGATATTAAGCAGAAACAGGATTACACTTAGAATATAGCGGCCTTCAGAACAACGGGGACAGACCCCTATGATTTCGGCCGATTTGTATTTTTTTTATTTTTTTTCTATATTATTTGTATTAACTGATGAAGATCATCGGATAAAGTTGATGTTTTTTTCAAACTTGACGATAAACGCACACAAACATATAGGAGTATATAAATGGCAAAACATGAATTTCAGACTGAAGTAAATCAATTGCTCAAGCTCATCATCCACAGCATGTATTCAAACAAGGACATCTTCCTTCGCGAAATCGTTTCCAATGCTTCGGATGCCTTGGACAAGCTCAAGTACCTTACTGTATCTGACGACAAGTACAAGTCTCTTACATTCAGTCCAAGAATCGACATCACTTTCAACGAGGATAAGAACATCCTTACAATCCAGGACTGCGGTATCGGTATGGACGAAGCTGACCTGAACAACAACCTTGGTACAATCGCACGTTCAGGAACAAAGGCTTTCATCGACCACCTTTCAGAAAGCGGTTCAGGAAGCAATGATCTGATCGGACAGTTTGGTGTTGGTTTCTATTCAGCATTCATGGCTGCAAAGCACATCGATGTTTACACACGCAAGGCTGGCGGCGACGGAAAGGTTTGGCACTGGTCATCTGACGGAACAAACTCCTACGAAGTTGAAGAAATCGACTTTAAGAACGAAGCATACTGCACATACGGCTTTGACAAGGCAGAGACTGTCGGTTCAGCCATCGAAATCCACCTTAACGATGATTCAAAGGATTACGCATCACGCTGGAAGGTTGAAGAACTCATCAAGAAGTATTCAAACCACATTGCATTCCCAATCTACCTCCACTACACACAGACAAAGTATGACAAGGACGGAAAACCAGAAGGAAGCGAAAACAAGGTTGACCAGGTCAACAGCGCAAATGCACTCTGGAAGAAGTCAAAGTCTGAACTCAAGAAAGAAGATTACAACGAATTCTACAAGTCAATTTCACACGACTATGACGATCCATTGCTCCACCTCCACACACACGCAGAAGGTACACAGGAATACACTACACTTTTCTATGTTCCAAAGAATGCACCTTTCGACATGTACCAGGCTGACTACAAGAGCGGAGTAAAGCTTTATGTTAAGCGCGTTTTCATCACTGACGATGACCGCGAGCTTTTGCCATCATATCTCCGTTTTGTCCGCGGTGTAATCGATTCTGAAGACCTTCCATTGAATGTAAGCCGTGAAATCCTTCAGCAGAACCGCATTCTTGAAAACATCAAGAGCCAGTCGGTAAAGAAGCTCCTCGCAGAATTCAAGAAAGTCGTTGATGCAGGAAAGGAAGCATGCGCAAAGGCAGAAGCTGACCGCACAGATGAGGAAAAGGCAAAGGTTGAACAGTTCCTTGCTTTCGTAAAGAACTACAACCGTCCCCTCAAGGAAGGCCTTTATTCAGACTTTGGCAACCGCAACGAAATCGCAGAAATCGTCCGCTTCAAGTCTACAGCCGACGAAGGAACTGGTGACGACAAATGGACTTCATTTGCAGACTATGTTGGCCGCATGAAGGCTGACCAGAAGTCAATCTACTATATTACAGGTACAGACGAAAAGAACCTTCGTGCATCTCCACTTCTTGAAGCATACAAGAAGAAGGGGTTTGAAGTCCTCATCATGGCAGACGACATCGACGACATCGTAATTCCTGCATACGGAAAATATCAGGACTACGAACTTAAGGATGTAAACCGTTCTGGCAGCGACGAAGAACTTGGCATTGACAAGGAAGAAGCAAAGAAGAAGGAAGAGGAATTCAAGCCTGTACAGGAAAAAATCAAGAAGGCACTTGAAGGCCGCGTAAAGGATGTTGTCCTTTCAAAGAGACTTTCTGACAGCCCAGCCTGTGTCGTAATCGACGAGAACGATCCTTCGATCCAGATGGAACGCATGATGCGTGCAATGGGACAGGGCGGCGAAAGCATGGTCAAGCCGATACTTGAAGTAAATGCCGACCACCCTATCGTAAAGAAGCTTGAAGGCGATGCTTCGGAAGAACTTGTCAAGAACATTTCTGAGGTTCTCCTTGACCAGTCCCTTCTCGTAAGCGGAAAGGAAATCAAGGATCCTGTTGAGTTCATCAAGGCCATGAACTCCCTCATCCAGTAGCAGTAAAAACTTAATTTCTTGAAAGGACTTGAACGATTGCTTCAAGTCCTTTTTTTATGAATCCTTTTATTTATTGCATAAAACTCCACGAAGAAATATCATTAACCCATGAAAACAAAACAATTAATTATTAAGCTTGGAGCATTTATCGTTGCTTCAGCAGTTGCCCTCTGCTTTATTGCAGGCGGAAAAAAGTCAGGTTCCACCTTCACCGAATCTGCAAAGGGAATGAACGGTGATGTTACTGTTCGTGTCTCAATGAAGGATGGAAAAATCGCAGATGTAAAGATTGCAAGCCATAAGGAAACACCTGGTATTTCTGATCCTGCAATCAATGACCTTCCAAAGGATATCGTCAAATATCAGAGCGCTCAGGTTGATGCAATTTCTGGATGTACAATCACTTCCACAGCAATCAAGAACGCAGTTTCAGCGGCTTTGGCAAAGGCTGGATTTGAAGATACAGGCGCCTTGGTTCCGCATGAAAATGTGCCTGTAACTTTTGCAGCTGGAACTTACACTGCCGTTGCAAGAGGATACGCAGGACCAGTTGCACTTGAAGTAAAATTTTCTGAAAACGCAATTGAAGAAATCAACATAAAGTCTTCAAAAGAAACAAACCATGTTGGTACTCCAGCATTCGACATTCTCTTTAAGGATGCTAAGGAAGCCTGTGGTTCTGGAATCGATGCAGTCTCAGGTGCAACATTCACTTCTGCTGCAGTAAAGAAGGCACTTGCACTTGCAGCTGAACAGGCAGAAGCTTCAGATCTTGAAGGTTTCAAGAAGAACAAGGTTGTTCACAAGCCACAGGCTCCTATCGAAGCAACTTACGATGTAGTTGTAATCGGAGGTGGTGGTGCAGGTATTGCAGCAGCAGCACAGGCTACACAGAATGGAGATACAGTTCTCGTCATCGAAAAGAATGCGGAACTCGGTGGAAACACTGTAGTTTCAGGCGGACAGTTCCAGTCTGCAATGCCTTACCTTTGCTGGGAAGAATCGAAGCCTGATGCAACAACAGGCGTCTATCCAGTAGATGGAAAAACATACAACAAAGTTAAGATGGCAAACGGAAACATCACAGTGCTCAAGACAATCCTTGAATGGGATGAAAAGCCGTTTGACGCAAAGGATGCAAAGAACTGGTTCGTTGCAGGTGACATCGACCACCTTTCAAAGCACGGCGTTCATCAGGAATACCTTCCAGTTCTTCGCGAACTCAAGGAAGAAATTTCAAAGTACCTTGCATGGGCTCAGCCAAAGCTTGATTCAGGAATCAACGAAGGTGCCCTTACACTTTTCTCTACTGTAAACCTCCACATCTTCCAGACATACTACGGTGGACTCAGACCTTCTGCAGACTGGAAGGAATGGATCTACGGCGACTATGACCTTGTATGCCAGTTCATCCGCGACGGTCAGGACCTTAAGCCATGGCTCGAAGCACAGGGTGCACAGTTCATCGAAGACATTCAGCCAACAATCGTCGGTGCCCTCTGGAACCGCGAAAACGACTTTGTTAAGAAGCCTTACGATGCAGACGGCGACGGAATTCCTGATACAGCACAGTGGGCAGCCTACTTTGCTCCAACAAGAAAGACAGTTCTTTCTAACGCTGCAAACAAGATCATGTGCCGCACAGACGCAAAGGAACTCATTTCTGAAAACGGAAGAATCACTGGCGTTAAGGCCGTGATGTTTGACGGAACAGAAGTTACAGCACACGCAAAGAAGGGTGTCGTAATTGCAACAGGAGGAGCCGCAGCAAACATTCCACTTGTAAAAAAAGCAAACAAGTACTGGAAAGAAGGCGCAATCACAGACAAGACAAAGACAACAAACCGTTCTTCACTTATGGGTGACGGTATCGCAATGGCAGAAAAGGCTGGTGCTGCATCAACTGGAATGGAATACACACAGCTCATGCCAATCTCATGGATCGATAACGGTCAGCTTGCATTCGGTGGTGGAAACTATGCAGTTTACCTCAATCCTAATACAGGCAAACGCTATGTAAATGAAACTGGTGAAAGAGATGTTCTTTCAATCGGTGAATTTGCAAACGGTATTGAGAAGGAAGGCGTTCAGGGTGTTGTTATTGAAATCGCAAACAGCGACCAGGCAATTCCAGGTCCTTATCCATACGGTGTTCCAGGAAAGGGTGATTGGGAAGCAGACGTCAAAAACCGCCAGTACACAAGAACAGTCGATCAGCTTGCAGACCTTTTCAAGGAACTTGGATTTGCCTGTGATGCAGTAGCCGTAAGAAAGGAAATCGAAGAATACGACCACGCACTCATGAGTGGAACAGAAAACCAGCTTGCAGTACCTAAGACAGGTTGGTCACGCCTTATCGGTCAGGCAAACCGTGATGAAAACGGACGCTTTGATGCTTCTACATACAAGCTTGATGGAGTTAAGCTCAAGATCCGTCTTCTTGCTCCATCAACACACCACACAATGGGTGGTCTTGCAGTAGACATCGACCGTCGCGTTCTTGACAAGAAGGGTGCTGTAATTCCTGGTCTTTACGCAGCAGGTGAAGTTACAGGCGGAATCCATGGAGGAAACCGTCTTGGTGGCAACGCTATCGTAGAGATCTTCGTTTCTGGCCGTACAGCCGCAAACGCAATCAAGAACGATAACTAATCCAGAATAAAAAAAACAGGTTCCTGCTTGGAACCATATCGACAGCCGTCCCGCAGCGTATTAAAATTATGCTATGAGACGGCTGTTTTTATTTTTTACCTGCATTCTTTTTTCAGGATGTGCATCCAGTAAATTCGAAAAAACTCAAAAGAACATTCTCTCAGAGAAAGAAATCTCCACACTTATGGAGACAATGACAGTCCGTGAAAAAATCGGTCAGATGATTGCCATCGTGCCTGAGAATCTTGACCTTACACTGACACAGGAGCAGATAGACAACGGCAAGGTAGCAGCAACTGCAGGGCTCACCAGACAGATGAAGGAAAACTATAAACGCTATCCTGCAGGCACAATCATTCTTTTTGGAAAAAACATCGAGGATCCAGAGCAGACAACAGAATTCATTTCAGATCTGAAAGCACTGTCAAAAATTCCCATTATGATTTCCGTAGACGAAGAAGGTGGTCGTGTTGCACGCATTGCAAAGAATGAAAACTTCGGAATTGAAAATCTTCCGCCAGCCCTCGAAACTGAAACAGAAAAAAAGGCTTTTGATAATTCCTTCAGCATCGGCTCCTATCTTTCAAAATATGGATTTACCGCAGATTTTGCACCCGTTGCAGACATCTGGACAAACGAAGCAAATACAGTCATTGGCAACAGGGCATTTTCAAAGGAACCTAAGACTGCTGCAAAAATGGTAAAGGCAAGCATAAAGGGCTTTCACAAGGCAAAGGTTCTTACTTCAATAAAGCATTTTCCAGGGCATGGTGACACTACTGCAGACAGCCATACAGAAAGCGCCATAAGCTGCAAGACATGGGAAGAACTCAAGAGATGCGAAATGATTCCGTTTAAATCTGGAATTGATGCTGGCACTGATATGGTCATGATTGCACACATCCGCACACCAAATGCAAAAACAGAAGACCTGCCTGCTACCCTTTCAAGGATATGGATTACAGACCGTCTTCGCGGTGAACTCGGTTTCAATGGAGTTGTAATCACCGACGCAATGGGAATGAAAGCCGTGAGCAAATATTTCAGAAGCACAGAATCTGCCCTAATGGCAATCAATGCTGGCTGCGACATCATCCTTATGCCCCACGACTATGCAAAGGTCTTTGACTATCTTGTCGCCTGCGTTGAGGATGGAACACTTTCAATTGAACGGATAGACCAGAGCGTAAAAAGAATTCTCAGGATGAAACTATAGGGCAGACTCAGGCCATTTCTTTCTGTCGGGATGTGGAATTGAAAGACGGAATTCCGAAGGACTTTTGCCCGTCATTTTTTTATAGGCGCGGGAAAAATAGGATTCATCTGCAAAGCCTGCACGTTCAGCAATATCCGATATGGGCATGCCAGTGTTTGTAAGCATCATTGTGGCATTCTGAATCCTCATGCGGTTAAGATAAGCAATGGCACTTACGCCGAACGCCTTGTTGAACATGCTGTTGAGGGTAGTTCTATTGGTGGCGAATTTCCTGGAAACTTCATCCAATGTGATTTTCTTGCTGTAGGAATACTGAAAATATTCGATGACCTTGCTGACTTTTTCTTCAACTTCTCCATCACACTTTTTTTCTTCTTCCTCAGAATACTTGTTTCTCGTAAGCAGAATTATAAGCTCTGAAATGTAAGAACGGGCGATGCAAGGCCAAAGGTGTCCCTGCTTGACGTTAAGATGCTGGTTGATGTTTTCAAAGTATTCAACGAAAGTATCAAAGAGTTTTTTCACAGGCCTAACATGAACATAGGACGATTTTAGCTCATTCATGAAGCTGTATTCAAAGGAATCTGGAAAACCGTTTCTGTTGTTGGTGTTGAGTCCATAGGCTGAGAACACGAGGGTTTGAACGGATGATTCCTCGGAACTATCCATAATCTTTATTTCTTTTATGCCATGCCTTGGAGAAAGAACAAGCAGCCCCTGATCATAAAGACAGTCACCTGTTGCCGTACTGACCTGAAGATTCATTCCACGGAACAACATGATTGAATAGAAATCATCGGTTTCCTCTGGCAGCAGAAGCTCGTTGAACATCTGAACTTCCATAGTGAACCCATCACAAAACACTTTTTCGCCCGTCACATATTTCATACTATTATTCTACATATATTTTTCATTACTGAACAGAATATTTTTGGCATAAATTGAAATATTGTGACATTCAGATTATGGATTTCCCTTATTCTAAAAGCACCCAGCAGGGCATGCCGCTACAAAAAAAATTTTACAGCACAGAAACCTTTTAATTATTTTTATCGGCTTTGGAAGTTGTATTTGCTGACAAGACCTCAGCCCAATCGGACCGAGGTCTCATTTATTTTACTTTATTATATAATAGTTCATTGTTGCATCAGTGTTATAAATACTGATACCACCGTTGCAGTTGATGGCCAAAGTCTTTGCCAGGTTAGGAAGCTTTGTTGCAGATTCCTTTGTCCAGGTTGCTCCGCCGTCTGTGCTTTTCCAGATAAACATTGTGTAGGCATAGTTCTGTTCTGCAAGATATGCAAATCTAAGCACATTGTCCCTGCAGTCAAATTCACTTGTCTTTATCCACTGTCCGACTACTGGTTTTATCTCATCATTCTTATCAAAGATTCTCTGAACTTTTTTCCAGTTCTTTCCATAATCATCCGTTGTGTATATGAATCCATTGCTGCCGCAAAGAAAAATCTTTCCAGGTTCCAAGGAATATACCGATTCAATAAGGCCGCAATCTTCAGGACTTTTTATTGCCGTCCAGTCATCCCTTTCCGAATCGTATTCAAAGGCATTGCTTGAAGTCCATACTGCACCGAATTTCTCATTTCTAAAACAGCTGCCTTTAGAACGTTTTCCAGGATGTTCCTTCAATGCTTTCCAGGTTCTTCCGCCGTCAGTTGTCTTGAGGAATGCTTTGTGTTCTCCAGTTGCAAAACAAACCTTCTCATCGATTGCACTAAGACTGAACAGTGGAGCAGCCTTGTTGCCGCTGAGCTGCCATGTTTTTCCACCGTCTTCGGTATAGGACGCAAGCCCATTCTCCCCTATTCCATAACCATAGACGCCATCAGCCATCGAAGCAGCATAGATGAGACCATCAGTTTTCTCCGTTGTAAGAACAGATTTAACTCCAGCACTACAACCTGGTAAGAAAATAGATACAGACGCAGCTGCCATAATCAACAATGAAATTTTTCTGATTCTTTTCATAGTACAACCTTCCTTGTATTTGAGATACAAAAAAGATAATGGAGAAGACGTTCAATTTTAATCTTGAATTGTCAAATTAAATGCAACGTTTTTGAATAATAGACCTCGAAAGGTGTTTTGTAACCAAGACATTTTCTTGGTCTTTTGTTTATTTTATCAGTGACGGCTGCTATATACTCATCACTGTAGTTCGTAATATCT
>NZ_JAZUGX010000073.1:0-114472 GCF_045641405.1 Treponema sp.
CAGGCGCGTGCGGTGCTGGGGCTGCCGGCTTTTTTATTTTAAACCTGAAAAGTTACAACGATCTGGAAAGACAACCAGACCGCTTTCGCAGGGACTGCGAATCCGGGAATAAGCCGCGACCAGGTGGGAGTGGCGCACCCCACCGTAGCAGGCGCGTGCGGACCTGGCCGGCTTTTTTTATTTTAAACTGGAAAACTTCCGCTGTGCCATGACCTCCAGTTTTTTTTTTTTTTTGGACTATGTTTGGAAATTGTATTGCTGCGCTGATTGAGCGACTCGCTTAGCCCATATGAGCCTGCTATGGGGTCATGCCTAAATCGAGCAGCATCCATATGCTATTTCTTTTTCTGGTCTACATCAGGACAGCGTTATAACCTAGCGGAATGTATTTAAATTCGTTTAATAATGAAAAATATTTCAAATATTTTAATATTCCTATTGACAGTTTTTTTATAATTCTATAATATACGAATACATTCGAGAAATCGAAATGCTCCTTTAGCTCAGTTGGTAGAGCAATGGACTGTTAATCCATGTGTCACTGGTTCAAGCCCAGTAAGGGGCGAAAAGCTTAGTAAGTTTTTACTAAGCTTTTTTTATTTTAAATACATCTGAAATGCAAGAATGTCTGGGCTTACCTAGATTCAAATACAGACTTGCCCACCAAGTGCAATACGATTTTAAGTTTTTCGTCCATTGACTACTCATGGATATCTCAATAAAATAGAACAATGTACGACATTAAAGATTCCAAAGGTTTTGATACAGACGAAGAAGATTTCGATACTGTAATGGCTTCTGATATTTCATTTACGGGTAATATACGTTTTACAAAACCTTTTATGATCAAAGGTAAAATGAACGGCATCATCGAGGCTACGAGCGATTTGCTTGTTGATACAGATGCGGTTGTTAATGCTGATATTTCTACGGACAGAGTACTTGTAAGAGGCAAAGTTACGGGCAATATCAACGGTAGAAAACTTGTTTATGTAACATCTACAGGAACAGTTAAAGGGGACATCACTTCTGCTCAGGTTGTTCTTGAACCAGGTTCAGTGTTCTCTGGTAAATGTTCAATGTCCGAGTAATTCCTAAGGGGTTTGAAAAATATGAAAAAGTCCATCATCATATCGCTTTTGCTTTCTATGGTAGTCTCAGCATCCTTTGCTCAGGCTGGAAAACCTGATGCCCTTAAGCTCTATCGCGAAGGCAACTATAAGGACGCCATTGTCATCTGTGAGGAAGAGATAACGAATAATCCATCTAACATGGATTCACATGCAGTTCTGTGCTGGTCTCTTGTTGCTAACAAGCAGTATAACGAAGCAGAACAGCGTGCCTCAGAAGCAAGAAAAATCAATCAGTATGACATTCGTCTTATGGAAGTTCTTGGAGAAGCAAAGTACTACCTCGGGAAAAACAATGAAGCAATGGCAATGTTCCAGCGCTACATCGCAAGCTCTTCTGAATCTGCGGCTAGAATTGGAACCGCCTATTACTATATGGGTGAGATATATGTAAGACAGGCAAAATATGAGCATGCAGACATTTCCTTTACGACTGCAGTGCGTTTTGAACCTGCCCACAGTGCCCATTGGTGGACAAGACTTGGCTATGCGCGTGAAATGAACGGTGACTGGCAGAATGCAATTGTAGCCTATGACAAGGCTCTTGCCCTCAATTCATCGCACTATGATGCTATCCGTGGTAAGAACAACTGCAAGGCACACATTCAGTAATCGATAAATGAACAGAGTTGTACACTTTGAGACATTGGGCTGCCGACTGAATCAGGATGAATCTGAAGGGGCAGCCCGTTGTTTTTCCAAGTCTGGGTTTGTAACCGACATGGACTCAATTTCATCAAAGACAGAAATCTCTCAGGATGTGATCCTTTGCGTCATCAATACCTGTACCGTAACCGCAAAGGCAGAACAGAAGGCGCGGAGGATAATAAGGCTTCTTCTTGAAAAATTTCCAAATGCTCCTTTGATTGCCACTGGGTGCTATGCAGAGCTTGACGGAAAACAGATAACAGAAATATGTCCAGACAGAATTTGTATTCTTCCTGGAGCAAAGAAATTTGTCCTTTCCCGTATTGCTGAAGAGGCTGCAGGCGGGCTTCTTGATGTTGAAAGAAAATTGCTTACTCGAAATAATCTGCAGGCCTTCATCGATGAATGCAGTAAGGAAGATGTCTCTGCAAAATTAAACAAATTCACATTGTTCACTCCGATATTTGAGAAGCATTCAAGGTCTTCGCTTAAAATTCAGGATGGATGCAACAATAACTGTTCATTCTGCCGAATTCATCTTGCGCGTGGAAAATCTGTTTCCCTCGATGTTGATGAGGTTGTTTCTCGAGCCATCGAGCTGGAGACCCATGGAGCCGTAGAAATCGTCCTGACAGGGGTAAACCTTAGCCAGTATGCAGGAAGGACCTCTTACGGCCTTCTATTGGCCTTTGGTGGCCTTTTGGAACGCCTCCTTGCCGAAACATCCAAGGTGAAATATCGAATCTCAAGCTTTTATCCTCAGCATGTTACGGAAGATCTATGTAGGACGCTCTCAGATAAAAGGGTACAGCCTTTCTTCCATTTGAGCATCCAGAGCGGCAGTGATTCAATTCTTGAAAAGATGTGCCGTCCATATAAGGTAGAGCATGTTGAAAGGGCAGTTGATCTGCTTAGAAAATATAAGCCAGGTTGCTTCATCTCATGCGATATAATAGCAGGATTCCCTGGTGAGACAGATGATGACTTCGCACTTACGGAAAAACTTTGCAGGGAAAAAAAGTTTGCATGGATCCATGCGTTCCCTTATTCTCCACGACCTGGAACTGCAGCAAAGGGTATGAAGCCTCAGATTCCAGAAAGAATAAAGGATAGCCGAGTTAAGGTCCTTTCTTCCTATGCTGTCAACGGCAAGATTGATTTCATAAAGACTTGCATTGGGGAAACCTTCGAGGCTGTTGTTGAGAACAGCCGTTCCATGAGACTTGGTCTTACAGCCTCCAATGTGTTCCATGCGGTGACTGATAACTTCATACATGTTGAATTCAGGAGCATTGTCCCAGTGTCTCAAGGAACAGTAGTCAAGCTGAAGGTGACCTCTGTTCTTGAGGAAAGCATCAAGGATGGAAGGGAAATAGAGGCGCTTGGGGAGCTGGTCTAGCGGTCCATGATGGTGATTTCAACACGGCGGTTCTTTGCTTTTCCTGCTTCTGTCTTGTTGTTTGCTACTGGTTTTGTCGCACCGAAGCCCTGGGTAAAGATGTGGAATCTGTCACAAACATTCAGTGTGATCAGGTATTCGGCGACGGCGCTTGCGCGTTCTTCGCTGAGGATCTGCCTCATTTTTTCTGTTCCTGCAAGGGCTGTGTGTCCCGAAACAAGTATGTCGTTGTTTGGCCATGCTTCAAGAATTTCCGCAATTTTCTGCAGCTTGATTTTTTCACTGTCCATGAGTATTGCACTGTCTGGCTGGAACTTTATGTCTTCGAGGGCGATTGTAAGTCCCTTGTCTCCGTTCCTGACTGTTACATTTTCAAGACCAAGGTCATTGATCTGATTCTGGACATTCTCAAGATTTTCTTCGGTGTTTGTTCTTGCAAATTCCGTTACTTCGGCTTTTGCGCTCCCTGTGAATTCATAAAGGTTTCCCAATGAGCTTTCCATAAGAATTCGGAAATTCTCAGTGTAATGGTCGATGGAACCTCTTTCATTGTCCCAGTAGATTAATTCATCGCTGAATCCTTTTGTCACAGCAGGATATTCAGCATAGGCATTTGCATTCTTTGGAGCAGGAGTCTGCATGAACATTGTATAGCGTACGTTTATGACATGAAGTCCTGTTTCTTTCTGCACACCAAGATAGGTGTACTCGGCGTTAAAAGGTACCTTGTAAGGTTTAGGCATGTCAAACTGCCGTCTTAGGTCATGTGCTTCGTGTCCTTTTTCTGTCCATTTTTCACCAGGTTTGATTTCTTTGTCGGGAAAAACTGGAACGTCACGGACAGTTGGCATGAAATATTCATCGCTGATCCTGTATATTCCACGAGGATTTCTTTCGAAGATGCTTAGATAATCTTCTCCATAGGTGAACTTTGCACCTGTTCTTGATCCTGTAGAATCCTCGCTTGTCATAAAGGTGCAATTATGTATTCCGCTTCCATCCTTTTCTACTTCGGTCACTTCAGCGGCAACTCTGTTCACGATGATTGAATGGTGGTTCAGCCTGTGGTTTACATAGACATCCTCATCAACGGTAGAAAGAATTCTGTACATGTCTCCTTTCTTGTATTTGAATAGAAACTTTACAGGATCCCCGTCTGTCAATAATTCTTCCGCAAAAAGTGAGATAGAAAAAAAAGAAAAAAACACTGCAAAAAAGAATTTTCTTGTCCTGTCCATGTAAACCTCTCAAGTGTGCATTTGTCTTCAATGCTGATATAATAATAATCTATGGATGACTTTTTAACAATAAACCACATTGCATATATTCTGGTTACGGCGGGAGTTTTTCTTGTAGGCTTGCTTTTTGGGAGGCTGGCTCAGAGTTTCAAGGATAGGGGCCTTATCAAGAAGCATAGGCAGGATGCAGTCAAGAAAAGCAGGGCGGTAATAGGTGGTCAGGTTGCAGAACAGCTTGCTCCATATCTTCCTGAGTTTCCATGCAATCCAGGCGACGTATGTTTTCTTGGTAAGCCTGTAGATTTCATTGGATTTACAGGACTTGCAGAAAACGATGAGATAAAGGAAGTTGTTTTTATAGAAGTAAAGACAGGACAAAGCAGATTGAACGGACACGAAAGACAGCTAAAGGAAGCCATTCAAAAAGGTCGTGTCCGTTATGTCGAGTACTGTCCTTCACTTTGAAATGTTCAGGAGTTGTTTATCGTAAGAAGTGCGCTCAGGTCACCACCAAGAAGCCTGTCGCAAAGATTCTTTGGCATTGGCTTTCCGCGAAGGAATCCCTGGATCGTGTTGCAGTTGAATTTCTTGAGAAGTTCAAGCTGTTCTTCCCGTTCAACACCTTCTGCAATAGTATCGAGCCCCATCTTTGAAACCAGGGTAAGGATACCTTCCGTGAGGTTTGACTCCGAAGCGATATTCTTGATGAATGATTTGTCTATCTTAAGTGTTGTGAGCGGCAGCATTTGCAGATAGCGCAATGAAGAATATCCTGTACCAAAATCATCAAGGGAAATTCCTATTCCCAAGTTCTTCACTTCATTGAGCTTGGAAACTACGAAATCAACATTTTCAATAAGTACGCCTTCTGTGATTTCTATTTCAAGATGTCTTGGGTTGATTTTATAAAAGTCAATCTTCTTGAGAAATTTAGGAATGAAATCATCCTGGCTGAACTGGATAGGTGAAACATTGACCGACATTATTCCGTTGAATTCAAAGCGCTGTTCCCATTCAGAAAGCGTCCTCAATGCAGTGTCCAATACCCAGTTGCCAAGAGGAATTACAAGATGGGTTTCTTCCGCCAGTGGAACGAACTGCTCTGGACTTATCCATCCAAGTTCATCATCATACCATCTTAAGAGGGCCTCGAAGCCACGAAGTTTTTCTGTCTGCGTATAGAACTGAGGCTGGTAGTAAAGCTGGAAGTTCTTTTCAACCATCGCCTTTGAGAGTTTGGTCTCGATGTTGAGCTTGCTTAAGAATTTTTCCTGCATCAAGGTCTGGAAGCCTGTGATGTTGTTTTTCCCTTTTTTCTTTGCCTCAAGTTTTGCCATGTCTGCAAACTTAAGAAGGTCGTCATATTTTTCAGAGTCATCAGGATATACGGAAAGTCCTCCTGATATGCCGATTCCTTCTGCGTTCATGAATCCCAGTACTTTTTTTGAAATGTTCATGGCTTCCGTACGGTTCTTGACATTCTTGAAAAGCAGTATGAATTCATCTCCGCCAAATCGCGTAGGAATCGTATCCTTTGATTCGAACATGCGTAGAATGGTTGCGACCTGCTTGATGAGCTCATCACCAGCGGTGTGCCCACGGGAATCGTTTATATCCTTCATGTTGTCGATGTCAAAAAGAAGTACTCCAAATTTTTCATTTGTGCTCTTCTGTTCCTTGCTGATTTCCCTGATGGCGGTGTTGAGCCAGGAACGGTTGTAAAGGTCAGTGAGGGAATCATGATAAGCGCTGAAAAGCAGCTGCTTGTTAAGGTTCTGGATGCTTTTGAGCTGAGAGTCAAGGTTTGCCCTGTTTTCTGCAAGCTCTGATGCAAGACTTTCAAGTTTCTGATTCTGCTGGGTAAGAGCGTGCTCGTATTCCTTAGCCTTTGATACGTCTGAGAAAGTCACTGCAACCGTATCGTCATAGACACAGTTCATGGTTATCTGGAACCATCTTGAAAAATTGTATGAATAAATTGTTTCAGTGATTACCGTTTTATTGCGCATTACTTCTTCTGCTGTTTCAAACCAGGCTAATGCAGGACTCAGCCGTGTCTTGAATTCAGAAAAAAGCTCACCTTCCTTTAGCAGATCTTTCATCATCCTGAGGAAGTTTTCGTTCATGTAGCTGATCTTGAAGTCGACGAGTTTATGGTCGTCGTCGTATACGGAATCTACAAGAAGTATGGCAGTAGAAAGATTGTCGATGATGATTTTGAAATATTCATCTTGAAGCATCGGATCTCCAGTTTCCTTATTTTTAACTTACTATTTATATTGCTTCAACTCTCGCCCACATATTACATTTTTTTTTAATTAAAGGCAAACGAAGTCATGTTTTTATATAAAGCCGCACGAACCCATATGAGTCCATGCAGCTTTAAGTTTATTCCCAACCGAAAGTTGCAGGCGGCTTGTTCGTGCAGTCAAGATAGAGGGCGTCAACAAAGTCCAGTTCTGCAATCTTATGGACAATCTTGTCCAGTAGTTCTAGAGGAAGCCATGCAAAACGTGCTGTCATTACATCTTCCGATACAACAGGGCGGAGAACAAAGCTTGCCTTGCCGTTGTCAGTTGCAAAAGGAAGGTCGATTGTAAGATGCTGGAAGATCTTGTCGTACCATCCGCTTGCATGGAGTTCTGTGAGCACGATGTTGTCTACTTCCCGCAGCTGGTCAAGACGGTCTCTTGTGCAGTATCCCTTCTGGAGCTTTAAATCGTCATCCTTTACACCAGGTTTCTGGTAGAGCTTGAGTATCGTCCTATTGAGGAACTTTGAGCTGTTTGTGATTGTGCTGGATGTCTTTTCAACCTTCTCGTGAACCTTTGGAACATGGAAGAATCCTTTGTCATCCTGTTCAAAAGCAAGGACAGCTGGGAATCTGTAGGTTCTGAAGTCTCCCTGGACTCCGACAGACTTTACAGGAAGTACTGACTTAACAAGGTTCTTTGTGCAGTTTTCGCAGAATTCTGTGATTGCGATTCCATCAAATTCTTCCTGAGCCTTCTTTAGCTCTTCCTTGTCCTCGTCTGAAAGAACGCCTTCTGAACATAGCACATTTATTGAAAGTCCAGGACCTGGGAATGGATGTCTCATTACGAGTTCATCTTCAAGACCGAGCATTTTTCCGATCTTGCGAACTTCATCTTTGTAAAGGTCCTTGAGTGGCTCGATGATAAGTCCCTGTGCAATAAGTTTCTGAATTCCATCTACGCGGTTGTGGTGTGTCTTGATGGTGTGGCTGTTCTTTGTTCCACCAGATTCGATGATGTCTGGATAGAGTGTTCCCTGGGCCAGCATGTAAGGAACGGGATCCTGGTCAAGCTTCTGTTCTGCAACGAAATTGTCGCGTACTGTAATGAAGTTTTCTCCAACTGCCATGCGTTTTTTCTGAGGGTCTGTAAGTCCTTCAATTGCCTTGAGAAAGCTTTCGCTTGCGTCAGTGGCAAGGAAGTTTGTGAAACCATGGGCTTTGTATGCGGCTGCAACGTTTGCGCTTTCGTTCTTGCGCATGAAACCGTTGTCGATGTGGAGACCGAGTACCCTGTCATTTCCCAATGCCTTGTTAAGAAGGGCAAATGCAACAGTTGAATCGACACCGCCTGAAAGGAAGAGTAGGACTTTCTTGCCTTCAGCATCCTTCTTGATGTTTTCGATGATGTGGTTGAGGACTGCGTTGTCATCCCAGTTTTTTGGCATCTGGCAGAACTTTGCGAAGTTTTCAAAAATCTGGTTTCCACATGGAGTATCCTTTACCTCACAGTGGCACTGGAGTGAGAATCTTTTCTTTGCAAGGTTCTGTGTTGCGGCATAAGGACAGTCCTTTGTGCTTCCAACGACTTCAAAGCCTTCGCCCATCTGAAGAACACCATCCTGATGGCTCATCCATACCTGCTGGCTTGGTTCAATTCCTTCAAAGAGAGGGCTCTTTACTGCAGGATTAAGGTTGAGTGTTGCAAATCCAAATTCACCTGTTTCAGCCTTACCAACCTTTCCATTGTATCCCAACTGAACGATGTAGTGACCGTAGCAGAGTCCAAGGACAGGAACATCCAGGTCAAGGATCTTTGAGTTGAACTCTGGAACTTTGTCGTCATATACGGAAGCAGGTCCGCCTGAGAATACGATTCCCTTTGCGCCTTCAAATGTATCAAGATCAGCTGAAGGAAGGGCAATCTCCGAATAGTAGCCGAGGGCACGGAATCTTTTTGCGATAAGATGCGCGTACTGGCTGCCGAAATCGAGCACAACGATTTTTTCTCTGTTCATATAATTCTATTTACTCCAATAACTATTTTACAAATATATTGAAACCGCACTTACCTTCTTCCTTAGTCTTGTAAAGTGCTTTGTCCGCTTTTTCCACAAGGTCTTCAGAGTAGCCTGAGTCGGATTTTGCTGCACCGACGCTAAGAGAAACCCTGCCGAATTCCGTCATCTGAAGAAGCTTCCTGTTCACTTTGTTTATCTTGTTCTTGACGGTTATATTTGCATTGCCCCAGAAATCAGTAAGCAGCACACCGAATTCATCACCTCCAAGACGGGCGATGAAATCACTTGTTCTGAATGCTTCAGTGAGTTCCTTTGCGACTATCTTGAGGACCTTGTCGCCTGTGATATGTCCGTATGTGTCATTTACTGACTTGAAATTATCCACATCCACGATAAGGAATACAACCCGCCTTGTTGATGAACTGAAATCATTGCAGACATCCTCGAAAGCACGCCTGTTCAGAAGTCCTGTCAGAGGGTCTGTTTCTGCATGCAGCTTAAGCCTTTTTTCGTTTGCGGCCTTTAGGTCAAAGAACTGGTTGTAGGTCTTTGCCAGACACCTGAGTTCAAATGAACCTGTTTCCATAAGCTTGCTGTCTGAGGCGATGGATCTCATGTAGCTGTTTATAGGCGCGATGATGAATATGATGTTTATGATGAAGGCAATGACAAGGATTACAAAGATTATGATCTGTGTGATGACCTGCCAGAAGATTTTTTCGCGAAGTACTTCAAAATTGTCCGAAACTTCCTGTTCGTTTGAATTCTCGATCATGCTTATAAGGAAAGAACAGTTTTCGTCAATCCTCATTTTGTATATAAGGTAGCTGCTGTCGAAAAGAAGACTTATTGCGTGCTTCTGGAGTTGATCTTTAGGAAGCGTTTCATCCTTTTGTCGCAGTGTGATTGCCTTGATTTCATCTGGTATCTCTTCTTCGTCGAATCTGCCTGTCTGGAACAGGAGCTTCATTGCATACATTTCGATTTCAGAAAGACTCTGGGACAGGGCAAAGGCAGTGCTCAATTTCTTGAATTCTATCTCATCGTAGGAAAATACATTTCCTAGTTCCTTGAGTGCGGAATTTCTTTCCCTTGTTTCGTTTCTTTCCGTGAAATAGTTTTTCACATATTGAATGTCACCTGTAACCGTGAAAAGTCGAGCCTGGTCAGTAAGATAGTTGGAGGTTTCCCTGATTTTTAGAGAACTGCTTCTGAAAACTGAAGCTTTGATCAAGGACCTCTTGAATTGATTGAGTCTTGCTACGGAAAGAGTTGAATAGAAAAGAAGAAATGCAAAGACAATGAATGAGACTATAATCATTATGAGATTCAGATCCTTTGCCTTGAAGTATGTTTTCTCTTTTGTTTTATTCATTTTGTCTTCCAGCTTTTATCTACCCATTTCAACAATCTTGTTGTAAAGCTCTATGTCTTTCTGTGCCTGTTCCCTGATGGTTTCTGCGCAGGCATTCTGCCATGGTGTCTTGTCTGATACTTCGATGATGTTTACGCCAGTTGCCCTGAGTGAATCTATCACTGCCTTTTCCCTGTCTTCACAAATGTTTCTGCAGAATTCAGCTGCGTTTGCACCAGCTTCAAGCAATGCCGACTGCTGTGAATTAGAGAGCTTTGACCAAGCCTTGTTTGTGATTATAACTTCTATGACCCCGATGGTGTGCCCGTCAAGAATTACATTTGGAGCAGCCGAATCGAAGTAATTTGATTTATAGTTTACGATTGGCTGTTCTGCTGCATCGACGGAACCAATGATCATTTCTTTGACAACATCATAGAAAGGTACCTGCACTGACTTTGCACCAAGGTCTTCAACGACTGCATTGAGGATCGGATCTCCGTTCGTCCTGATGGTCTGTCCCTTAAGGTCCTGAATTGAATTGAGGGGCTTTGTTGAAAAGAAATGCCTGAATCCTTCCTCTGCAAAGTAAAGTCCACGGACACCGTTTTCCCTTCTGCTTGGTTCCAGAAGGATTTCTGATGCAATCTCAGATTTTGCGAATTTCCAGAAGTGCTCCCTGTCGTTGAACATGTATGGTATTGTAAGGATCGTTGATTTTTCTGCGCTATGGGAGGTAAGTACGAAAGCTGAAATTCTTGCCAGGTCTATGTTCTGCGATTCGAACATTTCAGAAACGACGGAAGTTTCATCGCCTAGAATCGATGATGCATTCAGTTCGATGGTGATTTCACCTTTTGTAAGCCGCTTGACTTCATTTGCAAAGTACATGTCCATCTGACCGACAACTGAATCAGGAGGATTGACCTCTGCCATTACAAGAGTCTTCTGTGTCTTTTTACAACTAAAAAGAGTTGTTGCTATCAGAACTAATGCAGATAACTTTATGAAAAGCTTCATTCAGATTTTCCTTCCGACTGGTCCAGGCTAGAAGTTGCTTCCAGGGAGGGTAGCGAATGGATTTATTGAAGTCTTTGTCTTTGTTTTTGTCGCAAGATTATAGTAGTTTAGAAGTGCATAGTCTTCTTCGTCTTTTCTTTCGCCGTTGATGGTAGTCAACATTTTTTCTTCTATTGTCTTTGAAACATATGCGCGGATTTCTTCCTTGATGGAAGGAGCTGTCGAAGGTAGAAGAAGTAGGATCCACATGGTGCCTTCTGGGGTCTGCTTGATTCCGTAGATGACGGCCTCAACAACCACCTGCTTTGTTCCAAGTCGCATGGTTACATCCTGAAGAAGGAAGTTCTTTGCAATGATCTGGTTTTCGAGCACTGGTGGACAGCGAACAGCCATGCCTACTGAACTGATGTCAAGAAGCTTAAGCTGATGCATCTTTGATCCGTGGTTCCAGAAAAGGGAAGCGTCCTTGTCGTGTGTAAGGCTTGCACGGACATATTGTCTCTTTCCTTTTGCGTTGAGCTCAAGGAGTATCCTATCTATCTGTTTTGAGACACCTTCTATTCCTTCGTTGAAATCGATTACTTCGAAAGGAAGGTGTGCAAACTTGTTGAATATGTTGATGTCTGAAAGCTTTATTCTTTCCGACATTACGACAATCTTGATCGTCATGAGTATGTCTTCACGGTCAAAGGTCCTGACGTAGTTGAACCATCCTGGAATTGTAAGCTGCGTATCAAGGTTTATGAAAAGTACTGATTCGGGATTTTTTCTAAGGAGAGGTTTTGCTTCACGATAGCTTTCTATGTTGTAGACTTCGTATTCCTTTGCCTGAAGTTTTGAAATAATTTCTTTCTTAACAGGGTATGCAGGATTCAAAAAGAAAATCTTTCTTCCAAAGATATCAAGTTGAGATTCGTTCTGCTCTGCCATTTGTTTCTCCTGTAAAAAATATTTATTAAAACTTTTTGAAAATATTTTTGACCCCAAATTCCGCAAGACCGGTAAAAGTCCTGCGGAATGCAATTATGATTAGAAATCAGCAAGTTTCGGAGCGCGTGGGTATGGAATTACATCTCTGATGTTTTCCATTCCTGTTACGTAGCGGATGAGACGTTCAAATCCCATGCCGAAACCTGAGTGTGGCACTGTTCCGAACTTACGGAGATTAAGGTACCAGTCGTAGATACTTTCATCCATTCCGCGGTCTCTGATTGCCTTAAGAAGCTTGTCGTAGTCTTCTTCGCGCTCTGAGCCACCGTTAAGCTCACCGATGCCAGGAACAAGAACGTCAACAGCCTTAACTGTCTTTCCGTCTTCGTTCAGCTTCATGTAGAACGACTTGATTTCCTTTGGATAGTTGTAGACCATTACAGGGCACTTGAAGATCTGTTCTGTAAGGAATCTTTCGTGTTCTGTTGCGATGTCGCAGCCCCAGTATGGCTTGAATTCAAATTTGTCTGCGTGCTTTTCAAGTTCAGCAATTGCATCTGTGTATGAGATGCGAACGAACTTGCTGTTTACAACGCTTTCAAGCTGTGCAATGAGCCCAGGCTGAATTCTCTTGTCGAAGAATTCAAGGTCGTCGCGGCATTTTGTGAGTGCCCAGTTTAGGAGGTACTTTACGAAGTCTTCCTGAAGGTCCATGTCGTCTTCAAGATCAAAGAAAGCCATTTCAGGTTCAATCATCCAGAATTCAGCAAGGTGACGAGGTGTGTTTGAGTTTTCTGCACGGAATGTTGGTCCGAATGTGTATACGCGGCTCAATGCAGTCGCAAGTGTTTCTGCTTCAAGCTGACCTGAAACTGTAAGGGAAGCCTTCTTTCCAAAGAAGTCCTTTCCGTAGTCTACGATCTTGTGTGCGTCTTCAATCTTCATTCCGCCCTGTCCAGCCTTTACACCCATCTCAGCGATTTTCTCGAGGCTGAGAGTTGTAACCTGGAACATTTCTCCTGCACCTTCACAGTCAGAGCATGTAATTTCTGGAGCGTTGATGTACTGGAATCCTCTTTCCTGGAAGAAGGAATGGACTGCAAATGCCATCTGGTTTCTTACGCGGAAGACAGCACCGAATGTGTTTGTGCGTGCGCGGAGGGTAGCGTTTTCACGAAGATATTCCATGGACATCTTGTTTTTCTGGAGAGGATACTCTTCAGGGTTGCATTCTCCGAGGACTGTAAGGTTCATGAGCGTAACTTCTACAGCCTGTCCTGAAGCTGGGGAAGGAATGATTTTTCCTTCAGCCTTGATGGAGGCTCCTGTATTGATTTTCTTGAGTTCATTTTCAATATTATTTGCATCTGCACCCTGAGGATTTGAGCGGTCGAATGTGAGCTGGATGTTGGCAAAGCAGCTGCCGTCGTTAACCTGGATGAAAACGAGGTTCTTTGAATCACGTTTTGTTCTTACCCATCCGCATACTGTTACGTCGCGTCCGTCTGGAGCGGATGTCAATAGATCTTTAATAAGTATAGGCTTCATAATGCTTCAATAATAGTGAATTTTATGGATAGTGTAAATTGAATTTGTGGACGACCAGGGAATTTATAGGAAAGAGTAAAAAAAAATCATTATTAAGTTTATTTTAAGGTTAAAATGGATTTTTTGGAGTTTTTTGAGAGGGTCTAGGTGCTTTTTGAAGAGAAAATGGAGATTTTTCTGTATGAAAAAATATACAGTGTCTAAAAATTAATACAAATACTGTCTATTTTTTTATACTTTTGTATCAGGAAAATTTAATTTTTAACAATTTCTTAACATTTTTAAGAAAAATTTAAGAAAATTGTAAATCTATATATTATATAGACTTAGCTTATGTAGACGTATTTTAAGTGTAAATTAAGGAATAAATTTATAAAGTTGGCACATCTTATGCTAATAAATTCGCATAACATAAAGTGAAAATAACATCATATGGAGCGATCCCATGGAAAAGGACGTTATCGGAAGTTATTTGAACTCTATAAAAAAAATCAACCTCCTTACAGCAGAGCAGGAGGTAGAGCTTTCAAAGAAAATTCAGTCAGGCGACAAGAAAGCTGTCCAGCAGCTTGTTAATGCCAATCTTCGCCTAGTCGTAAGCCTTGCAAGAAAGATGCAGGCATCCCCATCAGTTGTCATGGATTTAATTCAGGAAGGAAATATGGGACTTATGGTTGCAGCTGAGAAGTTCAGCGCAGACTTCAAGACTCGTTTTTCTACTTATGCCTATCCGTGGATTGCACAGTACATGTTGCGCTATCTGAACAGCCGTACATCCTTCATTGCTTTGCCAAACCGCAAGGAAATGATGATCCGTAAGATTCAGAAGGCACAGACATACTTCTTCCAGCAGAATGGCAGGGAAGCAACTGTTCCAGAGCTTGCCCTTACAACAGGTATTCCTGAAGATAAAGTTGTCGAGTATTTGAACTATTCATATACCGTTGCATCATTGGATGTCGAAGTGAGTGATGAGGGGAATTCTGTTTCCCTCGGAGATCTTCTTCCTGATATGACATATTCCCCTGAGGAAATGCTGTTGAAGGAAGAGGAGAAGGAGACTGTGAAGTCTCTTATGGATTCTTTGCCTGGCAAAGAACGTTGTGTTTTGTGGTACCGCTATAACTTTGATGGCGATCTTCATGCCAAGACATTGCGCGAGGTCTCTAAGATTGTCGGCGTAAGTCCTGAGGCAGTTCGTCAGACAGAAATTCGTGCCGTCAAGCACATGAAAGCTGCCGTGGAGAAAATCCGCGCTGTATGATTCCTTGAAACAGTTTCTTCTTGTTGTAGTTTTAGAGAAGAGATCGATTTTCCTGGAGTCGTGTAAATACTTAGCCTCTTAAATATTTATTTATTCAGTCTGGACCTAAGCAGTTTTCGGGGATGAATGGATTTTCCATTTGTCCCCTATTTTTTTTAAACTAAATGGTTTAGTATAGAAGGTATGAAGATGGTCTTGTTAGGGACAGGTACAAGTCATGGTGTTCCTGTCATTGGGTGTGATTGTAAGGTGTGCCGTTCCTTGGATGCAAGGGACAACAGGTTAAGGTGCAGTGCCTATCTTTCGGAGCCAGCTAAGGTTCTTGTTGATGTAGGTCCTGAATTCAGGATCCAGGCCTTGAGATACAAGGTGAAAGGGGTTGATGCGGTTCTTCTTTCTCATTCCCATGCTGACCATCTACACGGTATCGACGACCTTAGGATATTCAGCCATTCCAAAGCCTATGATCCCCATAACAAAGGTGCTGGGGAAACCAAAGGAGAGGGTCTTCCTGTCTATTCCCATAGGGCCGTCATCGAGGATATCAGGCATAGGTTCAGCTATATATTTGGAGAGGTAAGGCAGGGTGGAGGCAAGCCTAAGGTCAATACGATTGCGACAGAAGGCTATGACGTCGATAATCCCATAAGGATCGGCGGTGTGGAGATTCTTCCAGTGCTTCTCAAACATGGCTATCTTGATGATTCAGGCTGGATCTTTAGGGAAAAGGCAGGGGATGGTCATAAAAGCATAGTCTATCTTACTGATCTGAATTCCATTCCTGATGCCTCTGTCGATCGTATAAAAGCTTTTGCGGGGCGAATAGAGCACCTTATCATTGACGGTCTGAGGGTTCTTCCTCATTCCACCCATTTTTCTTTTGAACAGGCGCTTGAGGTGGCGGAAAGGCTTGCTCCAAGGAATGCCTATCTGACCCATATTACCCATAACCTTTTTCATTACCAGGTGCAGGAATTTGTCGATGCCATTATTTCCAGATATCCTTGCCTTGATTCTGCAAAACGCAACGGAGGTTATGTCGGTCCTGCTTTTGACGGAATGGAGCTTGTCTGTTAAGCATCTGATTTAAAACAAAAAATCCCGTCTGCGTGAGACGGGACTGATGTGGCTAACTAAGATTATTCAGCCTTTGGAGCACCTGCGTTTGCTGGTGTAACGTTGATCTTCTTTGTGATCCAACCTGCGCGGAGACACTGTGTGCAGATCTTGAGTGTCATTGTTTGACCTTCGATTTCTGTCTTGATCTTGAGAAGATTTGGCTTCCACTGGCGGCGTGTGTGGTTGTATGACTTAGATACCTTGTTTCCGTGTACTGGGTGCTTTCCACAAACATCACATGTTCTTGACATAATATTACCTACCTAAAAAGAATTTCAATTACAAGTTCAAAGATGATATACAATAAAGTGAATAATGTCAATGAACAACGGGGTGCTGACGGTAAATTTGTATCGCCGTAAAAGCCAGGGATCTGCCCTGTTGGAAGGCTTATGCGGTTACCGTTGCACCTAATTTCCAAACTGCTGCTGGATTTCCTGTATCTGGTCTCTGTAGACGGCAGCTGTCTCATAATCCAGTCTTTCTGCGGCCTCTGTCATTTCCTTCTTGAGTAGTTCAATCAGCTTCTTTCTTTCTTTTGCGTTGAAAAGATTTGCGTTCTTCTTGACTTCATTGAGGTATGCATCGCCAGATTCTGGAGCCTGATCTGTCGGTTGACCGTCTGGATGCTCAAGGATGTTTCCTATTGCCTTGATGATGGTCTTAGGCACGATTCCGTGTTCCTTGTTGAATGCTTCCTGGATGCTGCGACGCCTCTTTGTCTCATCTATGGTCTCTTTCATTGCGTCGCTCATTCTGTCTGCGTACATGACTACCATTCCGTCGGCGTTGCGGGCTGCACGACCAACAATCTGAATCAAGCTGGTTGTACTTCGTAAAAATCCGATTTTGTCAGCATCAAGCAAGGCGATGAAAGAAACTTCAGGCAGGTCGATTCCTTCCCTCAAAAGATTGATTCCTATGAGTACGTCTATTTCACCCATGCGGAGGGCTTTAAGGATTTCCACGCGTTCAAATGTATCGATTTCTGAGTGGATGTACTTTACCTTGAGATCAAGGTTTGCAAGGTAGTCCGTCAGATCTTCTGCCATTTTCTTTGTAAGGGTAAGGATAAGGCTACGCTCGTTCTTTTCTATGCGCTTCTGAACTTCCTTGTAAATGTCCTGCATCTGTCCTTCCGTTGGACGAACTTCGATTATAGGATCGAGCAATCCAGTCGGACGGATGAGCTGTTCTACAACCTGGGTGCTCTGCTTTACTTCCTGAGGTCTAGGTGTTGCCGTTACATAGATCACCTGGTTCATCTTTGCCGTGAACTCATCAGCCTTAAGTGGCCTATGGTCAAGAGCGCTCGGCAGTCGGAATCCAAAGTCGACAAGATTCTGTTTGCGGCATCTGTCGCCTTCGTACATGGCTCCGATCTGTGGAACCGTAACGTGAGCTTCGTCTATGAGGCAGAGGAAGTCATCAGGAAAGTAGTGGAGCAATGTTGCTGGTGGTTCCCCAGATTTTCGGCCTGCGATGACGGCGGAGTAATTTTCTATTCCGCTGCAGTATCCCATTTCCTTCATCATCTCGATGTCGTATGTTGTGCGGGTCTTAAGGCGTTCCGCTTCAAGCATCTTTCCTTTTGCTCGGAGCGTTTCCACGGCTTCTTCCATTTCTTTCTGGATCTTGTCGGTTACAGAAACCATCATTTCCTTTGGAACTACAAAGTGTTTTGCAGGGTACAGCTGAAGCTCGTCAAGTTCTTCTATTGTATTGCCGTTCATTACATCAAAACGGCGTATTCTTGCGACCTCGTCAAAATCAAGTTCTATGCGGTATGCTTCATCCGTTTCCATGTATGTTGGAAAGATTTCGATTACATCCCCACGGATGCGGAAATTACCGCGCTCAAATACCATGTCGTTTCTCTGATATTGAATTTCTGAAAGCCTTAGGGCAAGCTTGTGCATGTCGATTTCTTCTCCACGGGTAAGATGGAGTCTCATGTCCTTGTATAGGTCAGGCATGCCAAGACCGTATATGCAGCTGACTGTTGCTATGATGATTACATCGCGACGTTCCATAAGGGCATAGGTTGCGGCAAGACGAAGCTTGTCTATCTCGCGGTTTACCGATGCATCTTTTTCTATATAAAGGTCACGGGCTGGAACATATGCTTCTGGCTGGTAATAATCGTAGTAGCTTACAAAATACTCGACGGCATTGTTTGGAAAGAATGTCTTGAATTCACGGTATAGCTGGGCACTTAGAGTCTTGTTGTGGCTGATGATGAGGGTAGGCCGCTGGACCGCCTCGATTATCTTTGCCATGGTAAATGTCTTTCCAGATCCTGTAACACCTTTTAGGGTCTGATATTTATCTCCACGTTTGAAACCTTCGACCAGCTTTGCGATTGCTTCAGGCTGATCACCGCTTGGTTCATAGTCAGATACTACTTTGAATTCTCTCATGTCAGTTTTCCAATTCCAGTTCCATTGTAAGTCCGATGTTGTGTCCATCCCTGTGGACGGTGATGTTGACTTTGTCTCCAGGTTTCTTGTCTTCAAGAGCGCTGTAATAGTCTGCAAGTCCGTCAATCTTTATTCCATCGACTTCGATGATTATGTCGCCGCCAAGGTAGATGGTCTGTGGATTGAATGTTCCGTATTGAACAGC
Organism: Treponema sp.; assembly: GCF_045641405.1. GTDB lineage: Bacteria > Spirochaetota > Spirochaetia > Treponematales > Treponemataceae > Treponema_D. The sequence continues at coordinate 18,551 of NZ_JAZUGX010000073.1, forward strand.
CTTTGTTCCACCCTTGAGTCCTGCCTTTGCCGCTTTGCTGCCAGGGCGAACCTTGTTGACAAGGAGACCAGAGCTGATTTTATATCCTGCATATGCTGCGATACGGTGTGTGTTCTGTACGAATGATGCCTGGATCGTTCCACGGTTGACCTTGCCGTAAGCGAGCAGGTCACGGACTACACGACGGGCGGTGCTTACAGGGATTGCAAATCCGACTCCGCTTGAAGAGCCTGACTTTGAGTAGATGATCGTGTTTATTCCAATCATGCGACCTTTGCTGTCTAAAAGCGGTCCGCCTGAATTTCCTGGATTGATTGCTGCGTCTGTCTGTATCATGTTTCGTATGATGACATTGGAGCTTTCCTGTATAGGTCGTCCTAGACCCGAGATGATTCCCGTTGTCATGGTGCGTTCCAGGGCAAATGGGTTTCCGATGGCTATTACCTTCTGACCTACCTTGAGGGTGTCGGAAGCTCCGAATTGAATTATCTTAAGGTCTGTCTTTGGATCAGGATCAAATTTGAGTACGGCGATGTCGCTTTCTACATCCTTGCCGATTACTCGTCCTTCGTAATTTGAGCCGTCTGCAAGCGATATGTTTATGGTTGTTGCATCTTCGATTACATGGACGTTTGTCACCACATATCCACGCTTGTCGATTATGGAACCAGATCCAGAGCCGCTGCCAGTTATGACAGGCTCAAGAAACCAGTTGTATCCCATGGTCTGAGTTGTGATGTTGACAACGGCTTCGTTGCATCTTTCATACACAGAGATGTTCTGCAGTTCGTCCTGGGTATACTCATTGATGTCGTTTGCCACCTTAAGGACTGAAGGTTCTTCAAGTATCATGTCGTCTGCATGGTCTGTTGAAATCTCTTCTGAAACAACCTGAGCTGAGTTCTTGTGGTTTGATTCTCTGCCAGAAAAAAGAAAGAATCCTGCGGCGACAGCTGCACCTGCCACGATTCCTGTCAATGCTGAATACAAAGCGATCTGGTTTCTTGTGTATAGCTTCATAGAGAAAATATACTTCTATTTTGACCAAAATGCAATTTTAGGATTTTCTTTTTCCTGTGTCAGTTATTCATCCTCTTTCAGTTCTTCAGCATGTCGTGCTCAAGAAAACTGAAATAATTGTCCCGTGTTACGATTATATGGTCCAAAAAAGAGATGCCAAGAATCTGGGATGCCTTCTGAAGTTGTCTTGTTGATTCAATGTCAGCCTCGCTTGGATAGCACTGGTTGCATGGATGGTTGTGGCAGCAGATTATTCCAGATGCATGCTCTTCCACGGCGCTTGCAAATACTTCCCTTGGATGGATCAACGCTTTGTTTACGGTGCCTACGGACACGACCCTTGTGCTGAGTATTTCGTGTGCTCCGTTTGTGGTTATGGTTATGAAATGCTCCGACTGCTCCAGGCTGTATTGCCGTACATATTGTATTATGTCTTTGGGATGGTTTATTACTGAATGAAGGTAGCCACGTCGCCGTCTTCCTAGTTCAAGAGATGCCGCCACGGAAAGAGCTTTTGATACCCCCATGCCAGGTATTGCGGTAAGGTTTGTTATCAGGTTCCCATCGTTGCTTGAATTGATTGCGCTTACCACCTGGTCGGAAAGCTGTCCTATTGGATTGTCCTTTGTTCCCCTACCTAGAATAAGCATTATGAGCTCCTCATCGCTAGGGTAGGAGATTCCATTGGCAAGGGTAAGTTCCCTTATGTCTGGATGCCTGTTAAGGTTTGCATAGTCACTTATCTTGTTTTTCATTACCTATATTATTTTCCTAAAAAAACAAAAAAGTGACAAAAAATGAAAAAGCCCTCGATGAAAATCGAGGGCATGCAGTCTATTCAGCTGAATATGTCAACTTATTTGAGCAAGTCTGCTGGAATTGTGATTCCGAGGGCTTCTGCTGTTTCCTTGTTGTATGAGAAGTCACACTTGTCAAGGTACTGGATAGGCATGTTCTTTGGCTTCTTTCCGTTGATTACTTCAACAGCCATTTTTGCTGTCTGCTTTCCAAGTTCGTAGTAGTTGATTCCGTAAGTTGCAAGACCGCCACCCTGGCACATTCCGTCTTCACCTACGATTACAGGAAGCTTTGCTGGTGTTGTTACGAGGGAAACTGTTGCCATTGTAGAAGCAATCATGTTGTCTGTTGGAGTGTAGATTGCGTCAACCTTTCCAACGAGAGACTGAACAACCTGCTGTACTTCGTTTGTGTTTGAAACAGTTGCATCAACATAAGAAAGCCCCTGCTTGTCACATTCTGCCTTTGCAAGGTTGATCTGGAAGCGTGAGTTTTCTTCGCTTGAGCAGTAGAGCATTGCAACTTTCTTTGCGTTTGGAACAAGTCTCTTGAGGAGCTGGATCTGTGCGGCACATGGTGTAAGGTCAGATGTACCTGTTACATTTGTGCCTGGCTTTTCATTTGATTCAACAAGACCTGCTGTTTTTGGGTCTGTAACTGCTGTGATGAGGATAGGTGTTGTTTCTGTCTTGTTTGCAACAGCCTGTGCTGCTGGAGTTGCGATTGCAAAAATCATGTCGCATCTCTGTGAGATAAGCTTGTCTGCGATTGTAACGCAGTTTGCCTGTTCTCCCTGTGCGTTTTCATAGATGATCTTGAGGTTCTTTCCGTCTTCGTATCCTGCTTCCTTGAGTCCGTCTACGAATCCTTTGTATGAAGCGTCGAGTGCTGGATGTTCAACAAGCTGGATTGCACCGATCTTGATAACCTTCTGCTTCTTTGGTTTTGCGAATGTAGCTGTACCTGCAACTGCTAGGGCAGCGAGTGCAAGTGTGAATTTTGCAATTTTTTTCATTTCTTTCCTTCCTTAATGAGTCTTTTTTGGCGTCATGCCCAGAAATATGATAATCGAATATTCTTGAAATTTCAATTTTATTTTGTTTTCACTTCTGAAAATTGCAATTGAGGGAGGTTTTATATATAGTAGGAACATGCTCTGCAATAAATGCACCCGTTGTGGACTTTGCTCAGGGAAAGATGCAAAATCTGATAGTCTCATTGTCCAGATGAAGTCTAAAGGGATTGCTGGCTTCAATGTCGATTCTTCTTTGCCTTCAAACCATGTAGGGATTGCTTTTGATGTCGGCACGACGACAATTGCCTGTGCGCTTTATTGCCTTTCTACTGGAGATGAAATAATTTCTTTTGGCGAAGGCAATGAACAGGTGACCTTTGGAACTGATGTCATTTCTAGAATTTCTTTTTCAATGAAAGATGATGGCTTCGATAAATTGCATGGACTCATGAAAATGCAGGTTGGTCGAATGATTTCTCGTGCGATGCTTCTCTGCCAGGCTGAATTCTTTTCTGAAAGAAGGGGAAGGGCTGAACTGAAAAAAATTGTCGTTGCAGGCAATACGGTCATGGAATCTTTCCTGGCAGGTGTTTCCGTACGGCAGCTTGCCTCTGCTCCCTTTGTTCCTGAATCCACCTTTGGATTTGAAGGATATGCTTCAATTTTTTTTGGAGATGTCGTTCCTGTAGATTGCTCGATCTATTTTGTTCCCTGTGTGTCTGGTTTTATCGGAGGTGACATTGTCTGTTCCATGCTTTCCGCAGGATTTCATGAAAGCGCTGCATGCAATAGATTCCTTGCAGACATCGGTACAAACTGCGAGATGTGCGTCATTGGAAAAAATACGGAAAAAATCATCTGCACCTCAACGGCTGCAGGTCCTGCTTTCGAAGGTTATGGTATTGAGTGCGGATCTCCCGCGGTCAGAGGTGCGATTGTTAAGGTGAGTCTAGACGGTGAATGCCCAGAATGTACAGTCATAGGAGGGGGAGAACCTATTTCAATTTCTGGTACCGGTCTTGTGAGTGCAATATCTGAAATGGTGAAAAAAGGGCATATCAACAGGGATGGAAGCTTTGTCGATGAGACACAGGAACGCTTTTGTCTTTCGGAGAAGGTCTGGCTTTCTGTCAAGGACATAAGGAATTTTCAGCTGGCAAAGGGGGCTGTCTACAGCGGACTGGAAATGCTTTCCTGTAATGTCGAAAAGAGCGATGGTGCCGTTCTTTTCCTTGCGGGAGGTTTTGGCAATGAACTTAGTGTACTGGATGCTGTCAATATAAGGATGATTCCTGGAGATCTGAAGGATAAGATGGTTCCTCTCGGAAATGGAAGCCTTTACGGTGCCTCAATGATTCTTCTGGATGATGCCATGAGAAAAAAGGCTGAAGAGCTTTGTTGCCGATGCTCTGTCCTGGAACTTGCAGGCAACGAAGAATTCAGCAGGACATTTATTTCTTCAATGGATTTTTAGTATCGCATAATGCCTTTTGTAAAAGCAAGTTTTTCTTTATAATCACGTGGAATATGAAAAAAGTATCATTGGTGCCAATTCTTATCTCCCTTCTCTTTGTGTCCTGCGCATCCAGCGGAGTGGAAAAGGTCAAGCCTTTGCGGTGCAACATGGAGCTTTCAGAAAAGCAGCTTTCATATGAATCCTATGTTTTCATCCGTTTCTATGATGCTTTCTATGACAAGCCTTTGAGACCAGGAAACTTTTTGCGTATGCCCATTAAGCTTTTGGGGAAGGCATCTGATGGAGTTGTCTACAATCATTCTTCTATCAGTACAAAACTTTCTGATGACTCCTTTGTCTCGATCTCTCTTTCTGGTAATAGGAATATGGTCCAGTATGAGAATGTGCTTAATCTAGAAGCAAATGAATTCATGTCGACGATTGATTCCAAAAAGTCCAGATGCATGGTGATTGCTCTGCCTTGTGCTGAATCGGAAAGGCTTGCTGTGGGTGCATTGCTTGACTATGCGCTTTCGGGAGATTCCTCTTTCAAATATGGAATAATGAAGACTGCGACGACTGGTATACGTCATTGGAAGAATTCAAAGGCATATAAAAGAAGCCGTAATTTTCCTATCGAGTTTGCATTTGGACCTTTGCCTGTATTGAAAGGACCAGAGGAAATATTTGATCAAAAGGTTTTTGTCTGCTCCAATTTCATAAGCTTCATATTGAAGAATTCTATTGAACGCTATAGAGTTGATTTTCTGGTAAACAGAATTGATTATGAGGGGGTTTCTCCTGTCGATCTTACATATCTTGATGGGGCCATGATTCTTTTTGAATGTGGGTTTGAAGACTACGACAGGGCAATGAAAGAGTTCGTGGAGCTTTATCCACGGTTCAGAAAATTTATTGAGCAATAAAAAAAGACTGTTCGTTAGAACAGTCTTTTTTTGTTTATCGTGCGTATTCGACGATGCGGGTTTCACGAATCATTGTGATCTTGATTCTTCCAGGGTAACGGAGATCTGTCTCGATCTGTTTTGCAATGTTCTTTGCAAGTTCCTTGACCTGGTCATCAGGAATCTTTTCGTTGTTTACAAGTATGCGGAGTTCACGACCAGCCTGGATGGCATAAGCCTGTTCAACACCTGCAAACTTCTTTGCCGTCTCCTCAAGGTTTTCAAGGCGCTTAACGTAGTTGTCTACTGTTTCGCGGCGTGCACCTGGGCGGGCAGCACTTATGGCATCTGCAATCTGAATGATAACAGCTTCGATTGTCTGTGCCTCGCAGTCGTTGTGGTGGGCGGCGATGGCATTTACGATGCGTGGATCTTCACCCATCTTGCGTGCCATTTCTGCTCCGACTTCTGCGTGGTTCTGGTCGCTGTCGTTTTCAGCTCCCTTTCCGATGTCGTGGAGGAGGGCGGCGCGCTTTGCAAGTTCACGGTTTGCTCCAACTTCTGCGGCAAGGATGCTTGCAAGTTCTGCAACTTCCTTGGAGTGGGTTAGTACGTTCTGTCCGTAGCTTGTGCGGAAGTAAAGGCGTCCGATTGCACGGATTGCTTCCTGACCCATGTTGTGGATGCCAAGGTCAAAGAGTGCCCTTTCTCCTTCTTCGTAAATCTTCTGCTGAATTTCGCGTGTTACCTTCTGAACGATTTCCTCGATGCGGGCTGGATGAATGCGTCCGTCAATGATGAGGCGTTCAAGTGCGACACGTGCAATTTCCTTGCGTACAGGATCAAAGCATGAAATGACTACAGCTTCAGGAGTATCGTCGATGATGATGTCTACGCCTGTAAGAGTTTCGAGGGAACGGATGTTGCGGCCCTCACGACCGATGATGCGTCCCTTCATTTCATCGCTTGGAAGTGAAACTGTAGCAACTGTAATATCGCTTGTAGTTTCCGTTGCAATACGCTGGATAGCTGCAACGAGCACTTCCTGTGCTTTCTTTTCTGCCGTTACCTGTGCTTCCTGATCAATCTTGTTGAGAAGTGCCTGTGCGTCATGGCGGGCATCGTTTTCAAGATTCTTGATTATGAGTGCCTTGGCTTCTTCCGCTGTAAGACCAGAAATGCGTTCCAATTCAGAGCGAAGGTTTGCTTCCTTTTCTGCAAGGACTTCTGATCTTTTCTGGAAATCTGCTGTCTGGACTGCAAATTCCTTGTCTCTCTTGTCAAACTCCTGGGCTCTCTGGTCCAAAAGCTCTTCTTTTTTGCTGACACGGCTTTCATAACGCTGCAATTCTGTGCGGCGCTCACGGTTCTCCCGTTCCTGCTGATTACGGTCCTGAATGAGTTGTTCTTTTGCCTGAAGAAGAATCTCTTTTTTCTGAGCTTCAGCTTCTTTTATAGCATCCTGTCTCACGCGCTCTGCTTTCTGTTCAGAGGCGGAAAGTTGAAATCTGGCATAAATCCAGCGAATTGTCCATCCAAGAAGTATTCCTGCTACGGGGAGAACGATGAATAATATCATTTCTGTTGACATTTCAAAATTCTCCTTTTATTCATGTAAGAATAATTCAGAATACATAGTATTATATAAGAAATAAATTGTCAAACTAAATAAGTCCTCTGCAGAAGGAATCATCTCCCGATATCTTTCTAAAGTTTTATCGGTTTGTTATGGATTGCTTTTTGCATGAAAAAAGCACGCAAGGCGGAGGGCTTTGCGTGCCTTGAGTAAAACTGAAAGGAAAATTAATTGAAATGTGCAACTCCGTTGCCAGATTCACAGCTAAAGAAGCCTGCGGCATAACCTGTCGTTTCGGTATATTCCTTCTGGACATTCTCGATGAAGGAGCCAACCTTGTCCTTGTGTACCAGTGCGATGGCGCATCCCCCGAATCCAGCACCTGTCATGCGTGCTCCAAGACAGCCTTCCTGTTTCTGTGCCGTAGCGGCAAGGGTGTTCAATTCTATGCCCGTTACTTCGTAGTCCTCATCGAGGGATTTGTGGCTTTCGTTGAGGAGTGAGCCAAGCCTTGCAAGGTCGCCTGCCTTGAGGGCTTCGACGGCGTCAAGAACGCGCTGGTTTTCATAGACGCAGTGTCTGACCCTCCTTGCGATCGTCTCATCGGCTATGTGTTTTTTGCAGTCTTCCCACTGTGCAGGAGTCAACTGGCAAAGGGCATTGATTTTGATTCCGTTGTCCTGAAGAATTTTAAGTGCTTCCTCACACTGACCACGGCGTTCGTTGTATTTTGAGTCTGCAAGACGGCGCTGCTTGTTTGTGTTCATGACCACAAAACGGTAGTCGCCAAGTTCAAGAGGTGCGTATTCGTATTTTAGAGTGTTGCAGTCAAGTACGATGGCCGTCTTTTCCTTTCCCACGCTGATGATGAACTGGTCCATGATGCCGCAGTTGACTCCCATGAACCTGTGCTCGCTCATCTGACCAAGTTTCGCGATTTCAACGCGGTCAATGTTGAATCCAAATGTTTCGCTTACGGCATAGGCAAATCCGCACTCAAGTGCTGAAGAAGAGGATATTCCGCCTCCCGCTGGGACGTTTGATGCCATGAGGACTTCAAATCCACAGTCGAATTTGCAGCCCTTGGCTTTCAGCTGGCTTAAAATTCCGTTGAGGTAGTTGGCGTAGTCGTCTTTCTTGTCGTAGGTAAAATTGTCGTTGATGTCAAACTGGTGTGTCCCCTCGAACTGTATGCTCTTATATAGAATCTTTGTGTCCAGTCTTTTTCTGATGGCTACATAGAGATACCTGTTGATGGCGGCTGGAAAAACTTTTCCACCGTTGTAGTCAATGTGTTCACCGATGATGTTGATTCTTGCAGGTGAAGAAAAAAGCTTGATTTCATCTTTTGTCCCACCGTAGGTTTTAATGAAGTCATCCTTGAGTTCTGATGGATTGTATTCGTTCTTAGTGAGTGAATTTGACATGGTAAGCTCCTTGTGCCGAGTTGCACTGAGAAGATAGTAAACCACAATGGAGTATGATTCAATAAACGAAAAAAAAAGATGAGCAAACAGTTGCTCATCTCCTTTTGTGCTTGAAATGCTTTAGTTTTTGAAAGAGTCCAGGACAGGTAGAGCGTTGTGGTTCAGGTCAAAAAGGGCCTGATTTTCCCATGTGCTTCCCTGCTTCCAGTCCTGACTGTCAGTGAAAATCCATTCACCACCCCAATAGAAGAATCCGCTTCCTCCGTTCTGGTGGACTGTTTTCTTTATTTCCTCCATGAATTTCTGCTGGTTGAACTTTGAAGGTTTGATGATTTTCTTTCCCTGATGGCTTCCATAAGCAAATCCTGGAACCTCGATAAGATTGTCGTATACCTGAAGCATGGAACTGTCGTCTCCAAGATACCAGACTGCGTTGCGGACATTGTCATGGTTTTCTTCATTATCATCACAGGTCCAGGGAAAGCTTGTTTCCGCTATGACACATTTTTTTCCTTTTGACGTAATGAACCTGATTACGTTTCCCAGTTCTTTCATCGTCTTGTTGTTTCTGTAGAATGGATACCATGAAAGCCCTATGCAATCGTAATCATTGATTTTTTTTATGCCTTCCAGGCACATGGAAATTGTCTCTTTGTCTCCACCTTTTGAAAAGTGGAGCATGATTTCAGTTTCTGGAGCACATCCCTTTATTTCGCTGATGGCGGAATTTACCAGATCGGCGAAGTTGTCTGAACCTATTTTGCCATTTATTTTTGTCGGTTGGTTTTTGCTGTCCTTCAGCAGGATTCCGTTGTTGATTTCATTTCCAATCTGGACCATGTCAGGTGTTGCTCCTGCATTCTTCATGGTCACCATGCATTCTCTTGAGTATCTTCCGATTTCCGTGATGAGTCGTTCCCTGATGAATTTGTCCCATGCCGCAGGTTTTCTCTGGTATTCTGGTGTTGCCCATGTGTCGCTGTAATGGAGGGCAAGCAGAATCTTCATGTCCAGTTCCTTTGCTCTTTTTCCTATGGCTGCGGCTTTTTCTATGGTGCACATTCCATGATTGTAAACGGATCCCTGGGATGCTTCTGGATTGACCCATACCCTAAGGCGGATCCAGTTGGCTCCGTGGTCCCTGAGTATTGTAAGCATGTCTTTTTCTGTTCCGTCTATATCTTTGAAGACGATGCCTTTCTGTTCGATGTCGTAAAGGCATGAAACATCGGCTCCTCGAATGAATGTACCTGGAATGATGGACGAAACGGGATCCTTTCCGAAAGCTGTCGCGGAAACGGTGATTGCTGCCGCTGCCAATATGGACTTAAGTGCAAATGTTTTTCCACTCATGAAATTTACCTCTGGAAATAAAATAAATTATTTCCACGGATTTTAATACAAATCGTAATCTTTCAATAGAGGGGTGCATTTTTTTTATTGCAAAAGTAGTAAAGCGGTTTTAATATTGTTCTTATGAAGAAGAATTTGAAATGTTTTACTTTGGCTGTTGCTGTTGTTTCGGCTTTTGTTTTTTCTGCATGTAAGGAATCGCCTGCAAAAACAGCGACCAAAGCAAATATGTACTTTGGTGTTGCCATTCAGCCTGGAGACATACTTGATGAAAGTAAAGCAAAATTGATTGCTGATAATTTCAATGCCATTGTTCCAGAGAATACCATGAAGATGGTGAACATTCGTCCTACAAAGACTCTCTGGAATTTCTCGGATATGGACAAGATGGTTGATTTTGCACAGAAAAACAAGATGATGGTTCGCGGTCATACCTTCATATGGCATCAGCAGAATTCGACCATCGTCAACCAGATAAAGAGCAGGGAAGATGCCTTTGCCCTCATAAATGAAAACATCAATCAGATCATGACCCGCTATAAGGGAAAGATTGCATGTTACGATGTTGCCAACGAAATCTTCAATGAAGATGGAACTTTCAGAAAGTCCCTCTGGTATAGATGGTGTGGAACGGATCTCTACGAAGAGGCGTTTCGCATTGCACGTGCCGCAGATCCTGATGCTAAGCTCTTTCTTAATGACTATAGCCATGAAGAAGCAGGAACGCCAAAGGCAGAAGCCTTTTATGAATTTGTAAAATCTATGGTGGAAAAAGGAGTTCCGATCGATGGTGTAGGTTTTCAGCTTCATCTTTGCACGGATTACGGTCTAAAGGAAGATGCTCTGCGTGAAAATATCCGCCGTTTTGCAGCTCTTGGGCTTGAAGTTCAGTTTACCGAGATTGATGTGCGTATGAAGATGCCTGCTTCAGAAGCTGATGTAGCAAAGCAGAAGGGAATGTACGAGACTTTGATGCGTGTGCTAAAGGATGAACCTAATGTAAGCACATATATGACATGGGGGTATACGGATGCCAACAGCTGGGTTCCTGCAACCTTCCATGGCTATGGTGATGCCCACCTCTTTGACAAGAATCTTAAGGCAAAGTCTGTCTTTGACAGCCTTGTTGAAATGATGAGAAATTAATTCATAATTCATAATTATTAATTGTGGATTATGAATTCCCGCCGAATTCCCCTTGAATTCCTTTGGAATTCTCTAGACTAAAGACACTTTTTTCTATATATTATTTGCTCACGCTATTATAGCGCGAATACTATATCTTAGGTCTTGACCCCGTTCGCGAGAGACCTATGGAGGACAAAAGTGGTCAAAATCAGACTCATGAAACTTGGTGCTAAGAAGCGCCCAGATTATCGTATTGTCGTACAGGATGCACGCAAGCCACGCAACGGTACAACAATTGAAGAAATCGGTCAGTATCACCCAATCGCTGACGGACAGGAAACAGTATTTGACGTAGAACGCGCAAAGTACTGGATCAGTGTTGGTGCACAGCCTACTGAAACTGTTAAGAAGATTTTCAGACAGGGTGGATTGGCAGCAGACGGCAAGGCAATTTCCAAGTAATTTACAGAGGAGCTAAAAGATGGAAAAAGACCTGATTGAATTTATTGCAAAATCATTGGTCGATGATCCTGCTTCAGTCTCTGTGACAGAAACCGAGGGTGAACGCGGCCCTGTATTACAGTTAAGCGTAGCTCAAGGCGACATTGGCAAAGTTATTGGAAAATACGGTCGTATTGCAAAGGCTCTGCGAACTGTTTTGAGTGCAACATCCAACAAGGATGGCAGGCGCTACAGTCTGGAAATCTTAGACTGATGGCCAGTGCATTGAAAGACCAGTTTGTGGTTGGTATTGTCCGAGGTTCCCATGGGATTACGGGCGAGTTCAAAGTGGAAAGTACTTCCGGCGAGTATGAGCATTTTGCTGATATGGACGAAGTTACTTTGACGAATGGAACTGTTTCACGGCTTGCTAAAGTGGAGTCGGTAAGTGAAGGCAGCAACATTCTGTACATGAAATTAGAGGGAATAAACTCTCCTGAGGAAGCTGCAAAATTCAACAGGTGGGAGATCGTAGTTCCCCGAGAAAAAGCTCATAAATTGCAGAAGGATGAGTGGTATATTGAAGACCTTAAGGGTTGTTCAATATGGTATAAGGAAACGGCGGGTGATACCGCACCGGCATTTGATGAAAATTCAATTGTTGGAACAGTCACAAACGTATTGGAAGGCGGATCAGGTTATCTCGTTGAGATTTTGCTGTCCGAGAGCTGTTCGTTTTTATCGGATGATGTCAAACTTACCAAGAAGGGTAGTCCAAAAACTGTCTATGTACCGTTCAAGGATGAATTCATTGGGAAGGTTGATGTGGATAACAGACAGATGCAGCTGATGCACCTCTGGATTCTGGAGTAACTCCATGAAATTTACTGTGCTGACCTTATTTCCTGAGATTCCGCGGGCTTTTTTTGAAAGTTCGATCATGGCCAAAGCGGTTGAAAAGGGAATTATTGCCTACGATTTGGTTAATATCAGGGATTTTGCCCATGATAGACACCACACATGTGATGACGCTCCCTATGGCGGAGGAGCAGGGCAGCTTTTGCTACCTGAACCTTTAGGACTTGCACTTGACAGTGTAGAGGCATACAGAAAGACGAAACATGTAATCTATGTTACGCCTAGTGGAAAGCCCCTTACCCAAGCCAAAGCGCAGGAACTTAGTCAGAAAGAGGAACTTGTACTGGTTTGCGGAAGGTACGAAGGTATTGACCAGCGAATCATTGATTCCTACGTTGATGAAGAAATCTCCATCGGCGATTATGTCATGTCAAGCGGTGAACTTGCGGCCACTGTTATAGTGGATACAGTTTACAGATTGGTTGACGGAGTCATTACAAGCGAGTCCCTAAGCGAAGAAAGCTTTTCTGACAACCTTTTGGAATATCCCCAGTATACAAGGCCAAATGTATACAAAGGCATGGAAGTTCCAGCTGTTTTACAGAGTGGAAACCACGAAGAAATCCGAAAGTGGCGGCTTAGAAAGAGCCTTCAGAAAACCTTGAAGAACAGGCCTGACCTGATTTACAAGGCTAGGATGATGGGTACCCTTTCAGAAGAAGCAGAAAAAATGATCGACGAACTTGCTGAATATGTAAACTATAAGCATGACAGCAGGAAGAAACGCAACAGGAGAAAATAAGATGGATCTTATTAAGACTATTGAAGAACAGCAGAAGAAAGAAAATGCTGAATGTTTCCGCGTAGGAGATACAGTAAAGGTACACTTTGAAATCATCGAAGGAAAGACAAAGCGTATCCAGCTTTATGAAGGTGTTGTTCTCTGCATCAAGGGCGAAGGCGCTCGCAGAACATTCACAGTTCGCAAGGAAAGCTACGGTGTAGGTGTTGAACGTGTATTCCCAGTAAACAGCCCACGCATCATCAAGGTTGAACTCATCCGCCCAGGTAAGGTTCGCCGCTCAAAGATCTACTACGTTCGCGATAAGATCGGTAAGGCTGCAAAGATCAAGGAACTTATCGGACCTAAGGCAAACGCACGTGTTGCATTCGCTCGTGAAGTTGCAAAGGCAGCTGATGTTCGTGAAGCACAGATCAACGCAGAACACAAGGCAGCAGCAAAGAAGTAGGAGACTTCCTTTGGAAGTCTCTGCGCGAAGTGCTAAGCACTTCGTGGGAAAGACTGCTTAGCTATATGGGACCACCTGTACGGGTGGTCTTTTTTTTTGTCTGTATGCTATAATCGTGGCATGAATCTTTCCTTTTTAGGGTCAATGCCTGGTGCTTATAATTCAGAGAATTCTCCAGTTACGGTGGCAGACGGACAGAAAATACGTGTCGCGGTCCTAAGAAACAATGGTGACGGTACAAGCCTCGTTTCCTTTGGAGGCGGAAAATTCAATGTAAGATGCGAAAGAGATTTTGAGCCTGGGCAGACTTTTGAAGCTCGGGTAATGGATTCCGATGGAAAGCTTCTCCTTAAGCCAGAAGGTGAGAAGGTTTTTGCATCTTCTTTCCTCAGGTTCATGGAACAGAACGGACTTGTACCTGATTTGATAACTGCAAAGGTCTTTGAATTTATGGAACAAAGCGGTGTCCGTATCGACAGAAAGTTTTTGCAGAGATCACGGAGCGTTGCCCTCGATTTTCCAGGAAAAGAAAAGGCTGCCGCGGAGATAGCTTGCATGCTGCTTGAAAAGGGAATAGAACCTACGGTAGAAAATGTTGCCCGTCTTCTGTCGTACCTGGAGGCTGTGGATGAAGATGGTGGTGGAAAAGGTTCATACCACGATGAAGAAGAAAGAGATCAGGAAAACAATGAGGAAACTGAGGATTTTCTTGATGGAATGTATTCGGTTCTCCCTTGCAGAAAAAGCGGTCTTCTTAGTTTTATGAACCACTTAAAGACACGGGATGCGGCGCGACATTGGCTGGTTTTCCCTTATGAATGGCAGGTAGGAAGCAAGATGTCTCGCGGATTCATAAAGCTGCTTCTGGACACTGAATTAAAGGTAACGGAAAAAATCCAAATAAATTGCGAAATCTCGTGCAAAAAGTACTTTTTTGTGCTATACTTTAAAAATAGCAAGGTGAAGGAAGTTCGGTTCTGTTCATTACCGCCGCTTTTGACCTCTGAGATTGAAAATGAGGAAATACGGCTTGGAGAGTTGTTTTGTTCCGGCATGAACGGCAATTCTGTGCCAGTAACCTATTCCGACCTGGCTTATTCTGAAGGCCTTTATTCGTCTTCAGAGATTCCCTTCTCCTTTGAAGATATTGCCTGAAGGTACACGATATGAAAAAAAAGTTGACGGCAGTATCGTTGAAATATCCGAAAAACGTCGAAGCTCCCCTGATAACTGCAAAATCATCTGGTGTCTTTGCGCAAAGAATGGTTGAAATTGCAAGGGAAAATGACATTCCGATAGTGGAGGATGGGCTGCTTGCCAATGTCCTTTCCGTCCATCAGATAGGAGAATGTATTCCTGAGAACACATGGGAAGCTGTGGCGGGAGTATTTGCTATGATTTCCTACTTGGAAAAACAGAATGAGGGTGCCTAGATGATCATACATTGCAGCGTTATAAAACCTGGGGTTCGCTTTAATGCTCCTGTTTTCTTTGAAGACGGTCAGAACATGTTCCTTGGAGCAAACCGTCCTGCAAAACCATTTCACATTTCTGCCCTCAAAAGATGGAATATTCCTTTTCTTGTTACTGAAGGTCAGATTCTACCCGATGACTATGTTGAAGAGGAAGATGTCGAGGAACTTGAACCTCTTGAAGACGATGAGGATGTAGCGGAGCTTGAGGAACTGTAATTCTGCTGTTTCCACCAGGGAAAAGGGGAATATAGGTGAAGATAAGGCAGCGGTATTTTTGACGTCCGCTGGCTATACCATCCTGGAAAGAAATTATCGCATAAGAACAGGGGAGATAGACATTGTTGCCCTAAAGGGTGATGTTCTTGTCTTTGTTGAGGTAAAAAGCCTTCCCCATGGCAATATTGAGATTCTTTCACATGAGCTTAATTCAATAAAACAAAAAAAGATTATTAAAACCTCTAAATCTTATCTCCAAAAACATCGACAATATAGTAACAAGTTCATCAGATATGATGTCCTTGCCATTGATGTTCCGGGGCTGGATCCGGTGCACCACATTGTCAATGCTTTTTCGGAGTAAATGAATGCAGTCAAAGAATGCAGCAACTAAACAGACATTGCCGCAAAAAATTGTGGAACTACAGAAAAAAATCCAGGATGAAAACTACATCAATTCAGCCATCGACAGAATTGCACTTATTGTGAGCCGACAAATTGTCGAGGACCATATAGAAAAAAGTCTCTAATTCGTCTATACTTTAAATATGCGTCACGATAGACATAACAGAAAGCACAATAACGGAAACTGGAAGAATAACAAGCATTCCCACGATAACCATAGTCCGAAGAATTCCAAGCCTGTTTTTAGACCTACCATCAAGGCTGTATCTGAAGAACAGATTCGAGAGAATGAGGAAGCCATCAGAAATTTCAAGGATTCAAATAAACCAGTATGCCCTGTTTGCGGTGAAGTAATCAAAGAGCTATCTTCTGCCATAAACGATTCAAAAAGCGGTTCTCCACTTCATTTTGATTGTGCCATTGCTCAGATACAGAAAGACACAAAGCTTGAAAATGGTGAAAAAATTGCATACATAGGACAGGGAAGATTTGGAGTGATCTATTATGCAAATGTCCACGACACAAAGCATTTCCAGATCAGAAAAATCATAGACTGGGAAGAAAAGGACAAGAAACCTGAATGGCGAGACCAGATGTCAGAACTTTTCAGCAAAGTCCGCTAAATAAACCGTATTGAATTTGACACTAAAATAATATATATTATCAAACGTGTCGCCGAGCTGGTGGAATTGGTAGACACAAGGGACTTAAAATCCCTCGACACTTAACATGTCGTGCCGGTTCGATTCCGGTGCTCGGCAACAAAAAAAGCTGACTTATAAGCAAGTCAGCTTTTAGTTTTTTAAATGGTGTTGTAAAACAAAACCGGAATCGAAGCGAAGAGAACGCCGAGCAGGTGCGAGGAAAAGCGGGCAGGACGCCCGCGTCAGTGAACGAAGCCGGCCCGGAGAGAGCAGACAGGAAGTCTGCGAAAGAAGTGCGAGCCGGTGCTCGGCAACAAAAAAAGCTGACTTATAAGCAAGTCAGCTTTTAATTTTTTATGGATAACGGGGACAGACCCCGAAAACTTTTAACTAGCGGATGAAGTGGGTCCATGCCCTTTCTTCTTTTTCAGGGAGACCGAATTTTTCTTTTCCGAGGGCAATGCTTTTAATGAGAAACGACATGTTTCTTGCAAGTACCCTCATCGTTTGTTTGCCTTCTTCGTCCATCTGTGCCTCGCCTTCTGCGCGTCCGTGGATGATGTTCCAATATTGACTTGAAGCTACAGGCATGCTGCTTATGGTAAAGTATTTGTTCAGTTCATCAAAGGTAGATGAACATCCTCCACGTCTTGCACAGACTACACTTGCTCCGACCTTCATTGTTTTGTCAAAGCTTGAGCTGTAGAAAAGCCTGTCTAAAAGGGCAATCAAGGTAGCGTTTGCAGAAGCATAGTAAACAGGGCTTGCAACGACAAGACCGTCTGCCATTTCAAATTTAGCGGCAACTTCATTTACAGCATCGTTGAAAACACATTTTCCAGTCTGACTGCATTTTCCACATGCAATGCATCCTCTTATATCCTTGTTTCCAACTTGAATTATTTCAGATTCTATTCCTTCTTTTTCAAAAACTCCCTTCATTTCAGAAAGGGCAAGGGCAGTGTTGCCATTTTTTCTTGGACTTCCGTTCAGCATCAATACTTTCATTTTGTTTCACCTTCAACAGGATTATAGAAAATCATTTGATTTTTGTGTATAACTATTGTCGTTATTAATCCGAAAATTTAATTGGATTTTTTTTACCGGAGCGATTTATGTTCAGTGATACACATTTTCATTTTCATCATCTTGTAGAAAACAACAGCCAGGAATTCGGTACTGAAATCCTTGAGCAGATGGCAAAAAATAAAATTTACTTTGGCCTTGATATCGGTACCAGAGCTGATGACCTTATTTACCGTGCACAGACATTGGAAGATTGCCTTGATGCTTTACCTGATGTAAACATGCAGAGCAAACTTAAGAAGTCCATTTATCTTTCAGCTGGAATCTGGCCAGACAAGGACAGCATAGAAGATCGTTATACTGCCATTGAAACTTTGAGGGAAACAATCGAAGAATTCCGTGGGAGCGACAGTTGTTTTGCAAAGCATGTATGTGCCATCGGTGAAGGTGGCATCGACCATCACTGGAGTCCTGCTGGGGCCGACCATCATTGTCGTGAAGATTATGATGATTCTGTTTTTTATGGTGAAAAAGAATTGTTTGGCATGCAGCTTGAACTTGCCCGTGAACTGGATCTTCCTTTCATCATCCACAGCCGTGACGGTTTTGAAGACACCATGGATGTTCTCCGCAGCATCCGTTACAATCGCGGTATCGTTCATTGCTTCAGCTATGGAATAAACGAAGCAAAGCAGTTCCTTGATATGGGATGGTACATTGCTCTTGGTGGTGCCCTTACATACACAAAGAAAAGCCAGATGGACGACCTTAATGCGCTTTTAAGCTATCTTCCAAAAGACAGAATCCTTTTGGAGACAGACAGTCCATATCTTGCTCCTGTTCCAATGCGTGGACAGGAAAACAATCCTCTCTTCATCAAGTACACCTACGAATTTGTCTCAGGAAAATTAGGAATGAGCACAGATAAGCTGGACAAACTCGTAGATGAAAACTGCAAGACCTTGTTTGGACTTAAGAGCTAAGATTTCTAAATTTTCGATTTGCGATTTAATAAATGAAAAGATTGTGAAACTATACAAAAACAAACCGCGGAGTAAGGGTTCGTGCCAAACTGCGTTTTGCGACCCAATTAGAATCTGAGGGTGTAGCCCTCAGCTTTTGATGTTGTAACGGGAGCACCTTAGCAGGCTTGGTACGGTTCCTTACGGGAGCGGTATATCTATAACAGTTAACACGAATTGCATTGCAATTCGTGGGGCGAAAGTTACAAGAGTTTTATTTTCTAATCAACAAGGCTTTCGCCCCCTGTTTTTTTCATTCATAATCAGCATTTGCAGACGATTCTCTACATTTGCGAATGAGGTGTCTGGATCAAGGTCCAGAGGTAAAATCTGGATTGCAGGGAATTCTTCCTTGATTTTCTTCATGCTTCCGCGGCCTGTAATGTGGTTTGGAAGACATCCGAATGGCTGAAGGATTACAAATGAAGTTACGCCGTCTCTTGCAAATTCACGGATTTCTCCAGGTATGAGCCAGCCTTCTCCAGAAAGGAATGTGCGTTCCATGACATGGTTGTTTTCAATGGCCAATGCCGGGAGACGGACAATCTTCCTGTAGAGTGGGTGAACTTCAGCAATCTTTTCGCAGGTTGTAAGGGCAACATTGATGAGTCCTTCCGCAACAAAACTGAATGGTCCCTGGTCCAGTGGGAACTTAACCTTGTAATCCTTCATTTCACAGATGCGTGAATGGAAATCCTTCCAGAAGACATTTATCATTCTTGGAAGAATTACTTCCATTCCGTTTTTCTCAAGATAATCCTCAACATAGAAATTTGACCCTGGATGGAAGGTAACAAGATATTCACCCGTAATGAATACGCGAGGCTTAAGGTTTGTGCGGTCATATTCAATCTTTGTAAACTTCTCTATGGCAATCTTGAATTCCTTTATTGCCTTTGTTGTGCTTGTAACAAGAGCTGCAGAGATTCTATCGATTGCTTCGTCAAAGACTTTGTTTGTTTCGCCCGCATTGATTTCGTAAGGACGAATTTTTCTGCGGAGTTCTTCAAGAATGTCCATGATTACAACAGCCCATACCGTTGCAATGTTGAACATGTTTCCAAGTTTGATTCCAGGGTGCATTTCCTTGTAGTCAACTGGGTCTGTGGAAACTATAGGAACCTGTGTAAATCCTGCTGCATCAAGGGCACGGCGAAGGAGTGCAGAATAATGGGTAAGGCGGCAGTCTCCCTGATATTTTGCCATACCGATGGCTACTTTGTCAGGATCGTATTTTCCGCTCTGCAATGCGCTGATTGCTTCTCCGATAACCATCTGGGCTGGAAAGCAGGTGTCGTTGTGAACATATTTTTTTCCGAGGCGGATTTCGTTTATGCTTCCAAGTGGAAGTGGTTCAGCAATGATTCCGCTTCTTGTTAGAGTTCCGCTCAAAAGCTTGCAGAAAGCAACGGAAACATTCGGAACAAGAACGGTCTTGATTTTTCTATCCTGTCTGTAGAACTTTGCAGTGTATGCGTCTGCAAGAGGTTTTGTTTCTGTTGTATTTCCAACATTCTTGTTGCGTCGTTCTGCAATGGTTTCAATGAAAGATTTTACGCGGATGTTCAGGCTGTTGCTTGCTCCACCTTCATCCATCTTCAAAATCAAAGGTGCCTTTGTGGAAACTTCATTTGTAATGCGGATGATTTCATCGGAAAGGATTGCATCGTGTCCGCAACCAAAGCTTACTATCTGAGCAAATTCAAGCTCCGTTGACTGGGCTGAAAGAAGGGCACCGGCAAGCATTCGTGTATGGAAGTTGTTTGTAACCTCTGCCCTTGTGTATCTAAGGTCTGCCTTTTCAAGACCAGAAAGGGAATCAACGGTAAGGACTGGAATTCCTTCCTTTGTGAATACGCGGGAAAGATCGTGGCTTACAAGGGGATCTGTATGATAAGGACGGCCTGCAAGTACAACTGCAAATTTTCCTTCTGCCTTTGCCTTTTCGCGGATTTTGTCTGCCATGGTAACAAGGGTACTGCGGAATTCTTTAATGGATGCCATACCCTGATCAAAAGCTTTTTTGATTTCAGATTTGGAAATTCCAAATGCGTTTTCCATGTATCTTTCAATCTGGTTGTATCTATCTCTTTCAGAATACCAGTGGAACATCGGGTGTTCGTAACGGAGGTTCCATCTGGCTGCAGGATTTTCCTGGTTGTAGATTACAAGTGGATATCCTTTGACAACGGCACAGACATAATTGCTTTTGCCTTCAGTATCCTTTGCAGGCATGTTCATTATCATTGGCATGAAGATGACATCAACCTTTTTGTCTGCAAGGTTCTGCATGTGACCGTGAACAAGTTTTGCAGGGAAACATACTGTGTCCGATGCAACGAAAGGCAATCCTTCTTCAAACATTGGTCTTGTACTTGGATCTGAAATTACTGTTTCAAAACCAAGTGAACCAAAGAAAGTAGTCCAGAAGGGAAGACTGTCCCAGAATTCAAGGCATCGAGGAAAACCAACCTTAAGGTTCTTCTTTGCGCTTACTTCAGTAAACTTGTATTTCTTTGTGAGCAAAGATTCTCTGATGAGGAAAAGGTCAGGAACATTTTTTACGGCAGGTGCATTTTCTTCAAGACTTTCACCGCGGGGACACCTGTTGCCTGTAACATATGAAGATCCATTTGGAAATTTTACGATGGTTCTGTTGCAGTGGTTTGCACAGTGAGGGCAGATGTTGTTTTCTTCCTGTTCGTAAGTAAAGCCTGAAAGCTTTTCAAAACCGATGAACTTGGATGCTTCTCCTGCATGTTTCTTTGCAAGGAGGGCAACACCGATAGCTCCCATTTCGCCTGGGAAAGGAGCACGGTTTACATTTACTCCAAGATACTGTTCGATGGCGCGGAGAACTGCATCGTTCTTGAAAGTTCCACCTTGAACCATGATGTTTTTCCCAAGACTTGATGTATCTGAAATGCGAACAACTTTTGTAAAAACATTTTCTATGATAGAACGGCAAAGTCCTGCCATAATGTCTTCTGCATTGCATCCATTTTTCTGTTCCGTGATGATGGTGCTGTTCATGAAAACCGTACAGCGGCTTCCAAGGTTCGCTGGATGTCTGGAAGAGAATGCAGCGTCGGCAATCTTTTCAAGAGGAATGTTAAGTGATGTTGCAAAGTTCTGAAGGAAGGAACCGCATCCTGATGAGCAGGCTTCGTTGAGCGTAATGTTTGTAACGATGTCATCCTGAACCCAGATGCCCTTCATGTCCTGACCACCGATGTCCAGAATGAAGCTTACATCTTTCATGTATTTTCTTGCAGCCGTGGAATGTGCTACTGTTTCTACTGTGTGGTAATCTGCTCCAAAAGCTGTTCCAAGCAAAAGTTCCCCGTAACCAGTGGTTCCAAGTCCAAGAACATTGAGGGTAACGCCCATCTTCTTGTATTTTTTATAAAGGTGACGCAAACCTTCCTTTACGATGCGGATAGGGTCACCTTCGTTGTTTGCATAGAATTTGTCTACGACTTCTTCGTCTTTGTTAAGGAAGACAAGCTTTGATGTTGTTGAACCTGCATCGATACCGATGTATATGTCCAGTACATCGCCTTCCTTAAATTCGCGTTCCTTTATTTCTGCAGTCTTGTGTGCTTCACGCCATTCACGGCATTCGTCTTCGTTGTCAAAATATGGTTTTGTAGAAGCATTTTTTCTTTCATCTGAAATGCCGTTGCTTGCTCTGAGTTTTGCGATGGCTTCGTTCAAATCAATCTCATCTTTGCCAGAGTCAGAAAAAAGTTCATCTACTGCAAGTGCTGAACCAAGGGCTACGATTGTATCTGGATTTTCAGGAAGAATGAAATCTTCTTCCTTAAGGTTAAGTCTTTCACAGAAGGCCTTTATCAATGTAGGGTTGAAGTTCAATGGACCGCCTTCAAAAATTACTGGAGCTTTAAGTTCAAGTCCCTGGGCAAGTCCACCGATGGTCTGTTTTATAATTGCATGAAATGCAGAAAGGGCAATGTCTTCGCGACTGACGCTCTGATTTAAAAGTCCCTGAATGTCTGTCTTTGCAAATACACCGCAGCGACCTGAAATTGAATGGACTGTCTTTCCTCGGCTGGCAAGGCTTTCAAATTCTTCAACAGGAACTTTTAAAAGGGATGCAATTTCATCAATGAATGCACCTGTACCACCTGCGCAGGAACCGTTCATTCTCATGTCGCTTGTCATAAGGCGCTGCTGTTTTTCATCAAAGTAGAAGAAAATTATTTTTGCATCCTGGCCACCAAGTTCTATGGCTGTTCTTGTCGCAGGATATTTTGCACGGACTGCAGAAGAGTTTGCTACAACTTCCTGAATGTAGTGAGCGCCTGTAAGTTCGGCAATGTTCTTTCCGCCTGAACCGCATATTCCAATCTTGAATTTCTGTCCTGGATAAAGAGATTCTACTTCCTCAAGCAATTGGGCAGCAGTTTTCTTCTGTTCCGCATGGTGACGCTGATATTTATGAAAAAGAATTTTTTTGTCTGTCTTGTCGTAAACAACAACCTTTACAGTTGTGGAACCAATGTCGATTCCAAGGCGCAGTGTGTTTGTCATATAAACATTTTAACAGAAAAAAAAGTTATGTTGAATAAGAACTGGAATAAAAAAAATCCCTTAAAAATGAAGTTGTCTTCCTTTTTAAGGGATCAATTATGCATTATGAATTATGCATTGAATTAGAGCCCGAAGATCTTTGCGTATGCTTCCAAAGCTCCGTCGTACTTTTTTAGCGGAAAACCGCTATCCTGGTCGAAGCTGTTGCTTACTTTATAAGCAGGTCTGCGTAAGCTTTAAGTGCACCGTCCATTTCTCCGCCGAGTACTGTCTTTGCAAGTACCTTACCGAGCTGTACTCCTTCCTGGTCGAAGCTGTTGATGTTCCAGATGAAGCCCTGGAACATAACCTTGTTTTCAAAGTGGGCAAGGAGGGCACCGATTGAAGCTGGGTTAACCTGCTTTCCGTAGATAAGGCTTGAAGGGCGTTCACCAGCAAAGAACTTGTTTGGATTTTCATTGTCCTTTCCGCAAGCAAAAGCGATGATCTGTGCTGTTACGTTTGCGCAGAGCTTCTTCTGGCTTGTTGAATCTTCGATTACTACATCCTTTCCTGTCTGGTTTTCGCTGTATGCGATGAACTGGAGTGGAACGATGTCTGTTCCCTGGTGGAGCAACTGGTAGAATGAGTGCTGTCCGTTTGTTCCTGGTTCACCAAAAATTACAGGACCTGTAACGTAGTCGATTTTTTCGCCAAAGCGGTTTACAGATTTACCGTTTGATTCCATATCAAGCTGCTGAAGGTGAGCTGGGAATCTTGAGAGAGCCTGTGAGTATGGAAGAACTGCTGTTGAAGGGTATCCCTGAACGTTTCTTTCGTAAACACCGATAAGTGCGTCGAGAAGGGCAGGGTTCTTTCTGATGTCTGCGTTCTTTGCTGTTGCGTCTTCTGCTGCTGCACCGTCAAGGAAGTCTGCGAATACTTTTGGTCCGAATGCGAGTGAAAGGATTGCTCCACCTACACCAGAAGAAGAAGAGTAGCGTCCGCCAATGTAGTCATCCATGAAGAATGCTGCAAGGTAGTCAGGGCTCTTTGCAAGTGGTGATGTTTCAGAAGTAACTGCAATCATGTGCTTTGATGGGTTGCATCCAGCCTTTACGATGAAGTCCTTTACGAATGATTCGTTTGTAAGTGTTTCAAGAGTTGTTCCTGACTTAGAAACAAGGATGAAGATTGTCTTTGAAATGTCGATTGAAGAGCATACTGCAGCTGCATCGTCTGGGTCAACATTTGAGATGAACTTAGCTTCCATCTTGAATGTGTTGTTAGCCTTTGCCCAGTTTTCGAGTGCAAGGTAGATTGCGCGTGGGCCGAGGTCTGAACCACCGATACCGATCTGGCAAACTGTTGTAAACTTTTCACCCTTTTCGTTTACGATTTCACCGTTGTGAACCTTGTTTGCAAAATCTGCCATCTTCTTCTGTTCATTGATGTAGAATTCGCGCTTGTTTACGCCGTCAGCCATAACATCCTTGCCAAGCTGTCCGCGGAGAAGCTGATGGAGAACCATGCGGTTTTCTCCAGTGTTGATTACATCACCGTTATAGAGTGCTTCGAATTTTTCAAGGAGCTGAGATTCCTTTGCAAGTTCTTCAAGTACAGAAAGAACCTGAGCGTTTACCTGTTTTGCTGCATAATTGTATGTAAGTCCGCCTGCCATAGGAATTGAATATTCTGCAACGCGCTTTGCACCGTCAGAACCAGAAAGTTCCTTTGCAACTGAAACTGAATTCTTAAGAGACTGGAGCTTCTTGAATGATTCAAGCTTGTCCAAATTGTTCCATGAAATTGCCATAAAATACTCCTTTATTAGCAAATTTTCTATTTGATGATTGAAAACTATACCAAATAATAGAAAACATTACAACAAATTGAGATTTATTTTGCATAAATATGCAAAATTCTGTATATTTATAGAAATGAAAGACAGACACCAGAGACTTAAGACGATTAAAAAACTCATAAAGAACAACAAAATCAAAAGCCAGGATGAATTGCTGAACCTTTTGCTTGCCGACGGTTTTGAAGTGACTCAGGCGACTCTTTCCCGTGACTTGAAGCTTATGAAGGTTGGAAAAGTCAGTGATGGAAGCAACGGCTATGTATATACAATTCAGGAAGATGAAGACCTTTCTGAAAACGACCAGATCTATGTCCGCGATTTCCTCCGTGGCTATGTCAGCATAGACTTTAGCGGCAACATGGTTGTCATCAAGACTTTTGGCGGCCATGCCGACAGCGTTTCAAATGCCCTTGATGCTATGAACATGGATGATATTCTTGGTACCATTGCAGGTGAAAACTGCATTTTCGCCTGCCTTCGCGAAGGGGTTACAGGCCACCAGTTCCTTTCAAAGCTCAAGGAAAAAATCCCTGAGCTTGAAGTTTAGTTCAGTTCAACATAGGTCTTGCCGCTTCCGCCTTCTTCCGGCCGTGCAAAGCGGTAGTCCTTTACTCCAGGGTAGTGCGCCAGGTAGTCGTGAACTGCCTGCTGCAGGATTCCGTTTCCCTTTCCGTGTACAATAGAAAAATTCCTGAAGTTCTTGATTGCGCATAGATCAAGCTGATGCTCCAGGGCACGCAATGCTTCCTCGCATCTCATTCCCAAAAGCCTGAGTTCAAATTTAGGGGCTTCGTCTTCAACAGAAGAAGTTGATTCAATGAAATAGTCTGCCGTTGATTTTTCGTAAACAGGTTTTTCTGCAGGAATCATCTGACGTTGTGGAACTTCCATTTTCATGAAGCCAATCTGAACCTGCCAGATTCCTTCTTTGACAAGCCTGACCAAAGTACCCTTGCGTTTTTCTGCGCCGCAAAGAACTTCCATCCCTTCCTTGTATTCAATTTTTGTCGGGGCGGTTTTTTTAGGTTCCTTCTGGCGCTTTGCAAATTCTGTCTGCCGTTCGTCAACGGTTGCGGTCTTAAGTGCCTCGGCATTGGAAATACGCTGCTTTGTTTTCTTTCCGTTTGTAGTGCCGTGTTCCTTTGCCTTTTTTATGCGCATGCCGTTTTCTGCAATCTTTTCTTCTTCCGACTTAAGCTTGCTGATTTCTTCTTCAAGTTCCCTGCGTTTTCTTTCAAGCTCAAGTTTCTGCTGGTCGATGGAGTCTTCAATGTCGCTTATGAATTTCTTTACGCCCTGAGTTTTTTCCTTTGTGATTTCACCTTCACGAAGGACACGGACAAGGTTTTCAAGCTGGCTTCTCGTTTCACGAAGGAATGCAAAGCTCTGCTTGTTTTCAAGTTCTTTAAGTTCAATGTCGCGTTCAAGGATTTTAATTTCACGGTTGTGGATTTTAAGTTCCTTGTTCTGAAGGTCAGTTTCCTTTATCTTCTGCTGTCTTAAAAGTTCATCAAGTTCAGAGTGTTTTGCTGTAAGTCCTTTTATCAGTGTGCTTACATCTGCCTGTTCAGTTGAAATGTAATTCTGCGCTTTCTTTACGGCTTCTTCTGGGAGGCCTGAATGGAGTGCAATATCTAGGGCGTGGCTTTCTCCAGGAATTCCCATGAGAAGATTGTAGGTTGGCCTTAAGGTTTCCGTATTGAATTCCACGCTGGCATTTACGCACTTTGGATTTGTGTAGCCGTAGTTTTTGAGTACGCCGTGATGGGTAGTTGCAATGACAAAAGAATCCTTTTCAAGAAGAAGATCCAGTGTTGCCATGGCTATGGCGCTTCCTTCAAGAGGATCCGTTCCGCTTCCAAGTTCGTCCAGAAGAACAAGGGATCTGTCATCCGCATTGTGCAATGCAAGGGCAATCTTTTTCATGCGGCTGGAGAAAGTTGAAAGGGATTCGTCTATGGACTGTTCGTCACCAATATCTGCAAAAACGGAACTGAAAATTGGAAGCCTTGTCCCTTCTTCTGCTGGAATTGGAAATCCTGCCTGGTTCAAAAGACCAAAGAGGGCAATTGTCTTAAGGGTGACTGTCTTTCCACCCGTGTTTGGTCCCGTGATGATGAGAACTTTTTTGCCCTGCATGAAAGTGATAGTGACTGGAACTGCCTTTTCTCCAAGAAGAGGATGTCTTGCCTTTGAAATGAAAGGCGGTTCCTTTTCCATGTCGCAGTCTTCTGCAAAAATTCCGTTGATGGAATTCTGCCATCTTGCCGCAGCATAGGCGCTGTCCAGAAGTACCATGCCTTTTTGTGCCTCAATGAATTCTGGTTTGAACTTTCCAAGGCTTTCTGTAAGCTCCTGAAAAATCTTGTTTATTTCAGCCTGCAACCTGTATTCTTCTTCCACAAGTTCGTTGTTGGATTTGACGATTTCATCAGGCTCAATGAAGAGTGTCTGTCCTGTTGCGCTTACTTCGTGAACGATTCCCTTTATGGAATTTTTTTGGTTTGCCCTTACAGCAAGAAGTTCTCTATCTGCCCTGAAAACAGGAACGTTGGACTGCAGTGCCTGGCTTAAATTGGAGTCTGAGGTGTATTTTCGAATGGCGTTTTCAATTTCCCTTTTGAGGGATGCAATCCTTGATCTGATTTCGCGGAGAACTGGAAGATCCTTTACTTCGCCTGTGGAAATGTCAAGAATCTTGAAAATTTCATCTGCGGCCTGACCAAGAAAAGGAATGGTGTCCATTGTCTTTGCAAGATCTGGAATCTTAAGTTCATCTCTTGCTCCGTTGATGGCGTTCCTTGTTTTTTCAACATAGGTTGCAAAAAGACCAAGGGCAAAAATCTGCTCCTGGTTCAATGCCGCACCTTCAACTCCAAAAGCCGAAAAAATTTCCTTTACTGGTGGCCAGGCAAATAGGGCCTGTGGATTGTCCGAGTTTAGGTATAGATGCCATTGCCTTCCAAGGTTTTTATAGAGGTCAATTTTTTCTTTGTTTGTTGTGCTTTCACGTTCAAGTACAGAGTCGCGTCCTTCTTCGCTTTGTGCAAAATGTGAGATTGTTTCGCGGATTCTGTAGAAATCAAAATCCTCTGCCACCTGTCCCTGTAAAAAAATGTCTTTGTTCATAGTTGTTCAATTAAATTTAAAATTTCTTCCGGCTTGTCTGCAAATGTTTTTGCTCCGTTTGATTCCAGAAGTTCTTTGCTTCTGAATCCCCAGGTAACGCTGATGCATTTGATGCCTGCATTGCGAGCCGTTGCCACATCAACTTCAGAATCTCCGATGTAGACAACTTCTTCTTTATCAACATCCATGATGCGGATGATTTCATTGGCAAGGTCAGGAAAAGGTTTTCTTTTGAATCCTTCCTTTTCTCCTACTGCCGTAGTTCCGTCTACAACTTCTGAAAAATAGAGCTGTGCAAGTTCCTTGACCTGTGGATCTGGCTTGTTTGAGTTTATTCCAATTTTGATTCCGCGTTCTTTCAGTGCAGAAATCAAATCCATTATTCCGTCATAAGGTTTTGTCTTGTTGTGCCAGTTTGTGCTGTAATTTTTTTTCATCAGTTCAACTGACCTTTCAAAGTCCTTGTTTTCTTTGCCCTGTGGAACTGCCTGTTCCATAAGGCGCGCAATTCCGTTGCCAACAAAACTGCGGACTTCATCCAAAGTGCGAGGTGGCATTCCAAGCTGTTCAAGGGTTTTGTTGCAGCTGTCGGCAAGGTCCTGAATTGTATCGAGTAGAGTTCCGTCCAAATCAAAAATAACTGCCTTGATCAATTGCTTTTCCTTAAAACTGTAAAGATGAGACATCCCATAAAAAGAACCGCATTTACAAGAACGATGGAAGCCCCGCTTGCCGTGTTGAACTGGTAGCTTAAGGCAAGACCAAGGATTCCGCTGATGAGGGATATGAGCACAGAAAGCAATGTGTATCTTCCTGTTGAACGGCTTACAAGTCTTGATGCTGCTGCAGGCAAAACAAGGAGCGAATTGATTACAAGAAGACCAGTCCACCTGATGCTTACTGTTACGATGACCGCTGTGAGCAATGCAAAAATCTGTTCGATTAAGAAGGTCTTGATTCCACGGCTTTTTGCAAAAACTGCGTGCATGGAAACAAGAAGCATCCTATTGTAAAAAATCACCCATACTACAAGAAGGACAATTGCTGCAAAAATTAAAAGAAGGATTTCTTTAGGCTGAATGCTAAGGATGTCGCCGACAAGATACTTTTGATATTTTGCAAAATTTCCTCCTGCAGAAAGAAGGACGATTCCCAAGGCGACTGCAGTGGAAGAGAAAACTCCGATGATTGTGTCGCTGGAAGATTTTCCCTTCCTTTTTACAGAGATAATTGCAAAGCTAAGAAGAAGTGAAAATGCAATCATTGAAACTGTAACATCACGGATGCCGATTATTACGCCAAGGGCAATTCCTGTAAGGGCGCTGTGACCGATGGCATCGCTGAAAAAACTCATGCGGTTGGAAACAACGGAAGTTCCGAGCATTCCAAAAAGAGGGCAGGCAATGAGGATTGCAAGAAAGGCATTCTTCATGAACATTGGAGAAAGCCATTCAAAAGGAAGCAGTGCGTCTATGAATGAATAGATCATGTTCATCATTCTTCCTCCCCGTGGTTGTGGTCGCATTCTTCTGATTCTTCATCGTCGTTGTCTTCGGGAAGTTCAATGTGTCCAAAGACATCAATGAATTCCTTGTTGCCGTAAACATCTTCAACCTTACCGATGATGGCACCGCTGTTGTTTATGAATACAACTCTGTCGGCGTGCCTTGCAACCAGATCAAGGTCATGGCTGATGAGAAGGACGGTAATGTCGTAGTCTCTTCTGATGGAGGAAACAAGTTCATAGAAAGATTTGAGTCCTGTTCTGTCTACACCGCTTACAGGTTCATCAAGCAAAAGAATGTCTGGTACAGGATGGATTGCAAGGGCAAGCATTACGCGCTGAAGTTCTCCGCCAGAAAGATCGCATACACGGCGGTTTACAAGTTCATGGGCATTTGTGGATTTTAAAATTTCCAGAACCCGTTCCTTGTCTTTCTTTCTGTGTGGAAGCCAGACAGGCCTTTTTGAAATGCAGGAGAGAACCATGTCTTCCACACTTGTTGGAGTTCCTGGTTCTACAGAAAGGGACTGTGGTACATAGCCGAAAACAGGTTTTGTCGTTGTGTACGGAATTTTTTTCTGGCAGGTGCAGTAGCGGTCATGGTCGCTGGTTCTGTCTTTTCCGCAGTGACCGGCACATCTTTCGCCTTCGTAAATTACAGTTCCCGTATGAGGAATTGTATTGAGCAAAGCCTTCATGAAAGTTGTCTTTCCCGCTCCGTTGCGTCCTACAATTGCCGTAAGTTCCCCGCAGTGGATGTGAAGGTTTATGTCCTTGAGAATATAGTCGTGACGGCCTTTTACGCTCAGACCTGCAATTCTAGTACAGCAAACATGCTGCTTACCGATTAGACATGGCATTATTCTTTTTCCGTTGTTCTATTTTGCCAAAGCTTCCTTTAAAACTTCGGCGTTCTTTTTCATCGTGTTGATATAGGAATCCTTTGCGTCATCAGCCTTGAAACTTCCTGTTACACAAGGATCAAGCTCAAAGACCTTGAGTCCTGTTTCCTTTGCGATTATATCCGCAGCACTGGAAGAATACTGTGGTTCGGCAAAAAGTGCAATTTTAGTTCCGCCTGAGACGATGGACTTGATCTGCTGAATCTGCTCTGCAAGCTCCTTTGGACTTGGTGTTTCTCCAGGTTCCCTTTCAATTACTGTTGCGATTTCAAGGTTGAATTCAGATGCAAAATATGGGAATGCTTCATGGAAGGTTATGATTTTCTGTCCTGAAAATTCATCAAGGATTGAATGCATGCTGCTTCTTAGGCTCTGAAGCTTTGCAAGGTATGCGTTTCCATTCATTACGTATTTAGTAGCATTCCGTGGATCAAGATGGGAAAGCCCCTCGACGATTCTCTGCGTTTCATGAATTGCCCCTGTTGGTGATACCCATACATGTGAATTGTTGTCTGTGAGTTCAAATCCTTCTGATGCAAGTATAAGTGAATCTTTTTTTGTTTCCAGAATTTTTTCTATGAAGTCTTCCATTCCAGAACCGTTTGCCACGAGTATGTTGCAGCTTTCAATTTTTTTCATATCTTTTGTTGTAAGCTGGTAGTCGTGAAGGCATCCTGTGTCTGGAGGTGCGAGCATGGAAAGTTCAACTCCATCAATTCCATCAGTGATATTCAATAGCAATACATAAAGTGGGTAAAAAGTGGCAGTAATTTTTATAGTGTTTTCATCAGTTTTTTCAGGCTGAACTGCAGGAGCCTTCTTTTGCGTGCAGGAAGACAACAAAACAAGCAGGGAAGCCATAAAAAATGCTATTTTTTTTCTATTAATTGTAAATGCCATGACCTAAATATAAACTTCTCTGTGGAGTATTTCAAGGGTTTTGTATAGTAATATTTCTTTATTTACCTTGACGATAAGGGGATTTACAGTCATAATATCCGCGTAAAAATTCAGGAGAATTTATGCCTAATCAGATAGCTACAAGCGCATTTTCCTTTTTTGGCAGTGGCGCTATAAAAAATTTAATGGATATCATCAAGAACCGCGATTTTCAGCGAATTCTTGTTATAACAGACGGTTCTGCTGAGGAAAGTGGAGCTGCAAAAAAGATAACATCTCTCATTGCTAAGAACAAGCTGGTTTATCAGGTTTTTGACCGCGTAAACATGGCTGCTACGGTAAATAACGTTAAGGCTGCTGTAGAAGCCGCCAAGTCATTCCGTGCTGATGTTCTTGTTGCTCTTGGATCGGGATCTGTAATGGATACGGCTAAGGCAGCTGCAGTCCTCCTTGGAAATCCAGACATCATCGATGCCCGCAAGCTTGAAGGCCGTGATAAGTCAAAGAAGCCTGCAATTCCACTCTATCTTGTTTATTCTTCAGTTGGAAATGCCCGTGGTTTTGGCTACGATGTAATGCTTGATGATGAAGCTCAGCGCAAGAAGATTGAATGTTTCGATGTTCATGCTCTTGCAGATGCCGTTATCTGTGATTCTGACATTTTTGCATCTTCAAAAGATTTTGCGGTTTCTTCAATGGCTCTCATTGCTTCTTCTGTAGAAGCTCTTGTTTGCAAGGAAGCTTGGCTCATGACAGACATCAATGCCGTAGAGTCAATCAAGATAATTGCAGAAAACGTTAAGGATGCCGTTAAGGGTACTGCTGCCGCAAATGCTGCCAAGGAACAGGTGCTTTATGGTCAGTATCTTGCAGGTCTTGCGGTTTCAAACAGCAGCGCAGGTCTTGCTACAGCAATGGCAAATGCCCTTGAAGCCGCAAACGGAGCTCCTGCAAAACTTACATCTGCACTTTTGCTTTCGGCTGTAATGCAGCACAATGCCGCAGCAAGTGGAACTAAGTATAAAGATATTGCCCTTGCCCTTGGAGCAAAAATTTCTGCTACAGCAAAGCCAGATGCCTACAGAAAGGCAGCTGTTGCAGCAGTTGAAAAACTTGCAAAGGACCTTAAGCTTCCAAAGGTAATCGAAGGACTTGAACTTACAAAGGATGATTTGGAATTCCTTGCAGACAATGTAATGAAGAGCACATTCGTTGAATCAAATCCAAAGGCTGTTACAAAGAAAAAGGTAATCGACCTTTATAAGACTCTTATAAAGTAAAAACTAGATTGAGTGAATAAAGAATCCCGCACGATGTTTTATTACATTGATGTGGGATTTTTTTTGTTTACAGCTTATTTTATGCCTGAAACATTTCTCAGCTGGCCTTCAAGGTCGTAATACAGCTTTGTGTTTTTGAATCCGTTTTCCTTCATTATTCTTTCAGTTTCTTCTGCATTGTATTCACCTGTTTCAAGGATGAGCATTCCACCTGGAATCAAGAATCTGTAGGCCTGTGGAATAAGGTTTCTGATGAGTGCAAGTCCGTCATCGGTTCCGCTAGGTTTTCCTTCAAGGGTAACATCTCCGTCCAAGGCAAGTCGTGGCTCGCTCCTTCCGTCTTTTAAAAGTTCTGTGGTTTCCGATGCCGGAACATAGGGTGGGTTTGAAACTATGATGTCGTAGATGCCAACTTTTGCATGACCAAGATTGTCAAAAAGGTTAGTCTGTACGAAATTAAATTTCTGTCTCTGTGCTTTTGAAAGAAGTCTGTCGGCATTTTCTTTTGCAACGGCAAGGGCTGCAGAACTTATGTCGCACATGGTAAAGCCCGGGAGATGTTCCTTTGAAATTGTACCGTCGGATTCGGAAAGGAATTTCATCAGGCTGATTCCAACACAACCACTTCCAGTGCACATGTCGCAGATGTTGAATATTCTTGGCTGCCTTGTATATTCATCAATTATCCAGTTGGCTGCATTTTCTACAAGAATTTCCGTATCTGGTTTTGGAATGAGAACATCAGGAGTTACATTGAAGTCGAGACCAAAGAATTCCTTATGTCCTGTGATGTAGGCAATCGGCAGCCCTGTCTTTCGTTTTGCGATAGCTTCTGCAAGTTTTGCTTCCTGTTCTTCTGTAAGTTCAAGATCCCTGTTAAAGAGGATGAATGTCTTGTCCTTCTGTAAAATCCATTGGAGTAAAACATCTGCATCAAGGGCAGGTGAAGGAGATGTGGTAAGTTTTTCTATTGCTGTCTGTTTGAACTGCTGGATTGTCATATTTTTCGGCGCTGAAATATAAAAAAAGCAGCAGATGTTTTTACCTGCTGCCTTTGTAACTATTTGTCCAGTTCGTTGAACTGTTCTTCCTTTGCGTAAACGTTGAGGGCATCAAGCATGTCGTCCATGTTGCCCATCATGAAGCCTGGAAGGTTGTGTACGCTCATGTTGATGCGGTGGTCAGTGATGCGGTCCTGCGGATAGTTGTAGGTTCTGATCTTTTCAGAACGGTCACCGTTTCCAACCATAAGCTTACGGGCTGTTGAGCGTTCCTTGTCCAGTTCTCCCTGCTTAAGGTCAAAGAGACGGGCACGCAAAACCTGCCAAGCCTTTTCCTTGTTCTTGATCTGGCTCTTCTGGTCCTGCTGAATAACAACGATGCCTGTTGGAATATGTGTCAAACGAACTGCTGAGTCTGTAGTGTTAACACACTGTCCGCCTGGTCCACCTGCACGCATAACATCTACACGAACATCGCCTGGATTGATTGTAATGTCTGCTTCTTCTGCTTCTGGAAGAACTGCAACTGTAACTGTGGAAGTCTGAAGGCGGCCCTGGCTTTCTGTTGCAGGAACACGCTGAACACGGTGAACTCCGGATTCCCATCGCAATGTTCCGTAAACGAATTTTCCGCTGATGGAAGTAACGATCTTGTTGAAACCGCCAACTTCCGTTTCCTGTGCTTCCATTGTTTCTGTCTTCCAGCCTTTGCGCTCTGCAAGGTGAATGTACATTTCCCAAACATCGCGTACGAAAAGGGATGCTTCGTCACCACCAGCGGCTGAACGGATTTCAAGGATGATGTTCTTTTCATCAAGTGGATCAGGTGGAATCAGCTTAAGCTTGATCTGTTCTTCCATCTGAGGCTTCTTTTCTTCAAGAGCCTTCAATTCCTCACGGGCCATTTCCTTCATTTCAACATCGTCTTCCATAGTAATCATTTCTGTGGAATCCTTGATGCCCTGGAGAATTTTCTTATATTCGGCATAAAGTTCGCAAACTTCTGTAAGGTAGCCGTTTTCTCTCATTGTGTCCTTGTATTTCTTCTGGTCCTTAACAAGATCAGGATCCATTACAAGTTCCTGCACTTCCTTCAAGCGCTTTTCACATTCGTCGAGTTTTTTGATTAAATCCATAGAGAAAAAATATATAGGTTTTGCCGTAAAAAATCAAATGCCGCAGCCCACCTCGTTCATTATATATTTCTTGATTTATGGAAATTTGTGAAATAAAAATATGGTTGTAGAGTATATATATGTGGAGGTGTATTGTGAAAAAGAATTTATTGAACGCTGTCAGGATATTTTCTGTCCTGTTGATGGCGGCGTTTGTTTCCT
The DNA here is from genome assembly GCF_045641405.1 of Treponema sp. Lineage (GTDB taxonomy): Bacteria > Spirochaetota > Spirochaetia > Treponematales > Treponemataceae > Treponema_D. Next base: position 53,016 of record NZ_JAZUGX010000073.1, read on the forward strand.
GTTCAAAAGATGACGATGAAACCGTTGTTTTGCCTCCAGCTCCTGTAAAGGGAGTCGGAAATTACATTAGGATAGTCAGAAACAGTGAATCTACGCTAAACGATGCCGTTTTCAAGATTAGTGATGGAAATAGCTTTGTTAAATATGATTATACTATGGATCTGCTGGATAACTTTACCATTTATTACGGCTGTTCCGATACTGTGAATTTGAACACAGGAAAATACATTGATACGCAAAATTCAGAAAAGACTGGAGCAAACGGACGATATGCAGCAAAGATTGTGTTCACTGAAAACGGAAAAGAGTACACCATCTATCTCTTTTCCTATTCAGAAGGCGAAACTTTTTCAGATTACATAAAGATTGCCATAGATGGAGGTCCTGAAAAAACGATAAATGTTTATGACGAGCTAAAATACAGCCTTGGAAAAAACCTTGGGAATTTTACTGTCAATGGAATTACTTCTGAACTGCTTGCCCTTGAAAATTCCGTATTGAAATCCAAAATTACAGTAAAGGCAGGAAAAGAAATCGGATCAAATAATATTCAGTGGAATCCGGTCAGTGACTTTGAAGTAAAAACTACTACAGGTAAAATACATATATTATTCAGCTACGGAAATTCTAAATATCAGATTAATCTTATAAAGCCTGAATAAACCGGCATTTTGCTGCGTAAATTTTTAAGCCTCCGGGAATTCAAACTGAATTTTCGGAGGTTTTATTTTTTCCCGATTACGACAATGGAATTTTTTACCTTCCAATTGAAATTCTGTCTTTGGGCTGTTCTTTCAAAAAGTTCCTTGAACTTCATCAGGCTGTCATGTCCGATTTTTTCAGCCATGAATTTTCCATATGCTGAATTTTTGGTGTCAAACCAGCGGTCAAGTTCGGCTTTTGAAATTTTTCTTCTCTCAACCTGGACAAAAGGAATCACATTGCAGGAAAAATCATTCGAATTGAAAAACCCTTCAATTGTATTTTCATTCCAGTTGAACAGGGGATTTTCACTGTCGCTGAAGAATTCCTTCTCCGCCTTTTCAAGTTTTTCAACGATCATAAGGTCTTCATCTGTCATTACGGATCTGGCAAATGAACTTTCTTCAACAAGGCGCGACATGTGCTGTCCGCCACAAGGAATTATCTGGCTCAAGATGATCCTGAAATTATCAGCAAGCATGCCTTTTTCTTTCAAGGCTGTAAAAGTTCCGGCTGCATTGTCCATATCATTTTTTGTGGCAAATATATTTCTTGCAAAAAATCTGTCGATTTCAATGTCTCCAAAATTTCCTATTGCATTTTCCAGGTTTCCATCTGCCCAGAGATTACCAGCCGGCTGAACTGTGTATTCCGGCTGGTCAAGTTCTGCAAGGGTAGAGGAATACTGCTTCAGTGTATCCATTCCTTTTTCTGTCCTGCAGATTCCGTAGACATGACCTTCAGGAGTTTTTCTTATTAGGTCAAAAACCAGAAGTCCGTCATCTGCATTGACCGCAAGGCATCTGTGGTGCCGTAAAATTTCTGCAGATGAAATCATTGCATTGCGGGTTTCCAGGAGAATCTCTGCACGGTTAAGTTCGGTCCTAGCCTTCCATGCATTTTCTGCACGGTTAAGGCTTGCATTGCGGTTTTTGTCTTCAGGGGTGAATGTAAGGTTTTCTTCGGTCTTTTCAAATCCTGCAAAATGACCTGCCTTTGCCCACCAGTCGGAAATAGGATTTACCGTAAGGTTTTCTGTACCGTCGGCATCTTCAAGAATAGCAGCAATCTGTGCTTCCCTGCGGCTAAGAACATCTCCGCGGATTTCGCCTTCGTATCCCTGTTCTGATGGAGTGTAGAAAACTCTGCCTGTAAGAGCATCAGGAAGATACTGCTGTGCAACCCAGTGGTCGCGGTATGCGTGAGGATAAAGGTATCCCTTGCCGTGGCCAAAGCCTTCTGCATCGCGGTTGTTGTCCTTTAAATGGTTAGGAACTTCCACATCTTCCTTTTCAACTGCAGACATGGCGTCAAAAAATGCCATGCTTGAATTTGATTTTGGAGCTGTTGCCAGGTATAGGGCTGCATGTGCAAGAAAATAATTTCCTTCAGGAAAGCCAACCCTGTCAAAGGCAGCGGCGCAGCTTTCAACAACCTGAATTGCTCTTGGATCTGCAAGCCCCGTGTCTTCACAGCTGGAAATAAGCATGCGTCTGAAAATGAAGTGGGGATCTTCTCCAGCTTTTACCATTCTTGCAAGCCAGTAACAGGCTGCATCAGGATCGCGCCCTCTAAGGCTTTTTATGAATGCGGAAATGATGTCGTAGTGATAGTCGCCGTCGCGGTCATAGAGAACAACTTTTTTCTGGATGCTTTCTTCGCAGGCTTCCTTGGAAATATAGATTTCTGATCCAACCAATGGAGGCCAGGATTCTGGCGTTGTCTCAACTGCAAGCTCAAGGGCGTTCAAAAGGGAACGGCAGTCACCGTTGGCAGTTTCTACCAGATGTTCAAGGGCACCTTCTTCAAATGTTACCTTGTAGTTTCCATAACCCCTTTCCTTGTCGTTTAGTGCCTGGGTCGCTGCAAAAATCAAATCTTCCTTTTCAAGGGATTTCAGCTGGAATACTCGGCTGCGGCTAACAAGAGCCTTGTTTACTTCAAAGAAAGGATTTTCTGTTGTGGCACCGATTAAAATTATTGTTCCGTTTTCAACCCATGGCAAAAGGGCATCCTGCTGGCTTTTGTTCCAGCGGTGAACTTCGTCTACAAAGAGGATTGTCTTCCTGCCGTAAAGATTTTTCTTGTCTTCTGCTTCCTTGATGGCATCGCGAATGTTGGCAACGCCCGTAAGGACTGCATTTAGGGTAATGAAGTGCGAGCTTGTATGGTTTGCTATTACACGGGCAAGGGTTGTTTTTCCAGTTCCAGGTGGACCGTAAAAAATTACTGATGTAAGCTGGTCTGCCTGAATGGCACGGCGTAAAAGCCGTCCTTTGCCGACAATATGACTCTGTCCGATATACTCGTCAAGGGAACGAGGCCTCATGCGGGAAGCAAGAGGCTCATGGGAATTCAATGCGGCTGACTGGAAAAGAACGTCGTCATTCATCAGTCGCCGTCGCGGTTCCAGTCGCTACCTGCAGGACAGGCGTAAAGACCTATGTTCTCGTAGGAGTCTGAGCTGGAAGAAATGGATGCATAGATTGTAGATGCGCAGTAAAGATCCGTGTTTGCCATTGGTTCATTCTGATCGTATGCATAAACCATGTAAACGTGTTCCGAAATTACGCTGTTTCCGTTGTTGCCGAATGAGTGGACTGCAATAGGTTTTTTTTCTGCGTCAAGTAGAGTTCTTTCAAGGCCACCTGTTGTTCCGTAGAAAAGATAATCTTTTGTAAGCGTAAGGCAGAGAACTCCGCTGTGAGTGTTGAAGTTTCCTGTAGTTCCTGCAGAAGGATTATCTGTATAATATATCGTGTCTGCGTAGTTTGCGCTGTTTGTAGAACCTGAAGTGTATGTTTCTGTGTAATAAATAAAAGTATCGTTTGCAGTAAGGGCATAGTATTTTGAGAAGTAATCTTTTCCTTTGAATTTTACACAGTTCATGATTGCTGATGAAGTTGTGTCACCGATACAGTATGTTGAGCTGATTGTTTCCGGAGTAGGTGCTGTAGTTCCGCTGAGTTTACAAACCTTTCCGTTGAGAGTTACATAAGCATTCCTTCCTGAAGATGCCTGGTTGTCAAAGATAATCTTTGTGTGGGGAATGTTTCCTGTTGTGCCTTCTACAAGCTGCCATTTCAATGCTGGAAAGTCTGATGCATCTGCTGCATAGACTTGTCTTTTGTAGTTGTCATTTGCTCCGTTGTCATCTTCTTCGTAGAAACTTGCAAGGGCGTATACATAAGTGTCATCAGCTGCAAGCCAGTCAACCCTGTTGCTTACATTGAAATCGCTTGATCCTGATACAGGCATGGAGAGGCTTTTCCAGTTGCCTCTTCCGATTTGACTTAGAGGTTTGTTCTCTTTGCCATACACACGGCCGTTGGCAAGGAAAAGGTGATTTCCGCTACGAACAATCCTTGAAATATCACCGTTAAGACCGCTGTTGTCGATGGCGACTTCCTTTTCGATGAGGGCATAGATATTGTCGTGGCAGGAAGTAAACAAGATTCCTGCTGTGAGAGATATTGCTGAAACAATGGCAACTAATCTATTTCTTTTCATTTTATAATCCTTGATAAACTTTTTAGAACATGTATCTGGCGCACAGATCAACCAACCAGAAGTGACCGTATTTGTTTTCCTCTCCACTGTGATGCAATGAATTGAACTGTGGAAGGAACATGTATGCCGTATCAAGACCTACACTCCAGTTTTCTGAGATCCTGTAGTGTGCACCAACCTGAGGTTTAAGCACCAGTCCAGGAAAGTAGTTCTTTCCGTTGTAGGATTCCCATGCGAAACCGATTCCCATGGTGAGAGGAAATGAGAATTTCCCCAATGAAGGCTCGTATGTACCTGTGATGACTATAGGAACTGTATTGAAAGAGTGGCTTCCGATTGTTACATTGAATCCAAATCCGAGGTCAACACCCAATGCAATCTGGGAAGTAATGAAACTGTGGTAACCGATCGATCCCTGTCCACCGATTTTAAGCTGGGATTCTCCGTGGAGTACGCTTGATGCATCTGGAAAGTTTAAAGGATATGAAGATCCCAAGGAAAGTCTGATGTATTGGTCTCCAGGAAGGTGCATTCCATAGTCAAAGAAAATATCGCTCCCGTCATCTCCTTCCTCATATTCATCGTCTGAATCATCATATGTTTCATCTGAAGCGTCTGTATTCTGATTGTAGTGAATCTTTGGCATGTTTACCTGTGCTGCAGCAAAAGAGAATGCAAAAAGGCAAACTGCTAAAAGTGTAACTATACGTTTCATAAATATTCCTATGGCAATTTGTTGTTTTTTACTATAATATTTGGCAGATTATAGAGTTTTTGGCTCATTTTTTCAACATATTAAACTAACTTGCGGAGGATAGGTTACATGAGCGCAGTGATTATCGATGGAAAACAGATTGCGGCAGAAGTCAAGGCTGATGTTGCAAAGAAGGTTGAAGGATTGAAGGCAAAGGGAATTACTCCTTGTCTGGCCGTTATTCTTGTAGGCGACAATCCTGCCAGCGTAAGCTATGTTACAGGTAAAAGAAAGGCCCTTGAAGAAGCTGGAATGGCAGACAAAAGTGTAGTACTTCCTGCAGATACTTCAGAAGAAGATGTTCTTAAGCTCATTGATGAATTGAACCGTGACAAGTCTGTTCATGGTATCCTTGTTCAGCTTCCTCTTCCTAAGCATATCGATGAAAAGAAAGTAACAAACGCAATCATTCCTGAAAAGGATGTTGACGGATTCCATCCTGTAAATGTAGGTAAGCTTGTTACAGGCGAAAAGGGATTCCTTCCATGTACACCAAACGGAATTACAGTTTTATTGAAGAAAATGGGCGTTGAGACAAGCGGAAAGAATGTAGTTGTTGTAGGACGTTCTAACATCGTGGGAAAGCCTATGGCACTCCTCATGATCCGCAAGGAATTCAATTCAACTGTAACAATCTGCCACACAGGTACAAAAAATCTTGCAGACTATACAAAAAACGCGGATATCCTCATTGTTGCTTCGGGACATCCTTCGACGGTTACAGGTGACATGATCAAGGAAGGCGCATGCGTCATCGATGTTGGCGTAAACAGAATTCCTGACAGCACAAAGAAAAGCGGATTCCGTCTTGTTGGTGACGTTGAATTTGAAAGCGCAAAGGAAAAGGCAAGTTTCATCACTCCTGTTCCAGGTGGAGTAGGACCTATGACCATCGCAATGCTGATTTACAATACACTTGAATCCGCAGAAAATAACCTGTAAGAAAAACGGGCCCCAGCTTCGGAGAAAAGTACAGCTCACTAAGTCCTCAGTCGCTTCGCTCCCTGCGGAAACGTTCGCTCGTACTTTTCTCCGGCGTCCCATTTTTCTTACAGAAATTATAGTCGTTCAAGTAAATTGAAAATTCATGGTTGGAAACTATGAATTATGAATTATAAATTGTGAATTATTATGATAGACATACAGAATTCTGAAGACAATAGAGAGATTCCTCTTAAGAAGGTTGGGGTACGCAATGTGGAATATCCGGTGGCGGTTCTGGACAAGAAGCATAAGGTTCAGAATACGACTGCCGTTGTGGATCTTTTTGTAAATCTTCCGCACCACTTTAAGGGAACCCACATGAGCCGCTTTATCGAGGTTTTTCATAAGTACCGTGAAGACATTTCGATCAATCACTTTATGGAAATGCTTGAGGAAATACGCACTAAGCTGGAGGCTGAAAAATCCTTTGGCAAGATTTCCTTTCCATACTATATAGAAAAAGAAGCGCCGGTTTCCCGTTCAAAGGGAATCATAAAGTATATCTGTACATACGAAGCGGAAGTTTCTGAAACTGAAAAGAAATTCTATCTTGAAGTGAAGGTTCCCGTTACAACATTGTGCCCATGCTCAAAGGCAATTTCAGAATACGGTGCTCACAATCAGCGCGGAACAGTTACCGTTAAAATTCTCTACAAGGATTTTTTCTGGCTTGAGGATTTGATTGAAGCTGTTGAGAATTCAGCATCTTCTCCATTGTATTCAGTGCTCAAACGACAGGATGAAAAATTCGTTACGGAGCACGCCTATGATAATCCCCGTTTTGTTGAGGATGTTGTCCGCGAGGTCTACATTGCATTGAAAGATTTTGAAGGCGGCGGAAAATTCAGCTGGTTCAGTGTGGAAGCAGAAAACGAAGAAAGCATCCATGCCCACAATGCATACGCGTATACGGAATATAATTTATAATTATGAATTATGAATTAAGAATTATGAAATGCTCTAAGTTGGTATTTTCCTATTGATTTGTTTATCTTTTATTTGATGAAAGATAATAACATAGTAGTAATTAAGAGCAGGGATTTTGCTATTAAGATTATTCGATTATATCAGTTTTTGATTTCTGAAAAAAAGAATATGTTTTATCAAAGCAAATCCTTAGAAGTGGAACGAGCATTGGTGCAAATGTAAAAGAGGCTATAAGAGGTCAAAGCAAGGCTGATTTCTATGCTAAGCTAGGCATTTCGCTAAAGGAGTCAAGCGAAACTGAATATTGGCTTGATTTGCTGCATGAAACTGAATTTATTAATGATGAATTGTTTCAGGTTATGTTCTCTGATAATATTGAATTGACAAAAATACTTACGGCAATTTTAAAGACAAGGAGAAAATGTTCATAATTATGAATTACGAATTATGAATTATGAATTATAAATGACTTATTTTATAGATGAGCCGGTAGCAGGTGCGTGGCGGCGAACATACATTGGAAAAGCAAAGCGAGATTAAATATTATGAATTATTTTATAGAAAACTACGGCTGCGAAATGAACATTGCGGAATCTGCGGCTGTTGAACAGATTCTGATCAAACGTGGATGGACAAAGGCAGAGGATGTTCAGCTTGCGGATTTTGTTGTTATAAATACCTGTTCCGTTCGTGGAAGTGCGGAAGAAAGAATTTTTGGCCGCCTTGGATTTTTTACGGGGCTTAAGAAAGTCCGTGTCCTTGCAAAGGATGCCAAGAGGCGCAACATGGAAGTTGCCGCTGACTATGTTGCAAAGAACGGACCAAAGCCTTTGACTGTTGTTGTCATGGGATGCATGGCGGAACGACTTTTGCACGACCTTCAGAAAATGTGGCCTGTAGTTGACTATGTAGTCGGTACCTTTGGCAAGGAAAAATTCCATGAGATCATTCCAGCCGTAGAAAAGAACATCAAGTATGAAATGGGTGATGTTGAACCCGTCTATAAATTTGCGGAAAGCTATTACGAGGAAAATGCCTTCAGTACTTTTGTTCCAATCATGCACGGCTGCAACAATTTCTGCACCTACTGCATCGTTCCTTATCTTCGCGGAAGGGAAACAAGCCGTTCCGTAAAGGACATCCTTCATGAGCTTGATATCCTTTCAGAAAGAAAGGTCCGTGAAATCTGTCTGCTGGGTCAGAATGTAAACAGCTACAACGACAATGGAATTAAGTTCCCTGAACTTTTGAAAATCATCAGCGCCCATCTTGATGAAATAAAATCTACGATTGAATGGATCCGTTTTGAATCAAGTCACCCAAAAGATTTCAGCGATGAACTAATTGAAGTGATAAGGACTGACAGAAAAATCTGCCGTGGAATCCATCTTGCGGTTCAGCATGGATCAAGCGAAGTTCTCCGCCGTATGAACAGAAAATACACTAGGGAAAATTACCTTGACCTTATTGTCCGCCTCAGAAAAGCCGTTCCAGATGTTGAACTTACAACGGACATAATGCTCGGGTTCCCTGGAGAGACCGACGAAGAATTTGAGGAAGCCTATTCCCTGATGAAGGAAGTTGAATTCGAAAGCGCTTTCATGTACTACTACAATCCACGGGAAGGAACTCCTGCTGAAAAAATGGAAAACCAGATTCCGATTGAAGTAAAAAAAGAACGCCTGCAGAAAATCATCAACCTGCAGCTGGAACTTACCCAGAAAGTGATGAAGCGCCGTGTAGGGCAGACCATAAAAGTTCTTGCCGACATAGTTTCCAAGGACGACCAGAACGAGCTTTTGGGCAAGACGGAACAGAACGAACGCGTAGCCTTCCGTGCAGATCCAAAGATCATCGGTTCTTTTGTGAATGTTCGTTTGGACAGCCTTAATGGAAACACATTCAAGGGTACGCTGGTTTAAACTGTCATCTTCGGGCGTGACCCGGAGGTCTCTTTTCTGAGAAAAAGGCAATTAATTATTGATGCTTCAGTACATTGTATTGAATTATTCAAAATACCTTTAGGTGATACTCATTTGAATCAATGCAGCTGTAATTCTTCTTCTACTTCTCTAATCAGCTTAAAATGTTTATCGTTTGTACATACTGAACAGTTGAACTTAAGAGCCAGGTAGGAAATTGTTGCATCTTGTAACGGAACGATTAGACCGGAATCACGCAGTTTTGCAATAAAAAGACCGATTTGCTTCCAGTCATCTTCTTGTAATGGAAGAGAATCTACGGAATTTACAAACAGTTCTATTGCTTTCCCTTCATTTTGGTTTTTGATTCCTCTGTATAATTCAGCAATTACAATTCCGCATAGAACAATATTTTCCTGATGCAAAAGATCCCAGTGAGGATCATTCTGGTTGTTAATCATGTCTATTACAATGTTAGTATCCAAAAGAATCATATAAGGCTTGCTCCCCGCAGTTCGTCTATGTAGCTTGAGTCAATCTGAAGGCCGCCAGTTTGCGAGAAGAAATAATCTTTGTTGAAGTTTGTGGATTTTTGAAAGCCATCTGCAGTAAAAACCGTAGACTTTTGCAGTGAAGTAATCTGGGATTGTAATCTTACAATGGTATTTTGCAATTCTGAAAGAATTGTCATAAATTGTGCATTAACAGATGATGAATTGAAAGAAGCATCATAAGCAGGTGCCGGGCTTGCAACGGAATATTCCTTGCAATGACCGCAGGAATAAGAAGCAGAAGAGTTTTCTTGGGCGAACTCGTTGTCTATTAGTGTTTTGTAGGAAACCTTGTAGATTTTTGCCAGTTTTCGGACAATTTCGACTGGAGGTTCAACTTCGCCTGATTCATACTTTAGATATGAAATGCGAGAAACGCCAAGTATTTTTGCCAGCAAGTCTTGAGAATAACGATTGTCAGTCCTGAGTTTTTTTAAGGTTTCTTTCATGGATTTAAATTAGTACAGAAAATATGAAAAAGTCAAGGAAAGTATATAAAAAATGAAAATAAAACTATACATTTTAATTATATGTTATAGATTAATCCGTGGAAAAATTAGAAAAATTAGGGGGCTGTCCCCTCTGTATTCGGAGGAGATTCCCGTGTCGAGCACGGGAATGACATGATGCGTACTGTCATCCTCGGCCTTGAGCCGGGGATCTCTGTCTTTAAAACGCTATATTTATTTTCAAAAAAAATTTATACTCAGAATGTATTTCCATTAACAAAATTTTATTCAGGAGAAAAAAATGAATAAATTATTAATGGCGGCAGTGGCCTTTGCTTTAGTGACTGCATTTGCCGGATATTCTCATGATGGAGGCAGCAAGTCTGATTCTGTAAACATTGCAACCGTAAAAGTTACAGGTGCAGAATTCACAGGAAGCTTAGAAAACGAACTGTGGGATTACGAAGGTGCTTTTACTGCAGCACGCAGCATTAAAATAAATGATTTTTACATTGGGAAATACGAAGTTACAAAAGACGAATATAAGGCTGTGATGAAAGGAAATAAGCTGGGGTTAAATGCAGACCCAAGCTGTTCTTCAAGCGACCCTGCAAAATACAAAATTACAGCAGGAGAAATTGACGGAAAACGCGCCGTAGAAAACGTAACATGGTTCGACGCAGTATACTTCTGTAACCTTTTAAGTGAAAAAGACGGACTTACATCTGCCTACAAAATTGAAAATCCTGTTGTTTCAGACGGACACATTACAGACGCAACCGTTGAGCCTGTAGCAGGTGCAGACGGCTGGCGGCTTCCAACAGAAATAGAATGGGAATACGCTGCCCGCGGAGGTGACACAAAATCTGCTGCATGGAAGTATAAATATTCAGGTGTAGACAGCAGCCTTACATCCGATGAAATCTCGGATACTGCATTGGATGCAGCAGGCTGGTACTGGTATAACACAGCATCCGGAACAACAGCAGATGATGATCCAGAAAGCGGTACTCCAGGTTATGGAACACATCAGGTAGGAAAAAAAGCTCCTAATACTTTAGGAATCTGTGACATGAGCGGCAATGTGTGGGAGTGGTGTTATGACTGGTATTCAAATATCGGCCCGACAACACCTCTTGCCGGCCCTTCTGAGGGTTCTTACCGCATTTGGCGTGGTGGTAGTTGGGGAGACGACGCAAACATCGCGTGTGTGGCTTTTCGGCTAAACGACATCCCGGACTTCAGGTTCATCAATCTGGGCTTCCGCGTTGTTCGCTCCGCTCAGTAACACCCTTAAAAAATCAGAATGCATGGCAATGGGAGCGGGCGGTAGCCGCGAACAGGCAATGTCATCCTCGGCCTTGATCCGGGGATCTCTGTCTATACCGGCAGCAGATTGTCGGATCAAGTCCGACAATGACATGGGATCGAGCACGATAATGACATGAGGCTAAGTCCGCCTGTTTCCTTAAAACTTTAATTCTGCTATAATCCCCTCAATATAAATTTCAACAAAGGAAGACTATATGACATTCTATGAAGAACTTCAGTGGCGCGGCCTCGTGAAAGATGTAGCCGGCGAAGACATTGCAGATAAGCTCAACAATGAGAAGGTTACTTTTTACTGGGGAACAGACCCAACGGCAGACAGCCTTCACCTTGGTCACTATTCTTCACTTGTAACAGCTAAGCGTCTTGCTCGTGCTGGACACCATCCGATCCTTCTTTGCGGTGGAGCTACAGGCCTCATCGGTGATCCTCGCCCAACTGCAGAACGCGAAATCATGGCAAAGGAACGCTTAGAAAAGAACCTTGCTGGAATCAAGGCACAGGTTGACCGCATTTTTGAAGGAAAGGCAGAAATCGTAAACAACTACGACTGGACAAAGGACTACACATTCCTTGAATTCCTCCGCGACATAGGAAAGTACATCAACGTAAGCTATATGCTCGGAAAGGACATCATTGCACGCCGTCTTGAAACAGGAATCACATTCGCAGAATTCTCATATACACTTTTGCAGGGGTATGACTTCCTCCACCTCTTCCGCACAAAGAACTGCATCATGCAGTGTGAAGGTGCTGATCAGTGGGGCAACATCACTACAGGTCTTGAACTCATCCGCAAGATTGAAGGTAAGGAAGCATACGGCTTTACTATGCCTCTCGTTCTGGACAAGTACGGCAACAAGTTCGGTAAGTCTGCAGGCAACGCTCTCTGGCTCGACATCAACAAGACTTCAAGCTATGAACTTTACCAGTACCTTGTTAATGTTGACGACAGCATGGTTGTTGACTACCTTAAGATCTTTACATTCCTTTCAAAGGAACAGATTGAAGAACTTGAAGCAAAGAACAAGGAACACCCTGAACTCCGCGAAGCTCACAAGGCTCTTGCACGCGAAATCATCACAGACCTTCACGGGGCTGCTGAATACGACAAGGCAGTTGATATTTCAGCAAAGCTTTTCAGCGGCGACCTTAAGTCCCTTTCACTCAAGGACATTGAAATCGGTTTCCGCGATGTTCCGACTGTTGAACTCAAGGAAGAAGGAAAGGCAATCATCGATGTCCTCGTAGAAAACAAGATTTGCGGAAGCAAGAGAGAAGCCCGAGAATTCTTTGCGCAGGGATCAATCACATGCAACGGCGAAAAGATTTCTGATGAAAATACTCCTGTAACAAAGGCAATGGCAATCGAAGAAAAGGTTATCGTTGTTCGCCGCGGTAAGAAAAAGAATTACATCCTTAAGTTCTAAGTGAAAGTTAATGATATGAAGGCCCGGTACCATCTGCCGGGTCTTTTTGAATTTTACGACCTGTACAAGATTTTTCTTCCTCTTTTTTTTAAGCATCGGAATTGGTTTTACGACTGGTGTGAAATCGGATCCATCTACGGAGCGCCAGCAGACTGCCTTTGGGGTGGCGGTAGGGTTGGCTTTGGTCAGAATGGAATTGAAAAAGAAATCCTTGCCCTGTGCTCGGAGTTCAATGTTTCAGCCCGTCTTGCTTTCAGCAATTCACTGATAGAAGAAAATCATTTAAGTGATGAAAAATGCAACAGACTTTGTTCTCTGTTTTCAAAAACTCCTGGCAACGGCATCATTGTACATTCCGATCTTCTGTTGGATTACATAAAGGACAAATATCCGAGTTTTTATTTTGTTTCTTCCACTACAAAAGTTCTTTCAGAATTCAATCAGCTTGAAAATGAATTGAACAGAACTGAATTCAAATATGTTGTTCCCGACTTTAGGCTGAACAAAGATTTTGAAAATCTTTTTTCGCTGGATGATATTCAAAAATCAAAAGTAGAATTCCTTTGCAACGAATGCTGCCTTCCAAACTGTTCTGCAAGAAAAACCTGCTATGAAAACGTCAGCCGAAAAAATCTTGGCTTAAAGGAATCGGCACATAGATGTGTTTTTGCAGAAGAAAAAGGCAGCTATAGTTTTTCTAGGGCTATGGAAAATCCTGTTTTCATTGGAATTAAAGACATTCAGGAAAACTACCTTAAAAACGGATTCTCAGAATTTAAAATTGAAGGTAGAAGTCTTGGCAGTGCCCTTGTCCTGGAATTCCTTCTGTATTATCTAACAAAACCCGAATTTCATATACATGTTCGGGAAAACATTTATCTGGACAATACTCTCGATTTATTTTAATAATTTGCAAAATCAAGAAATCTGCATTAAAATTAAACTTACATAATATTTTTAGGAGAAAACAATGAATTTTATTTTCTTAGGACCACCAGGAGCTGGAAAGGGTACACTTGCTGCACAGGTTGCAGAAGAATACAAGATTCCACAGATTTCTACTGGTGATATTTTCCGTGAAAACATCAAGAATCAGACAGAACTTGGAAAGAAAGTAAAGGCAATCATGGATGCTGGCGGACTCGTTGGCGACGATGTTGTTCTTGAAATTGTAGAAGACAGACTTAAGAAGGATGACTGCAAGAACGGATTCATTCTTGACGGTTTCCCACGCACAATTCCACAGGCAGAAGCATTTGAAAAGCTTGGCATCGATGTAAAGGTTGTAAACTTTGAAGTTAACAATGACCTCATCATTGCCCGTCTTTCAAACCGCCGTGTATGCAAGAGCTGCAAGGCTAACTTCAATGTAAAATTCCTTCCACCAAAGGTAGAAGGTGTTTGTGACAAGTGTGGTGGCGAACTCTTTACTCGTGAAGATGACAAGCTTGAATCTATCACACACCGTCTTGAAGTATACCGCAAGGAAACTGAACCTCTCATCGACTTCTATCGCAATCTTAACAAGATGACAGACATTGACTCTGCACGCGATTCACAGGAAGTTCTTGTAGATTTCAGAAAGATGTTCCCTGCAAAATAATTCGGGGTAACCTTATGAAGACAACGGAAGAAGAAAAACAGAAATTCATAAAAGCCTTTGAAGAGGAATTTGAAGACAAAGTCATTTCCTTTGAGCTGGCTGAACTTCGCGCTTCTTCCGTTGTCTTTAATTTATTGAAGCTTAAGCCAGAACAGAATGAAAATTCCATGTGGGGGCTTGTAGTGTTCTGTGAGGGAGGAACTTATTTCTATAGTTTCCCACAGGACAGCCTGCTTTCACTTTATGTCAGAAAAACAACGGGTATGAACGAACAGATGCCTCAGTGCATTTCCCTTTCTGGAATCCGTTGCCGATTCCGCGTTCCTGAAACTACTTTTTTTGATTTTGTCATTCCGCGTAGAAAGCACATCGTAAAAGTTTATTTCTTTGATGAAAATAAAATCAGCCACTCCTTTGAACTTTTGATGAACAAAAAAGCGGCTGATGTCATTGGTCTTTTCCCGACTTATTGATAGTCAGTATTTTTTATCTTACCAATAATTTTGTGATTTTCTTGTTTATCTGCTTGTAGATAAGTGCAAGTAAAAGATTTGCTGCAAATACGGCAATGAAATATGCAAGAAGATTCCAGTGCAATTCCTTTATGATAGGATTTTCCTTTGTTCCTGTAATAAAAAGGAAACTGTTGAGTGCTATTCTCTGCATAAGATAGAATTCAAGTGAAATTGACGAAAAGAAAGAAAGTACCTTGTTGCTTCGTGTCCATTTGAATTTGAGTACTGTAAGGAAGGCAAGCAGTGTTGCAAGCTGAACCTGCTGTGAAACAAGGCAGATAGTCTTGTCGATTCTTCCAACACCATGTCCTGCAAATTCAGACCAGTAACTGATATTCATCATTGTGTAGAATCCAAGATACATTCCTCCTGCCATCAAAATTCCGAGAAGACTGAATTTCAACCAGTACTTTTTAGAGAAGAATGCAATTATCTTTTCTTCATGATGAGCCCATAAAAGTCCCATTACAAAGCACATGGTGCTGTTGACCCACCATTCGCCCTGGAACCAGAGGGCAAGGATCTGCTGATACCATTTTGCTGTACCAAAACTCTGTGGACCTTTGTACCATCCGTAGTCAATCCACCATGCAAAATGTCCACCGATGCAGAAGATTACAAGCTGAGCTAGAGCAACGAGAAATACAACAAAAATTGCATTTGAGACCTTTTTGCATTTTTTGAAGGCAAACATAAAGGCTGCATACATGATGAGGATTACGATAGGATACCAGCTCTGGTCGTTCAGGATGATGATGTTCAAAAGACCCAGTACCCAACGGAGTGCATCCATCTCCCTGTACTTTGCTATGCAAATGAAAATTGCATAGAAAATGTTCATCACATAGATTGCTATGATGATAGGAAGCATCCTCTTTTTGAAGAACGTTGAAAGGTAATCAGGCTTTGCTTTCCAGCTTTTAAGAAGTCCAATTCCACTGTAGAAAAAGAATATACCTACGAAAATGAATCCTATGTATTCAAAGAATTTGATGTCCGCAGTTTGCTGAAAGGCAGGATTCTGTGAAACATGGTGGAAGAAAACACCGAGACAGGCAAATCCTTTTGCTGCGGTTGAATTCTCAATAGAAAGATAGTCTGCTTTGAGCTGTCCTTTTGTTGCAAAGCTGCTTCCCCAGAAAAGAAGAGCAAGGGTAAATCCGTAGATTAGAATTGAGATAAGCATTGTTTACTCCTGTTGTAGTTTATTTTATCTTTTTCAAACAGCTGTCAAATTCTGCGGCAGAAAAAAGATTGTCCGGTTCAAAATTCTTTCCGTCTGGCAATATCATGATTTCATTTTCTACCGTACCAAGAACTGCGTCAAAATCAGGATTGTCAAGTTCAACATCAGCAACAGGGCTCTTTGCATTTTCGCGGGCTCTGTATTTTGTAGAATATTTTGTTGGATTGATGCTGTTTTTTGAAGTGTACAGATTCCAAAGGAATCTTGCCGACAGGATTCTTGTCACAGTGGTTTTTTCTGTAATCTGCTCTGAAGATCCGCTTGTGCTGTTCATCAGACCTGTCCTTGAAAGCAACTGAAAAAGCTTTTTCCCTTCATATTTTTTACCGGCAGTATAATAATCAAGAAAGCCTTCCTTTGAATTTGCCAGAGACATCATCTGGAGAACGGTCATAGTGTTTTTGTTCCAGTCTACGGATATGTTTTCAGAATCAATGTTTCTAAGATTCCATGCTTTTTCTCTAAGTGCAATATAATGACTCTTGTATGTCGACTCTGGGTTTACAAAGGCAAGATCAAAGAGGCCTGCGGCTATGTCGTATTCACCTTTGTCAAAATGCTCGAGAGCATCTTCTATTGTAAGGGCTTCTGAATCAATCTTGAGCCTGTAGGTGCTTATGTCAGAAATGAGTCCAAGCCTTCTTTGGAGGATAAGGAGCTGAACATCATTTTCATACTTTTTTTTGGCGTTGCTGCAGCACTTTGATGCTTCGGATTTTTTTCCTTGCATGTAGGCACATCTTCCCTTTAGTGCAAGAAGACGACTTTCAACGACCTTGTCCAGATGAGGCTGCCTAAGTTCGTTTTCAATTTCTCTTTTGATGAAGTCCGCCTGAATGTTGTCATCTTTTGACAGCTCTTTTCCGTTCAGCATGAATGAGCTGTCCAATTCAATGACCTGATTTTCAAGTTCAAGAACTCTTTCAGAATTTACTGTTTCTTCCGCAGAAATGAAGATGTCCTTCTGCAATGATGCACAGCCAGTGAATGCGAGAAGAAATGTGGCTGCTAGTATTGAAAGTCTTTTCATTTAAGCCTCCATGAATTAATTTCTCTGCTGATGGAAAGCACCAGACAGTTTGTATTTTTGTCTTTGTTGACATCTGCAAATACAGGAACTCCACGACCTGCCAGTGGGAATGACATGAGGAGCTCAAGGTCAGGACTGAATCCATAGAGGACGTTGCTGTCTCCGCTTGCATAGATTCCTTCCCATCCTTCAAAGTTCTTTGAGCTGATGTAGGCTTCTTTTGCGCTCTGTACATCAGGAAGCTTTACGCAGGAATAAGTTTTGTTTGCGTTGAATTTGTAGATTACTGCGTCGTCTGAAAGTGTGTAGAAGGAATTCCTGTCGTATACCACGTTTGTTGTGAACACTTTTCTTGTTTCGATAGGGAATCCATCTTCTAGTTTTCCTTCCTTGAAAAGATAGAATTCACCTTTCTGGGTAAGGAATGCAATGGTGATTGTTCCGTCAATCTTGGCGATTGCAGGAGAGCCGAATCCGATTCCATCTACAATCATAGGATTGTTTCTGTTGATGCATTCTTTGTCTTTGAGAAGGTAGATCTCACCTTCAAATCCACGGCTGTATACAGCAATGTAGTTTTCACATACTGCTGGGCGGCTTTTGAAGTTGAGGTCGGAACCAATGTAGACTTCCTCAACATTTCCTTTACTGTCAGCAAAGATAAGACTTCCATCTTTTGTTGGGATAATATAGGAATCCTTGTATACTGATCCACCTGATGTGAATACAGAGTCCGTATGGAATTCTTTTGCAATGCCCAGATTCTTGTCCACAAGGAAAATGTCGCCCTGGTCAGTATTTACCCAAAGTTTGTTGTCCTTTCCTGCAGATCCCTTTGTCGAAGCGATGTAGATCTTGCTTTCGAATGTGTCGAGAGTTTTCTGTTCAAGGGAATTGAGGTTGAGGCATTTTAGTTTTGTGTCTTCTTCAATCCAATAAAGGTTTTCAGGTTCCTTTTCGTTGTCGGCAATAAGGTTGTAGTCGCTGATTTTTCCTGTTGCCTTAGGAAATCCTGCAAGCATGGGTGAGTCTTCCTGTGATATTGCACTTGCATAAAGTCTTGCCTGGAGTCCATCGTCCTTGATTTCAAAATCAAAACGCCCGATTCCATAGAGCTTAAGGATTTTAGATGTGAGGGAAGTGTTGTCCAGGAAGAATGGAAGACTTCGTTTGAGGTTGTAGAAAAGCTCAAGGCTTGTATTGGGTTTTGCGTTTGTGGAAACGGTTTTCCAGTTTACGTTTCTAGAGATCACGTAGTTCTTGTTGATGTGCGTATAGACGGAAGAAAGGTTTTGTGGGGACATTGAAAAATATATGTACCCGTTGTTTACAAGATAGAATGGGCGTGGAAGATTTACATTGAAAATTGAAAGCAGACCAGATAGGAATCCTGGAAGTTCAAGACATGGAAGTCTCATTCCATTTACGATAAGGCTTGTGTTGGTGTTGATGAGGATCGAATTGTTGAGCTTGTCAAAGACCTTTGCTCGTTGTGATTCATCCTTTATCTGAAGGGCAAACACAGGGTCGCTTGAACCTTCAATTCCGAATGCTGTGATTTCATTTCCTGTCCATGAGAAAAGAATGTCTTCAAGTGTCATTGAGAAAAGTGTCTTGCAAAGGCCGTTGGCTTTCTTCCATGTTGCCTCTATGTCGGTTGTTTTCTGGATTAGAGGGAAGAAAGAGTTTTTCATCTGCTCAAGAGATGCAAGATTTATGAGAGTGTAGTACTGGGTGTCACTTGAAAGAAGTGCTGGTATTCTAGGCTGTGTTGAGTTCAGCTTGAAGAGGCTTGTAAGATCGGTGTTGCATTCTTCTTTGTTGATTGGAATGTTAAGGCTTACATCGATGTTGTCGTTGGTGATGTTGAAGGTTATGGAAGAAAGGTTGTCCTTTCCGAGAATCTTTTCTGCCGTTTCAGTGTAGAAATTTTCAAGTGCCTTCATCTTTGCGATTTTCAATGATGGAGCAAGAATTTTCAGTGCGCTTGTCTTTTTACCTTCAATTTCTTTTTTTTCTGATGCTGTCAGATTTCGTGAAGCAAAGTTGTGTGATGATTCATCAAAAAGTTCTTTTGATGTGGTGACTATGATTATGTTTTTATAAGGCTTTGCATAGATTGTTGTTTCCCCAGCCTTGTATTCAAAATGACCGTCACCCCATGTAAGGTCCTTTACATGAAGAAATCCTGCGATTACAGAAGATAGCCTTGTTGCAAATGAAAGCCATCCAAGATCAGCGACCGCTATGAAACCATTGGCTTCTTCAATATAAAGGGCGGTGTCGATTCTTATGTCCATGAGTTTTGTAAGCAGTGGACTTGCATTGTTGATGAAAGCCCTTGCGTTCATGTATGGCTCACGGACAGAAGAGAGAGAAGGTTCAGAAAGAATTGTTTCTGCAGCTTTGAGTCCTACCAGCGGTTCTACTGCTGAATAAATTTTGTCCGTGTGAAGAATCACGGTATAATTTTTAGGGATAAATTTAAGCGGAGAGATTCTATTGAATGCTGAATAGGCAATCCAAGATCCTAGAATGATCAGCAAAGAGGATACAAATATAAGAGCACCTAAGATTATCTTTGCTGGCAATGATTTTGTTTTTTTTCCTGTTTCTTCCATAATGCAAGTATTATAGCACTATTCATGCAATTGTTAAATTGTCAGCAAAGGTATAGAATATCTTATATGAAAAAGTTTTTGTCTGAGTTCATAGACTCAATTGAATATAAAAATATTTTAGAGACTGATCTTTCTGCGGTGGAAGTTGATTCCCTTGTTTTTGATAGCCGTGCCGTAAAACCTGGTTCCCTTTTCTTTGCTTTGCCTGGAACCCATACTACGGGAAACAGATTCATTGCCAGCGCCATTAAGAACGGTGCAGTTGCTGTAGTTTTTGAAGGTGACATTACCGACGAAGAAAAGAAAAACATAGAAGAAGCAAGAAATGGCCGTGAAGTAGCTTTCATTAAGGTAGAATCGAGCCGCTTTGCCATGTCTCCTATGTCTGCATGTTTCTATGACTATCCTTCAAAGAAGCTTGTTGTCTATGGGGTTACAGGTACCGAAGGAAAAAGTTCTACAGTTGCTTTCATCTGGCAGCTTTTGCGTCTGTCAGGCTTTAAAGCGGGGTTCATTTCTACGGTTCAGTATTCCCTTGGTGGAGATGCCATTGCAAATCCTGAGCATCAGACAACTCCTGAAGCTACGATCGTTCAGCGTGAACTTTACGAAATGCTTGAAAACGGTTGTACCCATGCGGTTGTTGAAAGTTCAAGCCACGGTTTGAGCGAAAAAACAAATCGTCTTGGTGATGTGCTTTTTGATTGTGGTGCCTTCATGAATGTTACTTTGGAGCACCTTGAATTCCACGGAACCTACGAGCAGTACAAGAGTGACAAGGCAAATCTTTTCAGGGCCTTGGACAAACACGACCATAATAAAACCATTGCTGGAACTGAAACTGTTGTTCCTGCTGTTGGAATCGTCAATCTTGAAGATCCTGCTGCTGTTTATTTTGCTGAGTGTACAAAAAACAAGGTTGTTGGATTTACAACTGAAGGAAGGGCTGGAAAACACGCCGTTGAAACCAACGCCGTTGAGTTGCCTGCCGTTCCTGCTGGAATGCCTGTAGCCTCTGCAAAGAATATTGTTTCTACAAGCACTGGAATTTCCTTTGACCTGACTGTAGGCGGAAAATCAGTTTCCGTTAAAGCTCCTGTTCCTGGTGCCTTCAATGCCTACAACATCATGACTGCAATTCTTTCTGTAAGCGAAACTACAGGAAAATCAATTGAAGAACTTGCTGCAGAGTGCGAAAAGCTTGAAAGTGTAAAGGGTAGAATGACCGTTGTTGATGAAGGTCAGCCATTTGAAGTAATCGTTGACTATGCTCATACCCCATCAAGTTTTGAAACCATATTCCCTCCTGTGAAGAACCGCTGCAAGGGGAAAATAATCAGCGTCTTTGGTTCAGGTGGTGAACGAGATACAAAAAAACGTCCGTTGCAAGGTGAGATTGCTGCAAAATTCTGCGACTATGTAATTCTTGCAAATGAAGATCCTCGCGGTGAAGATGAAATGGCACTTCTTGAGGATATAGCAGTTGGTTCCAGAAAAGCTGGGAAAACCGATGGCAAGGATTTGTTTCTTATTCCAGACAGACCTGCAGCCATCAGAAAAGCCTTTGCCCTTGCAGGTAAGGGCGACATAGTTCTTCTTCTTGGAAAGAGCCACGAAAATTCAATCATATTTAAAGACCATATAATGCCTTACGATGAAATCAGCGAGGCAAAAAAAGCATTGGGAGAATTAAAATGAAAGTAACATTGATGTATGGCGGACGCTCTGGCGAACATGAGATTTCACTTATTTCCTGTGCATCCGTTCTTAGAAATATTTCCGACAAGCATGAAATCACCTTGATTTCAGTAAGCAAGGACGGCAAGTGGTATCTTGAAGATGCATCCGTAATTGCAGAAGTCAAGGCAAATCCAGAGGCAAAGCTTTCCGTTCATGCAGATGAAACAAAGCGCGTTAATGTAATTCCTGGCGGTGGAACAGCTGCAACCTTCTGCTGCGGCGGAAAAACAATTGCTGCCGATGTCGTATTCTTTGTGATGCACGGAACCTACAGCGAAGACGGAACCCTTCAGGGCCTTTTTGAAATGGTTGGAGTTCCTTATGTTGGCTGTGGCGTAATGTCTTCTGCAGTTACAATGGATAAGGTAACGACAAAAATCATCTGGGAAAAAGCAGGACTTCCTGTTGTTCCATATATGTGCCTTACTAAGGCAGACATCAATAATTCTGCTGAATACGACAAGCTTGTGGCAAAGGCAATCGACACCCTCAAGTTCCCTCTTTTTGTAAAGCCATGTTCTGCAGGTTCAAGCGACGGTGCATCAAAAGCATCAAATCCAAAGGAACTTTCATTTGCTCTTATGGAAGCATTCAGCTGGGACAACAAGGTCCTCATTGAAAAGGCAATCAATGCCCGTGAAGTTGAATGTTCCGTAACTGGCAACAGCATCACTGCAGATGCAAATGTTCCATGCTCGATGCTTAAGGCTTACGGTCCTGGTGAAATCGTTCCAAAGCATGAATTCTATGACTACGATGCCAAGTACAACGATCCTGATGGGGCAGAACTTAAGATTCCAGCCTTGCTTGATAGCGACAAGCTTGAGTTCATCCGCGAAACAGCAAAGAAGGCTTATGCTGCCGTAAGCGCAAGTGGTCTTTCACGCGTAGATTTCTTTATCGATCGTGATGACGGTTCTATCTATCTTAATGAAATCAATACAATTCCTGGATTTACAAGCATCAGCATGTTCCCAAAAATGTGCGAAAGTGCAGGGCTTAAATATTCAGATTTGATTGATTATCTTTTTGATGAAGCCATAGCAGAATACAACGCAAAGAATCAGCTTTGCACTACAAGAGTTTAATATGACACCACATGTTTACCCTGAAGGCTGTGCCTTTAACACACTTGAAGATATCCGCGGAAAGAAAGTTACCGTCATGGGACTTGGTCTCAACGGCGGTGGAGAAGCCTGCGTAAGGTTTTTCCTTCATCACGGAGCCTATGTTACTGTAACAGACATGAAGACTGCGGAACAGCTTGCTCCAACAATCAATTCCATTGGGACTGATCCTTCCCTGGATTTGTCTCGGCTTCGCTATGTTCTTGGAGAACATAGGATTGAAGATTTTGAAACTGCCGACTGCGTAATCAAGAATCCTGGAGTTAAAATTCAAGGTAACAAATTCCTTGCCGCAGCAAAGGCCATTGAAACTGACATCAGCATTTTCCTTCACTTTACAAAGGCTCCTATTATTGCCGTGACTGGCAGCAAGGGAAAATCCAGTACAGTAAGTGCCCTTTCTTATGCCTTGAATCAGGCCGGTTTCAAGTGCTTTCTTGGCGGAAACATTACCGTAAGCCCTTTGACTTTCCTTTCAAAGACAGACGGTACAACTCCAGTTGTTCTTGAGCTTTCAAGCTGGCAACTGGCAGACCTTCGCGGTAGAAAAGCCCTCAAGCCAAAGATTGCAATCATAACGAAAATTGTTCCTGACCATCAGAACTGGTACGGCGATATGGACAGCTATGTTGAAGACAAAAAGCTCATCTATGCTGACCAGGATGAAAAGGACTTTACCATCCTTGATTTTGATGACGATGACTATCTTAGGGACTGTGCAAATCCAAAAGCTGGTTGCCGTTGCTGGGGTGATTTATTCGCAAGCGAAACAAAAGGTCGTGTGCTTCGTTACAGCAAGAACGAACTTCCTTCTGATGTTGCCGGTGTTTTCCAGAAAAATGAAAGCCGTGAATTCACTGCAGGCTATGTAAGGCTTCCAACTGATCTTATGAGTGCTCATGCCCGCAATAAATGCATTGCAGAAGAACAGATCATGGGTGCGCTCCAGGTTCCTGGCAACCATATGAAGATCAATGTTCTCAATGCAGGTCTTGCTCTATATCTTATGGGGGTTGCGGCAGAACAGGCCCTTTTTATTCTTGGAGAATGGAAAGGCATAACTCACCGTCTTGAAAAATTCCACGAGTGGAAATGTCCTGTGGATGGCAGATCGGTTTCTTTCTTCAATGACAGCTGTGCTACAGTTCCTGAAGCGGCAGCTGCTGCAAGTCAGTCATTTGATAGGAGGGTGATTCTTCTTTCTGGCGGTACTGATAAAGGTCTTGATTTCCTGCCTCTTGCAAAAGGTCTTAACGGTGAGGATGGATCCCACTATAAGCCCTATGAAATATACCTTCTTGCAGGATCTGGTACGGATAAACTTATTCCTCTGTTAAAGGAGCGAAATGTGGATTATTACGGACCTTTTGATTCTCTTTCGATTCTTCTTGGAATGCTCAAGACAAATCTGATGTCTGATAATTCTTCAAAGACTTATGGAAGGTTTTTAAACGGGGATGTTCTTCCTGTAGTGTTCAGTCCAGGCGCAACTTCGTTTGGAATGTTTACAAATGAATTTGACCGTGGAAATAAATTCAAGTCCATGGTAAAGGAGATTTTTTAATATGGATAAAATTGCAAGTTTTACAATCGATCACATCAAGCTTGAACCTGGTCTCTATGTTTCACGCATTGATAAGTTTGGTGAATCCTTCATTACAACTTTTGACATACGCATTACATCGCCAAATGATGAGCCTGTTCTCAATACTGCGGAACTTCACACCATCGAGCATCTTTGTGCTACCTTTGCACGCAATGACAAGGAATGGGCAGAAAAAATCGTTTACTTTGGTCCAATGGGATGCAGAACTGGTTGCTATCTTCTTGTTGAAGGAAAAGTTACCAGCAAGGAAATGGTTCCTTTCATGACAAAGATGTTTGAATTTGTCCGTGATTTTGAAGGAGAAATTCCTGGTGCAAAACCTGAAGAATGCGGCAACTACCTTGACCAGAATCTTCCGATGGCAAAGTACGTTGCAAAACGCTATCTTGAAAACACGCTCTACAACATTGACGATGCACATCTGAATTATCCTGCATGATGCAGAATGACTCCGGAAGATTTTCCGGAGTTTATTTTGCAAATTTTTCAAATATTTCCTTTATTCCGCGGCAACCTGTTTTATCAAAAATTCTCGATAAGTAGTTGTCCACAGTACGTGGAACGATGTTAAGTTCAGCTGAAATCTGACTTTTTGTTTTTTGATTGAGAATAAGTTTAAGGATTTTTTGTTCCTGCTTTGTAAGCCCATCAAATACTGTTTTATATGTAAAAATAGACGAAATTAGTTTTTGTTGAACAAATGTTTCTCCAGCTAAAATACTTTTTACGGCTGATATCAAGATTGTTTCACTTGCAGATTTTTCAACGAAGCCGTTTGCTCCTTCTTCAAGAGCAATTGAGATGATGCCAGGTTTTGCATACATTGAGTATACAAGAATTTTTATTTCGGGATATTTTTCACGGATTACTTTTAGTAAATCAAGACCATTTTCATTGCCAAGATATAAATCGAGAATGATTATGTCGGGAAGTTCATTTGTAGAATTTGATGATGACAGTAAATTCAGTTTTTCTTCTGCTTCGGACTTTGAGAAAGCATATCCCAAGCATACCGCTCCTGTTTTTTCCTGAATAAATTTCTGAAGCCCAATATTTGTAATTGTGTGGTCTTCTATTATAAAAAATGTTTTTACCTGCATTGTGTTTCTCGTTTAATAATAATTTAATGATCTATATAGTATTTGTTGAAGTCTTGGATGATTTAAAGATACATATTTGGGTGCCTTCCTCAATGTTTGAAGTGATTGTGAAGGTTGCTCCAATCAAGCTAGCTCTCTTTTTCATTCCTTCAATACCATAATGCCTGCGTCTATCTGTTTTTTCAATATCAAATCCTTTCCCGTCATCACTTATGAAAATATAAAGCCCTTTTTCTTCATGTTTGTTTTCGTTACGAATCATCAGTACTGCTTCCTCTGCATCTGCATGTTTAATTATGTTTGTCAATGATTCCTGTATGATACGGTAAAGGTTGAGTATCTCATTCTTTGATAAAAAAGATGCTTCAGTGGATTCCAGAATTGAAAGCCTTATTGGAATTTTTTCTAGACCTATAAACTCTTCGCAGAGATTGCGGATGCAGAAGAAAAAATCATTTTTTGTAATGTCTGGAGGTGATAGGTTATAGCTCAAGGAGCGAATTTCCACCAGTGATTTTGAAAGAAGTTCGGACAGTTTGGACAGCTTATGATCACTATTTTCTTTTTCGCAGATATTTTTACAGTATTTAATATTTTGAGCCACAGTATCATGTAGTTCTCGGGCTATCCTTTCCCGTTCTTCTTCCTGTCCTTGAATGACAAATCTGATATATTCATCAGTGTCCTGCAGGTTTTTCTTTGATTTCAAGAAATTGATCAATAGTATGATGCAGATAAAAAGCATGAGAAAAAATACAATGTCAAAAACAATGAAGTAGGTAGTATAGTTTTTGAGTATTTTTTCTAGTTCATTTACATTCTGTGTTTGAATCGGCATATCTACCTTCTTTTCATGAAGAAATCAAATGATCTGTAAATGCCAAAGCCTGTAAAGGTAGCAATCAGTCTGTCTAAAAAAGATACTGGAATCTGCGCCAGGATATAGGAAACAATTGGTGGATAATGCTGGATGATGAATCCTTCTGAAAAGTTTTTAATAGGGTTCATCATGTCGGTAACTTCATAGTATTTATAGTGAAAGTAATCTATTAGCCCACCGGAAATAATTGAACACATTGATGATGTAAGGGCAATCAAGAATAAATAAAGCAGGGTAATGGAAACACTGATTCTAAAGTCCGATTTATTTTTTGCAAATAACCATGTTGAAAAAACAATCAGGATTCCGCATAAACCATACATAGGGATGAAAGGATCAAAAAATCCTGTTTTGCATATCCACATAAATGAATTGATTAAACTGTAACCGATTGAAACACAAATAGCTGGCACAAATCCAAGATAAAAAACAACTGCAACTATAAATATCGTGTCAAAAAATAGAGGAATCTTGAGTACCTGATAGAAGATGAACGTTGTTAATAGATTCAGAACTTCTGCAACAAGACAGATGAGGATAGTTTCATAATTGAAGGAAGTTCCATATGACACGGTTTTCATTATACTATAGGACCTTCATCATTTTAATAGTTCTGTTGCACTTTTGTATTGAGTATATCTTCACAATAAAACAGTGAAAAATTCACAAAAATATTCTTATGAATTCACAAGTAATGGTGAAATGCTACTCATTACAAATCAATAATTACCATTGATAATTCAATTGAACTTTTTTGAGTTTAATAATTTTGCTAAGCGATGGTTATATCGAAAAGAGGGCTAGAAATGAGTAATGATGTATTGTCAGTGTTGCCACAGAGTGTGACATCTTCAAATGCGGAAAGCAGTGCACAAAGTGCTTTGATGAGCTGGAAAGGGGCAAGCGCTTCATGGGAGCAGAAAACCTGTGATTCTGTAGGAGCTGCATCAGTGGAATTTGCCGTTAAGTGGAATAACGCAATTATCCCGGAAATTGATTCAAAGATTAAGAAATTAGAGTCTGATTATGAAAGTAAAAAGGCTAAGCATGATGAAGCATATTCGCAGTACAAGGATAAGGAAAGGGAAGCAGAAAAGTATGATAAAGAAATAGATGATATCAGATTCGAAAAACTTCACCATATCGAATTAAAGGATGGTCTGGGGTTTGCTCCTGAAGCTGCAGAAAAGGGACCTGACGGAATGCCTAGGGTTGACTGGAAGATTGTAAATGCACCTGCATTTTATGCGGCAGACAAAAGGGAAAAGATTGCCTTAAGTGAACAGAGTGAATGCAAGAAACAGGCTGCTAAATTTGAAACAGAAGCAAAAAGCTGGTCTAAGCAGATGGATGCTGTTGAAGCTGAAATGAAAAAAGTTAAAAAAGAAAAGGAAGCTCTAGTAAAAAAGATTGAAACTTTCATTCTTGATGTTTACCACCTTAATTTAATGAATGAGTCCGTTGCTTTTTTGACAGCAGTAAAAAATTCTCCAATTGATTTTTCATCTTCAACAAAAAAATTGTTGTCGAGCCGTTTGTTCTTTATTAAGAATGCTTATAGGAAAACCTTTGATGCTTTTGAAAAAACAATTAAGGCAGGGGCAGATACATATAGCGGCTGCACTTTTGCTTTGGCAGAAAATCAGATTTCCTATAAGGCAGAGCGCCAT
This sequence comes from Treponema sp., assembly GCF_045641405.1. Lineage (GTDB taxonomy): Bacteria > Spirochaetota > Spirochaetia > Treponematales > Treponemataceae > Treponema_D. The sequence continues at coordinate 80,712 of NZ_JAZUGX010000073.1, forward strand.
GTAGAAATCAACAAGTTTAAAGGAGTGCTTCAGATTTCTTTGTTTTCCGATTCTCAGTCAAGCGCAAAATATTCAATTTCAAGTAAGAATGATTTCTTGATGACTGGAAAGGATATTGAAGCTGCAAAGCAGAATGTACAGGGTGCTTTCAAAACTTTTGAACTTTCTACAAACCGTGCCAATTTTACAGCTTCACTTAACAAGAACTATGAAAATGATGCCGTTGAAAGTGAAATTGAAAAACTCTCTGAAACCTCTGAAGCCTATGCAAAGGAGTTAAGTGAAATCCTTGAAGTAATGAAGGCAAATGGCGCTACAAACAGCAAAATCCGTATCCTTATAGGCAAAGTCATGAACTGGCATTTGGATCACTGGCCAAAACTTTGGTATAAGATTGCATCGATAGCCGCTGTACTGATACTTCTGGTTGGTGTTTTTGCTGGTACAATCGCAGGCATAAATAATGCTGTAAAAAATGCAGAATATAAAAAGATGTTTGCAGAATGGAATGTTACCACAGACAAGAAATCAAAAGAGATGACAAGTGCAAGAAGAAATATTGCTCTGTCAGACACTCAGCTTAGATATGTGTATGTTACTATTTACCAGGAAAATGAAGCGATGCAGATTGCAGAAGAAAATAAATCATTTAGCCTGAAGAAACCTGAAAAGTTCATTCCTTTTGATGAAGAATATGAATCGTTTATTAGACAGAGTCTGGCAGGTATATTGCCACAATCATCCGTTACTTATCTTTATTTTTTTGTAAGAGAATACGAAGGTGAAATTTATAAGCGCGAAAGTAAAAAGAAGCGCAAGGGAAATTCGTACGGTTGTATCATTTGTGTCGAGACTGATCAGGATGGATCTGTAAAAACAATGACAGATATATCTGGTTGTGGCCTGAGAACACGTTAATTAATGAAGAAGAATGAGGACAAAGAAAGTTTTTTTTCCCTCATTCTTTTATGGAGGATTTATGTCAGATAAAGATTATGGACACTGCAATTATTGTGGAAAATACAGGCCTTTGACATGGAATGGAGGTTATTGCTCTGAGCGCTGTTATAAAAAATCTGGACAGCAGGATCAGGATACAGCTGATGAAATCAACTATCAGATGTTGTGGTATTACAGGGATGATTTGGCTGCAGTAATATTCAGAACAATAGTCATGAGCATAGGCTGGAATGTTTTTTATTATTGCATCTTAGGCATTCTTCGTGATAATTCTCAGCCTACGTTGGTGAATATACTTACAATACCAACTCCTTTGGTAATGGTTGGCATTACGGTTGTTTTGTCAGTGTTCCAGAATCTGATAGAAAGAGGTAAGAGTAAACATTTTCGCTGGTTCATACAGTTTGGTATTCCTATACTTTTATTAATAGCTGTGGAAATTAAAATAAACGCTTAAAGTTTGCTGCTTCGGATTCCATACCTGTTCTGAATGATTTAGAAATGCAGATCGCAGATTGTCGGGCCAAGCCCGACAATGACATTTTCTATATGCTGGTTTTTATTTTGTGTCTTCTTCAAGTGCCTTCTGCATGAGTTCATCGTATGGATCTGCAGCCCGCTTGAAGTTGTAAAGCTTTCCATCCTTGAGAAAGCAATGGCGTGAATGTGCAGTTACACATAGGGCGCCAGTTTTCTTGTTTTTCATCACATAACCTATTTCAAGTTTGAGTCCGTTGTAGCCAAGTACCTTTACTTCAATTTCAAGTATGTCCGCGAATTCAGTTGGAGTCTTGTAATCAATGTCCAATCCTACTACTGGTGAGCCTATTCCTTTGCGCTCTACTTCTTCAAAAGGCATTCCGATTTCTTCAAGGTATTGAACGCGTGCCTCTTCCATGAACTTGATATAGTTTGAGTGATGGGTGATGCCCATTTTGTCTGTCTCGTGATAATTGATTTTGCGTGTATATTTAGTCATAGGGACATTTTCTAACTTTTTTATTTTATTTGCAATATTTTTCACCCTATATCATCAACTGATAGAGTGTCTATGGTATCTTTTAGACATCAAGAGATAGTGAGGTGTTTATATGTTGTATTATGTTTTTTATTCAATTGCTGCCGTTAATTTTGCTGCTTTCCTTGTTTCACTCATCATGTATACCAAGGAATCCATCAAGTGCGCAAACTACCGCAGGATGGAAGAATATATCCGCAGCCTTGAGATTGAGAATCTTAAGCAGGCTGTTTGAAATGAAAAAGGGCCGTCACATTGGACAGCCCTATTGATCAGCCTTTTACAGCCAGATTATTTCCAAGGATTCTTTCTGATGAAAGTCTCGTTTCTTTCGTAGCCAACGCTTACGATTGAAACAGGAGTTTCTGTGAAAGCCTCGATGAATTCAATGTACTTGCGTGCGTTCTTAGGAAGCTTGCTGTACTTCTTGATTTCCTTGAGTGAAGTCTTCCATCCGTCAAACTTTTCAAGAACTGGCTTTGCCTTGTTGAGCATGTCTACGTTTGATGGGAAGTCTGTTACGATCTTTCCGTCGATTTCGTATGCTACACAGGCCTCGATCTGATCCATTGCATCATAGATGTCAAGGTGTGTAAGAACGAGACCGTCCATGCTGTTGAAACGGCATGCATAGCGGAGGGCAACCAGGTCAAGGTAACCACAGCGGCGTGCGCGACCAGTTGTTACACCGTATTCACGGCCTGTGTCGCGTACATAGCGGCAAAGTTCGCTTTCTGATTCATCTGATTCATTGAATTCTGTTGGCATTGGACCGTTTCCAACGCGTGTCTGATATGCCTTGAAGACACCGAGGATCTGGTCGATTGAGTGTGGACCGATTCCTGAACCTGTACATGCACCTGCTGCACAAGATGTTCCAGAAGAAACGTATGGATATGTACCTGAGTCGATGTCGAGCATTGCACCCTGGGCACCTTCAAAGAGGATGTTGTCCTTTCTGAATTCGTGCATCTTTGCAACAAGGTCAACTCTCATTGAAAGGAGCTGGTCCTTGTACTTGTTGATGTATTCAAGGTCTTCCCCGTCGAATTCTGCCATCTTGTCTGCCCAGTCAAGGTCGGCAAGACGAACGCCGTCACGGTGTGCCTTTTCTGCATATGCAATACCCATACCGCGGCCTGTTGTTCCGATTGGACGCTTGCGCTGTGCATCGCGTTCCTTGTCCATTGTTCTGTACTTTGGAAGGATGAGCTGTGCACGGTCAGAGATAAATACACGGCCTTCCCAGTCGATGCCGTTGTCCTTGAGCATCTGGAGTTCGTTGAAAAGGGCTTCTGCGTCAATTACCATTCCACTTCCAAGGAATACTGTCTTGTCCTTGTAAAGGATTCCGCTTGGAACCTGGTGGAGGGCAAACTGCTTTCCGTCTACAACGATTGTATGTCCAGCATTTGGGCCGCCTGAATAGCGAACAACATACTTGGCATCTTCTGCAAGGTAGTCTACGATCTTACCTTTTCCTTCATCTCCCCACTGGGCACCGATGATTACAACGTTCATATAAAATCCTCCTGACTGCAAGAGATGCATTCAGCGCCAGATGCAGTCAAAAAATTTACAAATTGATTAGCTATGGATAGAAGTGTTTCTAACTGTTACGTCGTGAGCCGAACCTTCACTGATTGTTGTCTGGCTTACGAGGGTAATCTTTGCCTTTTCCTGAAGTTCAGGGATTGAAAGGGCACCACAGTTGCACATTGTGTGGATGATCTTGCTTGTTGTGAGGGCAACACCATCATGCAGATGTCCTGCGTATGGAACATAAGAGTCAACGCCTTCTTCGAAAGAAAGTGTCTTTTTTCCGCCAAGGTCATAGCGCTGCCAGTTGCGTGCGCGGTTTGAACCTTCGCCCCAATATTCCTTTACATAGCTTCCATTGATATTGAGCTTTGCTGTTGGTGATTCATCAAAGCGTGCAAAGTAGCGGCCCTGCATTACAAAGTCTGCACCCATAGCGAGGGCAAGAGTGATGTGGTAGTCATGAACTACGCCACCGTCTGAACAGATAGGAATGTAGATTCCAGTCTTTGCATAGTATTCGTCGCGTGCCTTTGCAACTTCGATTGTTGCTGTAGCCTGTCCGCGTCCGATACCCTTTGTTTCGCGAGTGATACAGATTGAACCGCCACCGATACCGATCTTGATGAAGTCTGCACCCTGTTCTGCAAGGTACATGAATCCTTCGCGGTCAACAACGTTTCCAGCACCAACCTTTGCGTTTGGCCATTTAGCGTGGATATCTTTAAGGGCCTTTCCCTGCCAGCAAGAGTAACCTTCTGAAGAGTCGAGACAAAGAACATCTACACCTGCGTCGAGGAGGGCAGGAACACGTTCCATGTAGTCGCGTGTATTGATACCTGCACCTACGATATATCTGTGCTGAGAATCAAGGTTTTCGTTTGGATAAGTCTGATGGTTGTCAAAGTCCTTGCGGAATACCATTGATACAAGGTTTCCGTTTCCGTCGATGATTGGGAGCTGGTTTACCTTGTGTGTCCAGATGAGGTCGTTTGCTTCAGAAAGTGTGATTCCGTCCTTGCCTGTAACGAGCTTAGAGAATGGAGTCATGTATTCAGAAACCTTTGCGTCTGGTGCAACGTGGTTGATTCTGTAGTCGCGTTCTGTGATGATTCCTTCAAGCTTTCCGTGAGCCGAACCATCGCTTGTAACTGCGATTGTGCTGTGGCCTGTTGTGGCAATAAGGTCAACTACTTCCTGAATTGTCTGGTCTGGGCGGATGTTTGAGTCTGAAGTTACGAATCCAGCCTTGTATGCCTTAACGCGGGCAACCATTGCTGCCTGGTTTTCAATTGTCTGTGAACCGAAGATGAAACTGATTCCACCTTCCTTTGCAAGTGCGATGGCAAGCTTATCATCTGAAACTGACTGCATTACTGCAGAAACCATAGGAATGTTCATTGTAAGAGCTGGTTTTTCACCTGCTTTCTTGTTGTAGCGTACGACTGGAGTCTTGAGGGAAACATTGTCCGGAATACACTCTTCTGATGTATAGCCTGGAATCAAAAGATACTCAGCGAATGTGTGAGAAGGCTCTTCATAATAATATGCCATGATTTACTCCTAATATAGAAAAATGATAATAGATACTTGCCAATGCATTATAGTGAATATGCACGCCTTAATAAAGGGAATTTGAAAAGAATTCTTCAGTCGTTTGGAAATTATGCCGAAAATCAGATTATGAAAGTGTCTAAATTTTTTATTTCCGCATCCGTTGTTTTTATTTCCATGTCTGCCCTTGCTTTTGCAGACATTACACACAAGGTTGAAAGCGGTGATACCTATTATTCCATTGCAAGAAAATATGGCGTAAAGGTAAGCGAAATTTATTCGGCAAACGGACTTACTGAAAATGATACTCTTAAGATCGGTCAAGCGCTTAAAATTCCAGGCATAGACAAGGCTGAAAAAAAGGCAGAGTCAAATTCATCGGTCGCCTACGATACATATGTAGTGCAGAAGGACGACACTTTCTACCGCATTGCAAAAAACAATTCGATTACCGTAGATGAGCTTCTTGAAATAAATGGCTATACTAAAAATGAAGTCCTAAAAGTTGGAAAGAAGATAAAGATTCCCCATAAGGGAGTTGCTTCTTCTACAGAGAGATCAAAGACTGAATCAAAAACAGTTGAAACCAAATCTGCTGACACAAAGGTTGAAGCAAGAAAATTTGATACATATACGGTTCAGAAGGGTGACACTTTCTATCACATTGCCAAGGTCAATGCCATCACGGTTGATGAGCTTAAAACACTTAATGGGCTTGATTCAAAGTCTGAACTTAAGGCTGGACAGAAACTTAAGATTCCAGTAACAATAGTAGATACTGCAAATGCAAATCTTCCGTCCCTTCCAGATGATCCAAGAAAATATTCTGCAAAGAAAGGCGATCCAAACCTTTCATGGCCTGTTAAGAATCCGACAATCACATACATGACAGGAAAAATCAGCGGTGTTCAGCTTGGCTGTGCAAAGAACGAGAATGTCACTGCGATCAGGGCTGGAACCGTAATGTATGTTGGAAACTATCGCGGTTACGGTCAGGTTGTTTTCGTACAGACAAAGACGGGGCATATCTATGTTTATAGTGGACTGGGGTCGATAAAGGTAAAGAAAGGCGACTATCTTGTATTCGGTGATGTAATAGGAACTGCAGGAACAGATAGCATCAAGGGGACAAACCAGATGTGCCTGATGGTGTTCCAGAAGTCGTCGCCGATAGATCCTGCAAAAGCACCAAGGGGTTGATACCCCTTGGTGCTTTTGGTCGAGTTTTCTTTGGCCGCATAACCGGGCGGGCAGAATGCTTCGCATTTACGGAAAATTCTTTATCACATCTTTGGCATAAGCTTTTATAATTTACACAATCTTTACAATTCAATAATTGATTTTTTCATCAAATCATCTATATATAGAGGTATGGTTTACATACTGGAAGATGATGACAATATCAGAAAACTTATAAAATATTCACTTACAAGTCAGGGTTTTGATGTTCAGGATTTTTCCCTTCCTTCTGATTTCTGGCAGGCTTTGGAAAACAACAAGCCTGATCTGTTGCTTCTGGATATTATGCTTCCTGAGGAAGATGGAATTTCAATTCTAAAAAAACTTCGGTTTAATCATGGGACTTCAACCGTTCCTGTAATAATGCTTACGGCAAAGGATTCGGAATACGATGTTGTTACGGGGCTTGATGCTGGAGCTGATGACTATGTTACAAAACCATTCGGCATGATGGCTCTTGTCTCACGGATAAAGGCAGTTCTTAGAAGGTATGAAAAGTCAGATTCAAAAAAAGAAATTCTTGAAGCGGGTGGAATTAAACTTGACGAAAACCAGCATACCGTATTTGCAGGCAGCCAGCAGATATTCCTTACGGTAAAGGAATTCGATCTACTTCTGCTTCTTATGAAAAACAGAGGCAATGTGCTTACAAGGGAACTGCTTCTTGAATCTGTATGGGACCTTTCATCAGACGTTGAAAGCCGAACCGTCGATGTACACATTAGAACTTTGAGGGCAAAGCTTGGTGAATATGAAAAGAACATCGAAACAATTCGCGGCGTAGGATATAAATTCGTATGAAAAACAGATCGCTTACTTTTAGAATTTTTACAAATACTTTTTCTGTTGGAGCATTCATCTATTTTATCTGTGCTTTTTTGTTTATCTCCAACATGTACGGTTATTTTGAAAAACAGATTTTTTCTGAACTTGAAACGGAAAGCAATTTTCTTGAAAGCTATGTTCTGGAAAATAATCTTGATCATCTTGGTTCTTTAAAGACTGAGAATCGTATAACGCTTATTGATTCAAATGGAAAAGTTTATTTTGACAACACGGTGGATGCTGCGACCTTGGAAAACCATGGCAGCAGAAAGGAATTCCTTGAAGTAAAAACAAAAGGTTCAGTGCAGATAGCAAGATTTTCTTCTACAATGACTGAAAAAACTTTGTATTTTGCAAGGCTTCTTTCCAATGGTGATGTGTTGAGAATCAGCTGTGACCAGCATTCAGTATGGGTCTTGATTTTGGGTATGAGCCAGATCCTGATGGTGATGCTGGTTCTTGCCGTAATTGTTTCTGGCATATCTGCTTCCTGGATAAGCAAAAAAATCGTAGAGCCTTTGAACCTTATTGATCTTGAAAATCCGGAAGCAAGTCAGGTCTACGAAGAATTGAAGCCGTTTACAAAAAGAATTGCGGAAGAGAATTTTGAAAAATCCCAGAGGGAAGAACTTCGCCAGCAGTTTACGGCAAACGTGAGTCATGAATTGAAGACACCGCTTACAAGTATCAGTGGATTTGCTGAAATATTGAAGACAGAGGGGACAGACCCCAAGGTTACAAGGGATTTTGCAGGGTCCATCTACGATGAGGCTCAGCGCATGATTACCCTTGTCAACGACATCATCAAACTTTCAAAACTGGATGAAAAATCCATAAGCCTTGAAAAGGAAGCTTTGAGTCTCCGCGAAATCTGTCGTGAAGCCATGAATGTTCTTTCTGCAGCGGCAAAAGCAAAAAATGTGACTGTAAACCTGAGCGGGGACAGCGGACTTATCAACGGAGTTCAGCCTGTAATTTATGAAATGGTCTATAACCTTATGGACAATGCCATAAAGTACAATGTTCAGGGTGGAAAGGTTGATGTTACCCTTCAGAATCTGATTGACAGCAAAAGCGTGATCCTTACAGTAAAGGATACAGGCATCGGAATTCCTGCATCAGAAAAGGAAAGAATTTTCGAACGCTTTTACAGAATCGATAAAAGTCGATCAAAACAGAATGGAGGCACTGGTCTTGGGCTCAGCATTGTAAAGCATGCTGCTAAATATCATCAGGCAAGCATTCTTTTGACCAGTGAAGTTGGAAAGGGCAGTACGTTTACTGTTGTTTTCCCAGTATAAAGCCTCTGTTTTTTGTTTTTCTCTTTGGAATCTATAATTCCGTATAGTAAATCAGGCAGACTTAAATCCTCTCTTTTTGATTAATGAAGAATTTTACATAAATTTTACATAAATTTGATTTTCAAACTTTCTGCAATTAATCATAATTTAACCATGATTATGAATGTAATTTCACAGATTGTGGGGTTTGCAGGTTCTCTTTGTCTCCTTCTTTTCGGAATGAACATGCTGAGTAACGGTATTCAAAAGGGAGCAGGAAGCGGTATGCAGAAGCTTCTTGGCAAGATTACGGGTAACCGATTTTATGCCGTGCTCACTGGTATCGGTGTTACTGCCATCATTCAGTCATCTGGAGCAACTACGGTCATGGTTGTTTCCTTTGTCAATGCGGAAATTCTGAACCTTGAACAGGCAATCGGAGTTATCTTTGGAGCCAATATAGGTACCACGGTAACGGCATGGATTGTTTCATTCTTTGGATTCAGTTTTTCGATTTCTGCAATGGCTGTCCCGCTTTTTGGATTCGGGTATATCCTTAAATACTTTAAGCGCTTAAAGATACACAACTTTGCGGAATGCTTCATGGGATTTGCATTGCTTTTCATGGGTCTTGGGCTGTTAAAAGAAAGCCTTTCCCTTGGACCTGCCGCAAGCAAAATATTTGCTGTCATAAATGACTGGGGAATAAAAGGTATATTTCTTGGAGTTATCATAGGTGCCTTCATAACGGCATTGATCCACTCAAGTTCTGCTATGACGGCAATAGTTTTGACTATGGCGGCAAATGGCACCTTGTCATGGAACCTTAGTGCGGCAATTGTTTTAGGTAGCAACATTGGTTCTACCGTAGATGCTGTCATGTCGAGTCTTGGTGCTTCCGTAAATGCGCGGCGTACTGCCTTTGTTCATGTTGCCTTCAATGTTTCTGGAACATTACTTGCACTTGCAGTTTTCAATCCTTTCCTTCAGCTGATAGATTTTATCGTCCCTCTAGAACCTGCCGCAAATATTACGACTCATATTGCCATGCTTCATACTGTCTTCAACATCTGCGCAACGTTGGTATTCATTCCTTTTGTCAGCCAGATTGCTACCATCGCAAAAAAAGTTATTTCAGAGTCTGCTGAGGCAAAGGATGAACATTATCATCTTCCAACGATTCTTCCACATTCAAGAATCAGTGCTGATCTTTATTCATTTCAGATACAAAAGGAAATTACAAAGATGAGCGCAAAAGTTATGGAAATGTTTGACTCTGTATGCAATAGTTTCATAAATCCTGCAAATGCAGAAAATGAAAATGAACATGTCAGGTATCTTGAAAACTATATTGATGAGATGAATGGAGCGATTACTGAATTCCTTCAGAAGTGTTCAAGGCTACCAAATGCAAATAGAGACGACAGAGTCTATTTTTCAACTCTGCTCCATATTACTGATGCCCTTGAAAACTTAAGCGATGAAACATGCTCTCTCATGCACACCGTTAAAAAATATGTTTCTAATTCAGATTATGATTTCAACTTCATCCGTTCAAAAGAAATAAGTGAATATGTTGAGCGTGTCCGCGTGTTTTATGAACAGGTCTGCCTTTATTTTACTGTTGGATTCAGCGTAGAGGAAAAAAACGCTGGAGAACTTATTGAAGAAAAAATTGATGAGACTAAGAAAGAATTGAAACGGGCCAGCCGTAAGCGACTTGAATCTGGTGCTGATGTAAAGGAAGAACTTCAATACATTGATATGGTCAGAAAAGTAGAAAGGGCTGGTGACTGCGTCTATGCTATGTTGCAGAGCCTGTGAATCAAAGGTATTGGAGTATGATCTCCCTTATTCCTTCGAAGCGAGGATCCTTCAAACCGTAATCAAGTCCCTTATATGTCCATAGTGCCCTTCCGATTCCGTGAAATTCAAAGGCTTCGTGGATCTGCTTGAACCATTGAAGAGTAGAGGCGTTGTCTGCACGGTCAATGGCACCGTATTCAACGCAGTAAATGATGGTGTTGAGTTTTTCGACATAGTTTACAGCACGTTGAAAAAGGTTCTTGAAGTAATCGGGACCAAGAAGATCTGGACAGGTATTCTTTGCCGAAAATCTGATTGCCGGATATTTTTCCAGGCGTTCATGGTATTCTTCCTTTGATACAGGAAAGCTCATTTTTGCATCGTTTGGAATATCGTCTCTCCAATAAGCCTGCTGCTGGCAAAAAAGCAAAGGCTCGTAGCAGTGAAAACTAAATCCAACATTAGGGTCATGAAAATCCGAAAGGGTTGTTATTGCATTAACACTTGAATGGCTTGAGCCGCATACAAGAATTTTTGTTGTCGGTGCAAATACACGGATAATTGAAATGGCACTTCTTGCAATGTTCATCCAGGAATCCTGATCTGTTGCATCCATTACGGCATTCAGAAGTTCAAAGCAGATTCTGTCTGGTCTTGAGCCGTAGCGTTTTGCAATGGAAATCCAGATGTTTATGAATCGCATGATGACTTTTTCATTGTGGAAAAATCCTTCATCGGTTTCTCCGTCAAGAAAGTAGTAACCGTAGAACTTATGAATTTCAATGATGAGGTTTACATTGTATTCGTCACACCATTCAAGACAACGGTCAAGATATTCGAAATTCTCTTCCTTTGACCCACCTTTCTCATCCTGCAGAAGCGTATAATCGACAGGAACCCTTACATGATCAAGTCCCCAGTCTGCAATCTGCTTTATGTCTTCTTTTGTGATGAATGTATCAAGATGATCTTTTTTCAAGCTACTCTGTGAAAGCCAGCCACCAAGGTTTATTCCTTTTCTAAATCCGTTCCATGGTTCCATGAGAACAATTATAACACAGAAAAATATAATATAAACATCAGGAATTGAGGGCAAGCATGGCAAGTGTCTTTATGTCAGTGTTTTCTTTCTTTTCGAGTACCAGATGCTTAAACAGTTCCATACAGACTCTTGCATCATCATTTGCTCTATGGGCTTGAAGGACGTTTATCCCATAGCGATTGGCAAGAGATTGAAGTCTGTAAGCTCCTTCTTCAGTTCCTTTAAAGTCAGGATGAAACGCTCTGGTCATTACAAGAGTGTCTATTACCTGATGTTCGAGCTTTGGCTGTCCAATTCGTTCTAGTTCAGCATCGATAAAATGAATGTCAAAGGGAGCGTTGTGAGCAATCAAAATTGTATCTTTCCCACCGCAGTATTCCTTGAATCTTTCAATGGCCTCCGCAGCTGTAGGACTTTTACTTACCATGAAATCATCGATTCCTGTAAGCTGGGTTATGTACATGGGAATTTCAACGGGAGGTTTAATAAGAATGTCGAAAGGCTCATCAAGAAGACCGTATCGGTTGAATTTTACCGCGCCAATTTCAATGAGAAAGTTTTCTTTGGGATGAAGACCTGTTGTTTCCGTATCGACCGCAACATAGGTGTAGTCTTTTTCAAAAAAATCACGGACAGTTCTTTTATTGTCTGTAAGTATCTTAATGTTGGAACCCATTTTTTTTATTTGCCTTTTGCAATCCAAACTCCAGTCCAGTGCTCGTCAATGACCGTTTTATCTTCAATGATTTCACGGCAATGTTCCGCGTACTTTGAACTTGGGGCATCGCTAGTGTTTGTTTCAAAAACAGAAAGGGCTTCCTTTATCTTTCCATCGTAGAACAAATTCAAACCCTGAGAAAATTTTTCAAGGGAATCAAAGTTCTTCTGATATTCTTCCTTGAGCATTGGTTCATACACTGTGACTGCCTGAGTTTTTCCAACTACCTGAACTTTTCCAAGCTGACGGAAAGCAAGGTTTGTTCCATTGTCCGATACCTGGGCCATTGTTGATTCGCTGCACATTATGTATGTTCCGAATTGCTTGTTCAGGCCTTCAAGTCTGGATGCAAGGTTTACAGCATCTCCAAACATGGTGTAATCGAATCTTGTCTGGCTGCCCATGTTGCCGACTACGGCATCTCCCGTATTGATTCCGATTCTAGTCCACATTGGGCGACCAACTTTTGAAATGAAAAAGTCTTCCATTTCCTTAAGCCGCTGCTGGCATTTTACGGCAACTTCAAGGGCCATGTTGCTGTGGTTTGGAATATCTGTAGGTGCATTCCAAAAGGCGATGATGGCATCTCCTTCATACTTATCAATTGTGCCGCCAGTTTCTAATATTATTGAAGACATTTCACTTAAATAACAGTTCAGAAGGTCTGTAAGTTTTTCCGGAGTGAGTCCCTCGCTTAAAGTTGTAAAACTCTGAACGTCTGAAAAGAAAATGCTGATGTTGCGCTTTTCTCCGCCCAACTTAAGTTTTTCAGGATTTGAAATCAGCTGATTGATTACGCTTGGACTAAGATACTGACTGAAGGCTCCTTTGATGAATCTTTTTTGGCGGCCTTCCATAAAGTAATCAATGCTGGCTTTTGCAAGGTATGAAAAAACGAATGCTGCCAGAAGTGGTACTGACCACATATAAAGGCATTTAACAAAGCCGATGTATGTTAATGCGTTTACAAGTCCAATTCCTAAAGTTATTGACAGAATATTTGCTGCTACTATGGAAAATGTTCTTTTTCTTTTTCCCGAGAAGTGAGCAAGGTGTACTCCTGCAATGCAAAAGAGCAATACGAACAGGTAATTAAGCCATAATGGAATATCCCTTATGAAATCCTTGCTAAGAAGATTGTCCAGGGTTGTAATTGGAATTCCAGATCCTGGATAAACTTTACTTACTGGAGAAGAGCAGATATCAAAAAGTCCTGGTGCATAATAAAGGACGAATACATGGGCATTTTCGAAATCTTCCGCTGAAAAATCTTCATATTCTTCTCCTCTTGAAGTCTTATCAATGCAGTCCAGGATGTCAAAGGCACAGAAATGAGGATATCGGTTTATGTCCCCTCTGAAATTCAGTCTGAGAGTTTCCGTGTTCTTGGTGTTGTCATATGTAGAAGGCAATCCAGAAGGAACACCATCTTCCAAATCGTAAACTGGTCGGAATCCCATTGATACAAGAGTATGGCCTTCAAAATCATCTGTAATTCTTGTACGCCTGATGGTTCCGTCTTCGTCGGTTGCGCTGGTGGTGTTTGAAAGATTTGAAAGGGAGTCTTTGATTTTTTCTATGGGATTAAGCAATTGTCCTTCACTCATGAACTGGGCGGCATAAGATTTTGTGTGAGTTCCTGAAGAGAGAAGGTTTGCAAAGGCATCGTCGTCCGATTGTCCGAGAATGGAAGGTTCTGTAAAAAGAATATCATATGTACAGCTTGAAGCTTTTCCCTGGTCAAGGAAACTGTAGATTTTTCCATAAGCTTCTCTTGGCCAAGGCCAACTCCAGCCGAATGTTTTGTTGGCCTGAGTTATGCTGTACTGGTCAACAAGAATCAGGACAATGTCGTCATTTGGTTTTGAAAACTTGGCAGAAAAATTTACCCTTGCATCATAGGATTTGAATTCAAGGGACTGAAATACATTTAGCTTTGTCAGGCCAATGATTACAAGAAATGTAAGGACACATATGGTCCACGGAATTAATCTCCCAAGTTTTTTTTTCATTTATTCTGCTCCAAAAAATCAGAATGACTTCTTTGCCATGTTATATCTTGTAAGGCGTGGTGTTAAATCTACGTCCGCATAGATTCCATATTTTTTGTTAAGGTTTGTTTTTCTTTCCTTTGGGGAAGGGTGAGTTTTACCAAAACCAGTGCTTCCTGTAGGGGTGTTCTTTTCAAGCTGTGAAAGCATTGCGTCCATTTCTCTTGCCTTATATCCGGCTGCATTTAAAATGGTGATGGCGTATGCATCTGCTTCGAACTCAAACTTCTTTGAATAACCGCTGTTGATGAGGGTGTCGATGCTGTCACCAATTATATCAGAAAAAGATTTTGTAACTTCAGCAAGTTGATCTGATGTCTTTATATTGGAATCATTTCCCTTGGAGTTCTGAACTGCATCTGCTGTAGTCATTGCTGCGGCAAGACCAAGTGATTTCCATGCATCCTTTTTGCGACTGCTACTGATGGACTGAATGGCATGATTTTTTGAAATGTGTGCAAGTTCATGTGCTATGACGGCTGCAAGCTGATCTTCGTTTTCAGTACACTTCATGAGTCCTCTAGTAACAAGGATATGTCCTCCGCTAGTTGCAAAGGCATTGATTTCATCAGTGTCCAGAATTGCAATGTGATATCCGTTGAACATTTCGTTTGCATTGGAGGCAATAACAAGGGTGTTCATAATGTTTGAAACGTATGCAGTTGCATTCTTGTTTCCGTATACCTTGTATTTGGAAAGTATTGATGCAGCAACACTGCGCCCAATGTAATATTCTTCTTCAAGAGTGAAAGAAATTTTTGAATTCTCCACATCGTCCATGCTTTTGTCTATTGCTTCTACAGTACTTCCGCTGAGGACACCGGCTTCTCCAAGAACTTTTGCTGAAACCTTTGTTACAGAAGCCATGGTTTCGCATGAAGCCAAAAGGAATGCCGAAACTGTAAGAAGGGAAAGGGTTGTGATGAATGATAGGATGCGTTTCATTATCTGTCACCTCCCTTGAGTTTTCCTTCTTCAATGAAGTCGTTTAGTTTTGCCATGTCCTGTGTTGATTTTTCCAATTCATCCACAGCCTTATAGTTTCCGTTTTCTGAATTTGCATAGAGGTTTTCAATTTCTGCAGAAAATCCTTTACCCGCAAGAGCTATTTCCTTTGCGTTTGCGGATCCCTTTGATGAAATTTTTCTTTCGCTGGTTTTGTTGGTTTTAACCCATCCCTTTATTGAAGGTTTTCCTGAGACCTGAACGTAAGTCCAGTCACCGTCCGCATCAAGGACGATAAGCTCGGCACCATATGATACCTTTGTAACCATTTTCCCAAAGAGAGATTTTTTATTCATCAGATCTGCTGAGTTTGTGTTTACATAAATTTTCTTTTCTGCAAAACAGAATGCAGTGAAAAATAGAACTAGCACTGTTGATAATACTTTTTTCATAACTTTCCTCTATTTCTATAATAAAAAAAAATCCGAGGAATTGGAATTCCTCGGATTAATTATTTCAATATCAACTGAAACTCAATTATTTAGCTGAATCAAGGATCTTTGTGATTTCCTTAGAGATTGCATCACAAAGCTTTGCTGCTTCTGCCTTAGACTTTGCAAGTTCAGTGTCCTTTCCACCCTTAACTGGTGTGCAGCTGTTGATGTAGAACTTGATCTTTGGTTCTGTTCCAGATGGACGAGCAGAAACGATTGTTCCGCCTTCAAGGAAGAACTGGAGAACGTTGCTCTTTGGGAACTTGAGCTTTTTCTTCTTGTCCTTCTTTGCAGGATCGAATTCAACCTGTTCTCCGATGTCGCGGATCTTGAGAACCTTCTTTCCACCGAGAGTCTTGAGTCCTTCTGTGCGGAGCTTTGTCATGATTCCGCCCATGATTGCAGGACCCTTAACGCCTGGGAAGTACTTGCTGATTGAGCGGTCTTCAAAGTATCCGTACTTCTTGTACATTTCATCGAGACGCTGGAGCAAAGATACTCCCTGGCTTCTCCAGTAAAGTGTCATTTCTGCACAGAGGGCAGCTGCTGAAACGCCGTCCTTGTCCATTACAGACTTTTCAATCTTATAGCCGTAGCTTTCTTCAAGGCCGAATACATAGCTGTTTGTCTTGTTCTTTTCGAATTCTGCTTCTGCTGCTGCGATCCACTTGAATCCTGTGAGAACTTCGATGAGCTTTACCTTGTACTTCTTACAGATTGCATCAACGAATGGTGATGTAACGATTGAGCGGATACATGCAGGATTTTCAGGCATCTTCTTCTTTTCTGTGCGTGAAAGGAGGATGTAATCGCAGAGGAGTGCACCCATCTGGTTTCCTGTAACGAGAACGTAGTTTCCGTTTTCATCTGGGAAAGCTGTACCAAAGCGGTCTGCATCTGGGTCTGTTGCCATTACAACATCAGCCTTTTCTTTCTTTGCAAGTTCAACAGCCATCTTGAGTGCTGGTGCTTCTTCTGGATTTGGCTTTTCTACTGTTGGGAATGCTCCGTCTGGTTTCTTCTGCTGTGGAACAGTGATAACCTTGAGTCCGAGGTCGCCAAGAACTTTTTCTACGTGCATAGCACCAGTTCCGTGGAGTGGTGTGTAAACGATCTTAACGTTCTTTGCTTCCTTCTTGATGAGGGCTGGGCGGAAGAGTTCCTTCTTGATCATTGCCCAGTATGGTTCGTCGATTTCCTTGTCGATCACGATGAGCTTGCCAGCTTTGACTGCTGCAGCCTTGCTCATTGTGTTGATCTTTTCAACAGCGTTAACTTCCTTGATGATACCAACATCATGTGGTTCGATAACCTGTGCACCGTCATCCCAGTATGCCTTGTATCCGTTGTACTGAGGTGGGTTGTGTGATGCTGTTACAACAACACCAGTCTGAGCCTTGAGCTTGCGGATTGCAAATGAAAGTTCTGGAGTTGGGCGGAGTGACTTGAAGAGATAAGCTGTGATTCCGTTTGCTGCAAATATGCGTGCTGTTGCTTCTGCAAACTTGTCAGAGTTCTTGCGGCTGTCGTATGCAACAACTGCCTTGAGAGTTCCCTTCTTTGCCTTTGCAGGGAAAGCCTTGATTACGTAGTTAGCGAGACCCTGTGTTGCCTTGTTGATTTCAAGAGTGTTCATGCGGTTTGTTCCGCCACCCATAACACCGCGAAGACCACCTGTTCCGAATTCAAGTGTTGTGTAGAAACGGTCTTCGAGTTCCTTCATGTCCTTCTTTGCAACAAGAGCTTCAACTTCCTTGCGGAAATCCGCGTCTTTTTCTTCAGCAATGTACTTTTTTGCTGCTTCAAGGATTTCGTTCTGGTTCATAAAATATATCTCCTATCAATGAGTACAGAATTATAAAAAAAAGTATAGCAAATAAATTTTACTTGTTCTATTATATGTTTAAAGAAACTGTAAAATTTTTAAGGGGAAAGGAATGAGAAAAAATATTTTGTTAAGCATTGTTTTGCTTTCAATCTGTTCGGCCTTATGTTTTAGTGCCAAGGTAAAAAGAGTTGATTCGGACAAGCTTACTGATCTTGATGGATTCTGGAATGACAACGATGTAAAAATTGTATGTGACAGCCTTATCGAACAGTGTGTCAATTCTCCTGCCGTAAGAAAAAAGTCTGCAAAGATTGAAAGCATCACTGGCGAGATGCCATATGCAATCATCGGAAAAATAGAAAACAACAGTTCGGAGCACATTGATACTTCCATCATTGAAACTAAATTCCGTAATGCAATCATCAATAGTGGTGTTATGAATTTTGTTGCATCTAAAAATGAACGTGATTATCTCCGTGAAGAAAAGGATGATCAGCAGGAAACTACAGTCAATGCAAAGTCTCTTGGAAATGAAACTGCAGCGGACTATATGCTCATCGGAACTGTAAAATCTATCGTTCAGAAGGAAGGTAAAAAATCTGTCCGTGCCTATTTCGTTGATGTGCAGCTTGTTGATATTGAAACAAACAGAATCCTTTGGACTGGGGAAGACGATTCAATAAAGAAGGTTGTTAAAAGATCAAAGGTTAAGCTTTAATAATCAGACATGAAAATAAAATCTTTAACAATTTCTGCTGTCTGCATTTTACTTTTGACAGGTTGTGGTTCTACAAAGAAAATTGATCAGGTGAAATTCGATCAATGCTTTGAAAGTGGGGAATACGGTGAATGTGCTTCCATGCTAGAAAACACAAAGGCTGCGGAAAACATTGAAACAGCTATAGATATTTCTCTTCTTAAGAATTATGCAGGTGATTATGCAGGCTCTGCTGAATATTTCAATGCAACAAATCAGGCTCTTGATGATGCTTTTACACGAAGCATAACAAAAGGAATTGCGGCAGCTATTGCCAACGAAAATGCATCTGATTATGCAGGGAATGTCTATGAGTACATGCTTGTAAATGCTTTCAACAGCCTTAATTACTACAACATGGGTGACCTTAAGGAAGCCCTGGTTGAAATCCGTATGATTGAAAACAAGCAGAAAGAATACATCAATAAATATGGAGAACTTATTCTTTCTGAAGAGGAAGATTCCACTGCTGCGGATGCATCTGCTGCAACTCTTGGAATCAATATGAATGAATACAAGGATTCGATTCCAAGAAATGCAAATGAGGGTGACTTATACAAGGATTCTTCTTTTGCCCATTATCTTGCCGCATTGTTATATCTTCAGGATGACAGCGGAGATCCAAAGCTTCATGAACGGGAGTACCGTGCCTTGAATCCAAACGGAGCAAGTCTTGTTGACGATTTCAACATTCCATATGGAATGGGAAGGCTTGATGTTGTTGCTCTTGCTGGAAAAATCAAGGAGAGAGTGGAAGCTTCTATTCAGATTCCATTTTACATATATGACATTCCAGCAATGAATCCTCACCTTAAATATGTATGGCCTACTGTAGATGGTGTTCCAGACGGGAATTACAGAGTTAAGGTTTCCGTAAAAAATGGTGAATCAAAAGTATTGAAGGTTGTTGAAAATTTTGATGTGGCAGTAAACAAGGATGTTGCTTCAAAAGCAAAGAAAGCATTCATGCGAAGTTTCATCAGAAGTACCGTTAAGGAAGGTAGTGTGGTTGCAAGCGCAATCATTACATACAACGCCTGCAAAAATGATTTCTTCAGGGAACTTGCCCTTATAGCTTTGGGTCCGACAATCAATGCCGTTAACCTTACTGAAACTGCTGATGTAAGGCAGGCAAAATATCTTCCAAGCAAAGTTTGTGGCGGTGGTTTTACCCTTGAGCCAGGAAGCTATTCCATCGTAGTTGAATATTACCGAGGCAAGGAATTGATTGTAACGGAAGAGTTTGAAAACCTTGAGGTCAAGGCAAACAGCATTACCCTTGTTGAATCTGTTGGAGTTGCAAGATAAAGGTACTGCTGCTTGATATATTATTCATCTGCCTTCTTGAGGATTTCTGTTTCCCACTGGAGAAGTTTTTTCTCCAGGTCCTGGTTGTTTCCCTTTACGTCGCACATTACGCGGAAAACAGGTTCGGTTCCGCTTGGACGCATCCAGATGAAGGCAACAGGATTCCCATTTTTATCATGGAAACGAACTTTAAGTCCGCCGTTGGCATTGTTCCAGTTTTCGTCTCCAACAGTTTCCTTTGTTCCGTTGGTAAGACAGCATGTCCAGCTGAAAATTCCCTCAGTTTCAAATTCTGCTTTTCTGTCTGAAAAGAATTTTTCAAACTCAGTTTTGAAGTTTTCCTTAAGCTTTCCTTTGTCTTCCATCTTTACCTGTAGGACGGCACGGTCTTCGCTTACGCCTGTGGTAGTGTAGGCTGGCAACGTGTCGATTACATCTGCAAGCGTAAAGTCATTTCTGTATTTGTCTTCCTGTCCGCTTTTTTTGCACCAGATATGGAAAAGTCCTTCTCCATTTTTTGTATCTCGGAGTGAAAGAAGTTTTACGAGTGCGAAAATCGTTGCGACAGGATCGCGGACTGCAGACGGATATGTAATGTTTCCACCGTTGCTTCCTTCTCCAAATATGCGAACGTTGAATCCTTCCGCACGTTTTTCGCGGGCAAGGTTGACTACATTTGCTTCACCGACTTCCGCACGGAAAACTTTTGCTCCAAGGCTTGATGCGATTTCATCAATGCGCATGGAAGTAGGGCAGTTTATGGCGACCGCAAGATTTTTTGTGGATGGATTTTTCCAGTATTCAAAGGAAAGTTCAGCCATTACGCAAAGTGCAAATACTTCCTGTGCAGGAATTGGCTGGGCTGTCTGAGTTTTTTCATTCCAGTAGACAATGTTTCCACGGTCACCGTCGCAGTCAGGCATGTAGCCAAGGAGAGCGGATGTGATTCCATCTTTCTGCATCTGCTGCATTCTGTCTGCACAGTGCACAAGATTTTCAGGTTCAGGAATGATTGCGTGGACAATCTGTCCTGGAATATCGTTGAATGATTCAAGCTTAATTTTGCATGATGGAATGAACTTCTTGTCGATGGAAGCACCACGGGCTGAACCGTTCATGTCGCATACCAAAGTTAAAGGATTTTTCTTGCATGCTTTTTTGATTTCATTGAAGATGACCTTCTGAGCTGCAGGTTTTTCACAGCCGCTTATTACGTGACGGATGAATTTTTCATATGATTTGAGGCTCTGCTTCTTATAGTATTTTGCGGCTCCAACAGCAGGAATCCCTTCAAGTTTTTTTAGAAGTGCAGCCTGTTCATCCTGTGTAATTTCTGCGCATTTTTTCTTGAAGCTTTCGATAACTTTTTTTGCTTCTCCGCCTTCAAGAACTCCTCCGTCGCTGAGACCGAATTTGATTCCGTTATGTCCAACGGGATTGTGGCTTGCGGAAATGTAGATGAATCCGTCAAAGTTTTTTGCATAGGCCATGATTTCTGGAGCCGAAGCGTAACCGAGGTAAACTGGTTTGATTTCATTGCAGCTGCAGGCATTGAGTATTACCCGCGCAATTTCAGCTCCTGTTGGACGAGTGTCTGTTGCGATTACTACTTCTGGTCTTGCGTTGCCTGTTACTGATTTTATGTATTCAGCAAAAGTTGATCCAATTGAATAGGAAAGAATTTTGTTGTCGTTGCCGATTTCTTTTGATGAGCTTTCGCCGTTTTTGTCTTCTGTAAAAATCTTTCTCCATCCTGATGCGGAGAGAATCATATTGTGTTCCATGTGTGAAGTATAGATTGAAAACAGAAAGTTGAAAAGAGAATGGGCGAAAGCGTTTGAATCACTAGATGCCGGAAACTTTTTTAACTTTCGCCCCAAGAATCAGGAACTTTCAGTCCCCGATTCTTGTACACTGAGATAGGGATGGGGGAAAAGCGTTTGAATTACTAGATGCCGGGAACTTTTTTAACTTTCGCCCTAAGAATCAGGAACTTTCAGTTCCCGATTCTTGTACACTGAGATAGGGATGGGGGAAAAGCGTTTGAATCAATAGATGCCGAATTTTTTTTAACTTTCGCCCTTGAGTTACATTTCGTGAATTTCTATTTCACCTAGAGTTGAAAAATTGTTTTTGTCGTTGATGAAAACTACTGCGATATTCGTCTTGAATTCCTTTTCGATCGTTGGAATTACGGCTGCTGCTTTTTCTTTCCCCATGATAAAAAAAGCCGTGGAAAGACAGTCTGCAAGTATGCTTTTGGAACAGACGATTGTTGCGGATGCTGTTCCGTTTGCTGAAGGGATTCCCGTCTTTGTGTCGAATATGTGATGGTAGCGTATTCCGTCTTTTTCAAAATAGCGTTCATAGTTTCCACTTGTGACAATGGATTTTTCAGCGGTGGAAATTATCAGCAGGGGAGTGGCATTGGGATCCTTGGGATTTTTTATGCCAACGTTCCAGAATGATCCGTCGGCTTTTTTGCCGAACATGTAGATATTGCCTCCAAGATCAACTACGGATTTTTTTACTTTGTATGATTTGAGAATTTTTATGATCTCATCGGCGGCATAGCCTTTCACGATTGCTCCAAGGTTTATGCTCATTCCTTTTTCTTCAAGAAAAACAGAATCGCTGTCTGTAGTGATTTTTTTCCAGTCGACTTTTTCCATTGCGGCTTTTATTTCATCTTGATCAGGAACTTTTGCGTGGTCAGTGTTGATGCCCCATAGTTCAATAAGAGGATTTGCGGAAATGTCCAGGGCTCCGTCTGTAAGCTCCGAAATTTTCTGCGCGGTGTTTACTACGTACAGAAATTCCTTTGAAACTTCAACTGAACTGATGCCTGCGTTTTTGTTTACAAGGCATATTTCAGAGTCAGGAATCGTAAGACTGAATTTTTTTTCTATTGAATCGAGTTTTTCAAAAATGGAATTGTAAAGTTCAATGGTTCCATCTTCGAAAGCATTTACTGAACATACAGTATCCATGCAAATCTTCGATTGGGGAGGAAGAACTGTTTTGACTTTGCAGCCGGAAAAGAAAAATACCGCAACTAAAAAAAATATGGTAAAAACTGGATGGTAAGTGCTGAATGAGTTTTTCATAGAAGGAAATTTATGACTTGGTGTCGTGTGTCTACGGACGAGAATTTCAGCGCATGCTGAAATTCTCGTTCAGGAAACTGAAGCTTAAAGTTTCAGTTTCCTGATTTATTTAGCAACGAAATTTACCATCTTGCCTTTGACAACGATAACCTTAACGATTTCCTTGCCGTCGGTAAATTTCTTGTAGCCTTCTGTTTCAACGGCCATCTTCTTCATTGTCTCTTCATCACAGTCGGCTGCAGCCTCAAATTTGTCGCGGAGTTTTCCGTTGATCATGACAACGATTTCCTTTGTGTCTTCCTTGCAGTATTCTTCGCTGAAGGTTGGCCATGCTTCGTAGGCGTTTGTGTTTGTGTGACCGAGCTTTTCCCAAAGTTCTTCACCAAGGTGAGGAGCGTATGGGCTGAGCATGAGGACGAAACCTTCCCACATTGCCTTAGGCATCTTTTCTACCTTTGAAGCTTCGTTGATGAAGATCATCATCTGGCTTATTGCTACGTTGAAGTCAAGGTTGGCTGTATCCTTTGTTACCTTTGCAACTGTCTTTGCATAAGTCTTGCGGAGTTCTACAAGTGCCTTGTCTTCGATCTTTGCTGTAATGTCGATATCTGCCATTGGCTTTTCACTTACCTGCCAAACCTTGTCAAGGAAGCGGTTGATACCAACGAGCCCCTGTGTGTTCCAAGGCTTAGAAACTGTAAGCGGTCCCATGAACATTTCGTACATGCGCACGCTGTCTGCACCGTACTGGTCGATCATTTCATCAGGGTTTACTACGTTCTTCAAAGACTTGGACATCTTTGCGATGATCTGTTCAACTTCTTCGCCAGTTGCCTTTTCAATGTACTTGCCGTCCTTTTCTTCAACTTCATCAGTTGGAACAAGAGTCTTGTTCTTGCGCTGGAAAGCAAAAGAAGTGATGAGTCCCTGGTTGATAAGGCGCTGGAATGGTTCCTTTGTAGAAACTACGCCGCAGTCATAGAGAACCTTATGCCAGAATCTTGCGTAGAGAAGGTGGAGAACTGCGTGTTCTGCTCCTCCAACATAAAGGTCAACAGGCATCCAGTAGTTTTCAGCTTCCTTTGAACAGAAAGCATCGTTGTTCTTTGGATCAAGGTAGCGCAGGTAGTACCAGCATGAACCGCCCCACTGAGGCATTGTGTTTGTTTCGCGCTTTGCATCCTTTCCGCACTTAGGGCACTTGCAGTTAACCCAGGAGTCGATGGCTGCAAGAGGTGATTCACCTGTACCTGTAGGCTGGTAAGACTTAACATCAGGAAGCTTAACTGGAAGTTCGCTTTCTGGAACAGCAACAGTTCCGCAGCAAGGGCAGTGTACCAGAGGAATAGGTTCACCCCAGTAGCGCTGACGGCTGAAGATCCAGTCGCGGAGCTTGTAGTTTACGGTTGCCTTACCGATTTTCTTTTCCTCAAGGAATTCAATCATCTTTGCGATGGCATCCTTTTTGTTGAGTCCGTCTACAAAGCCTGAGTTGACGTGGATTCCGTCCTGTGTCCAAGCCTGTGTCTGAACATCAACTTCCGACTTGAGAACTTCAATGATTGGAAGATCGAACTTCTTTGCGAATTCCCAGTCGCGGTCATCGTGGGCAGGAACGGCCATGATGGCACCAGTTCCGTATGAAATGAGAACATAGTCTGCAATCCAGATTGGAATCTTCTTTCCATTAACAGGGTTGATTGCATAGCTTCCTGAGAAAACACCTGTCTTGTCCTTTGCAAGGTCAGTGCGCTGAAGGTCAGATTTCTTTGCAGCTTCTTCGATGTATTTTTCAACGGCATCCTTCTGTTCAGCTGTAGTGATCTTCTTTACTGCAGGATGTTCTGGAGCAACTACCATGTATGTAGCGCCAAAAAGTGTATCACAGCGAGTTGTGTAGACTGTAAGCTTTTCGCCCGCATGTCCGTCGATTTCAAAATCAACTTCTGCACCGAATGACTTTCCGATCCAGTTGCGCTGCATGGCCTTAACGCTGTCTGGCCAGTCAAGTGTATCAAGGTCTTCAAGAAGGCGTTCTGCATATTCAGTGATCTTCAGGATCCACTGGCGGATTGTCTTGTGTGTAACAACTGCACCACAGCGCTCGCACTTTCCTTCCTTTACTTCTTCGTTGGCAAGACCTGTAAGACAGCTTGGACACCAGTTGATTGGAGTTTCTGCTTCGTAGGCAAGTCCCTTTTCGTAGAGCTTGAGGAAAATCCACTGAGTCCACTTGTAGTAATCTGGTTCACATGTAGAAACGCAGCGATCCCAGTCATAAGAAAAACCGAGTGCCTTGATCTGGCGTGTGAAGTTCTCGATGTTTGCGTTTGTTGTGATTGAAGGATGTGTTCCAGTCTTGATTGCATAGTTTTCTGCTGGAAGACCGAAAGCGTCATATCCCATTGGGTGAAGAACATTGTAGCCGTTCATGCGAAGGTAGCGGCAGTAAATGTCTGTTGCAGTGTAGCCCTCAGGATGTCCAACGTGAAGGCCTGCTCCCGATGGATAAGGGAACATGTCGAGAACATAGCGTCTCTTGTCTGCCGAAAATTTTTCATCTTCTGTTACACGGAATGTCTTGTTCTTATCCCAGTAATTCTGCCACTTCGGTTCAATGTTTTTGAATGGGTATGCCATTTTTATAACTCCTTTGTTTCACGTGCCATGGAGGGCGCGACAATAGTTTATCAATTTATCTTGCGAGTTTTTGCGAAACAGAAACTCGGCGAGTAAAAATTACAGCAGGTAATTTTTATGCGCAATTATAGTAGATTGTTAAAAGATTGTGAAGTTTTCGTCTGGCATTATGTGAGTCATCATAATCTTTCAGTCTTGACCTTCAGATCAACCGGTGTGTTTTTTACGGCTTTCCAGATGGCGGTAAAAATTCCACGGGGCTGCCAGGTAAGGTAGGCTATGTCTGCGCTGTGAATTCTGTAATATCTAGGCATTTGTTTACTACGACAATAATATAACCAGCTGCCTGAAAAAAAAGCATTAAAGGACCTGTTTAGTTTATTGGGCCAGCTGCAGTTTTTCATTCACCGTCTGGATCAATTTGAAATGCTTGTCATTGGAGCATAATGTAGTCTTGTATTTTATGGCAAGATATGCAATCACTGCATCCTGGAAGGGAACGGAAAGCCCAGATTTTCGTAAATCTGCAATGAACATCCCGATCTTTTTCCAGTCTTCCCCTGATGCATCAGAATCCAATGGAAGTTTATCTACTGCATTCACAAACAGTTCAACTGCATTTTTTTCCGCAGCATTTTTGATTCCTCTGTAAAGTTCTGCAATTACAATCCCGCAAACAACCACGTCTTCCTTGTTCAGTAATTCCCAATGTGCATCTTGTGAATTGTTTATCATATCGATGACGACGTTTGTATCTAAAAGAATCATATGAGGCTTTCCTCCCGCAGTTTTGCTATGTAGGAAGGATCCATTTTTACTGTTCCGATCTGCTCAAAAAAATCAGTCTTGTTAAATTTTTTTGATTTTGAATAGACGGATTTTTTAGTTTCTGGTTTTTCCTTCAGAAAATTAAGTTCCGTCTGCAAGGATAAAATCATTTCCTGCATCTGGAATAAAATTTCTGAAAAATGTGCAAATCTGGAATCTGTATTTATGTCAAAAGAAACAGGAGATTCAGAAAACGCAGGAGCGGGAGAAGCTACGGCAATATAACCATCGTGATTGCATTTATAGGAGATTTTCTTATCTGTTTTGGAACCACTTTCAAATTGATTGTCAATCAGTACTTCATAAGGAACCTTGTATATTTTTGCAAGCTTTCTGACGATTTCCACGGATGGTTCAACTTCCCCTGATTCATATTTCATGTAAGCTTGACGGGAAAGTCCTAGTATCTTTGCCAGCAGTTCCTGAGAGTATCTGTTCTTTGTACGCAATTCCTTTAAGATTTCCTTCATACTAAAAAACTAAGACTATTTTTATTAAAAGTCAAGTTTTATATACTGAATTTGTTGTGTTTTGTTTACTTGGATTTTAAAAGGGATGTGACAGAGGGGACAGACTCCTTTGGTTTTAAAAGTGACTTTAAGATCATCGCCGATTATTTTGTGAAGCGAAGAAAGATTCCAGAATATCGTGGATCAAAAGATACGATAAAGCATGTGGACGAGTTTTTTAAACTCATGAAAATTTTGACAAATGACAATGAAATAGAAACGGTGTATAATGAAAGCATATTCAATGAACAAGGAGGTACTGATATGGCTGGATATTTTACGACTTTGATTAATGAAGGCAAACTTGAAGGTAAACTTGAGGGAAAGGCCGAGCTTATTCAAAAGATGATCAAGAACGGAAATATGTCCATTGAACAGATTGCCACCCTCCTGGAACTGCCTGTAGAAAAGGTGAAAGAACTTTCCCAGATGGAACTTGCATCCGCATAAAATATCACAATAATCTGGTTATATAAAAACTAGCGAAAACTGGGTATTTTAATAATATCAGATTAGGACTATCATCGGCTCCATGAAGATCAGAAATTCAGTTTTTGCAATCCTTATTGCATGTGCTGCACTTTGCGGCTGTTCCAAGAAAAAGGACAATACTCTTAAGGTTTATTCTATTATACATGAATCAGAAGCCGAGGTTATCTGCAGCCTCTTTACAAAGAAGACCGGCATTCCCGTTCAGTATCTGCGTGCTTCTACCGGCGAACTTGTAAACCGTCTTATTTCAGAAAAAGATAATCCTCAGGCAGACATTTTGTTTGGTGGGGCAACTTCCTATCATCTTCTTGCCCGCGATGCAGGTGCCCTTGAATCCTATGTTTCACCGGAAGCTGAAGGTTATCCTGAATATGCTCTTTCTTCAGACGGAACCTATACAGGCTTCTGTGTCCTCACTTTGGGGATCGGTTACAACACAAAAAGATTTGCGGAAAAGTTTCCAGGTGTTGAAGTTCCGCTTACATGGGACGACCTGCTCAATGAAAAATTCAAAGGCGAAATCGTTTTGACAAATCCACAGGCTTCATCTACAGCCTACCTTTTTGTCCAGAACCAGCTTCAGCGCCTTGGAATGGAAAAGGGGTGGGATTATCTTTCAACTCTTGCTCCACTTGTCGGTCAGTTTCCAGACAGCGGAAGCGCACCTGCAAAACTTTTGGGCACAGGCGAGTATTCCCTGGGTGTTTCATATCTTCACATGATGGCAAAATACAAGGATCAGGGCTTTGACGTTGGCTATGTGGCTCCTCCTCGTTCTGTAGGTGACGTTGACTGCATTGCCATCACAAAAAATGCGGCCCACATGGAGGAAGCGAAAAAATTCGTTGACTTCATTTTGAGCGCGGAAGCACAGGAAGTTTTAAGCGGAATGAACTACACGCTCCCGGCAAATCCACGTGCAAAACTTAAGGAAGGTTCCATCACTTTGGACCAGATAGATCTCATCGACTACGATTCAAAGGCTGCGGCTGAACAGAAAAAAGAAGTTCTTTCAAGGTGGGCAGAAATAGTTGAATAAAACTGTAGCAAAGGAAAAAGACATTCTTCTCTGGTTTCTGTGGGGCACTGTAATTGCAGTCCTTTCAGCAACCATGCTTTTCCCTTTGCTTCGAATCTTTGCTGAAGTGAAGACTGAATCTTTTGCTACCGTTTTCAATTCCAGAAAATTTCTTGCAGTAATGGGCAACAGTGTGCGTTCCGCTTTTTGGGGAGCGCTGGTTTCCGTTGTTCTCGGTTACGGTTTTGCCTACGCAGTTGTCGTCGCAAAAGTTCCGTTTTCAAAATATTTTGCCGTTGTTCCTGTCCTTCATTTGATTACGCCGCCTTTTGTTGGAGGACTTTCCTTCATTCTGCTTGCGGGGCGTCAGGGTTTCATCACAAAAACAATTTTAGGACTTGATGTTTCCTTTTATGGTTTCTGGGGACTTTTAGTTGCCCAGGTTCTGTGTTTTTTTCCAATAGCATTTTTAATCTGCGCACAGAACCTTGGAAACATGAATGGTCATTTTGCTGAAAGTGCCTTGTCCCTAGGAGCAGGCAGACTAAGAATGTTTTTTACAGTAACACTTCCTCTTTCCCTTCCTGGCATCAGCGCAAGTTTCCTTTTCATCCTGGTAAGCATCTTGAGCGACTTTGGCAATCCCTTGATTGTTGCTGGCCGCTATAAGGTTCTTGCCGTTGAAATCTACACGCAGCTTACAGGCTGGGTCGATTCTTCTGTTAGTGTAGTTCTAGGAATAATTCTCCTTGTGCCTTCTGTAATATTGTTTTTGATTCAGGCATGGCTTGTAAAAAAGTATGCGATAAAAACGGCAACTGTAGGCGGGAGAGTTTCTTCTTGTACACAGATTAAAAGTTCAGCAGCATCAAGAATCATTCTTTTCATTTTATGCGGAGTTCTTTCCCTCATTGTAATCGCCCAGTTTGCATCCATTGTGGCAGGCAGCTTCCAGAAGCTCTGGGGGATAAATACAACCTTCACAATGAACCACATCACTTCTGTGGCACGCCATGGAAAGGCTTTGTTCAATTCCATTTCTTATGCCTTGATTGGGGCGGCTTTAAGCACGATTCTTGCTTTCCTTGCATCTTTCTTTGTTCACAGGTCTTCTTTTCCGTTGAAGAAAACCATTGATGTGCTGATTCAGGTTCCGGCTGCAATTCCAGGAACTTTTCACGGTCTTGCAATTTCTTTGCTTGCCTCGGCACTCAATTTTCACAATGCAAGGGTTCTTGTGATTGCCGCAATTTCCGTTGGTTTCATTCCTTTCTCCTATAGAATAATTTCTTCTTCCATGATGCAGATAAGAACTACCTTGGATGATGCGGCCCTTTCCCTTGGTAGTACAAGAACAGGAATATGCGGAACCATTATTGCCCCTTTGTGCAGCGAAGGAATTTTAAGTTCTTTCATCTATACTTTATCAAGGGGAATTGGAACCGTAAGCGCGGTAATTTTCCTTGTGTCCTTTGATACACCTCTTGCATCCCTAAAGATTCTTAATCTTGCAGAGCAGGGGGACTGGGGACAGGCAGCGGCCCTTGCTCTTGTACTGACCGTGATCACCTTTGCAATTTTGCTTGCAGAAAAACTTCTGAAAAGGAGATTCTATGAACACAATTCTTGAATTTAAAAATATTTCTTTCAGTTATGGAAAGATAAAAATAATAGATGATTTATCCCTTGCAGTTGAAGAAAAAAGCTTTACTACATTGCTTGGTCCTTCAGGCTGCGGCAAGACTACTTTGCTTCGCCTTGCATCGGGTTTCATTTCTCCTGACTCTGGTGAAATTCTTGTAAACGGAAACTCTCAGAAAGGAATCGCACCAAATAAAAGAAAAATCGCATACGTTTTTCAGGACTATGCATTGTTTCCCCATATGACCGTTGAAAAAAATATTCTATATGGATTGAAGTTGCATTCCCATGAGAAGGAATTGATGCACTATAAACTTGAACAGAACCTAAGACTTTTAGGTCTTGTTGGTCTTGAAAAAAGATATCCTCATGAACTTTCCGGCGGGCAGCAGCAGCGAGTTGCCCTTGCGCGTTCCCTTGTTCTTGAACCGGAAATACTTCTTATGGATGAGCCTCTTTCAAGTCTTGATGCAAAGCTCCGTTCCCAGCTTAGGGAAGAACTTAAGGAACTTCAGCAGAATGTTGGAATTACAACAATCTATGTTACCCACGATCAGGAAGAAGCCATGGGCTTGAGCGACAACATTGCCGTGATTGATCATGGAAAACTTTTGCAGCAGGGTACAGGTCCTGAACTTTATTACAAGCCAGAAACAAAACAGGTGGCAGATTTTACTGGAAGTGCCAATTATTTTGGGAATGTAATGGTGAGAAACGAATGGTTTACCCTAGAAGAAAATGATGACATGAAATTTTCGGGAACTGTAGTTTCAAAAACTTTCCTTGGGAAAACAACCAGAATTAAGGTAAAGTCTGATTCATCTTCCAGCGGATTGTTCTGCGCAGAAATTGAAACCTCAAAGGCTCAAGAATTATCCGCCGGAAAAAATGTTGTGTTTTATGCAGAAAATATTGTGAATTTTTGATTAGTCTTTCCCGTAAAGGGTTTTCCTGTGAAAAGAATCCCACCAGTAAATTTCTATGTATTCTCCTGAATGTAGACTTCTGGTCAGATTGTAAGTTGTAGAATTATTTAGAGAATAGTTGGATTTAGAACAGCAATCACCAAAATCTTTTTTTGTATGAATATCGATTCTAACATGCTTGTTTTCCCTGGTTTTTTCACTGAAAGTAACCGTAAATTTATTACAGGCACTGTCTTCCCAATAGGCATTGTCAGAACAACTGATGGTATCTTCAATAAGTCTGCAGGAAGCCAGACTAAAAATGAAGAATGCAATTAATGACATCAAAATGATTTTTCTTGTATTTTGTTTTTTCATGTGGGACAATTTACAGTAGATAGGATATTTTGAAAATTACCTTTTTTGTCGAATTTTGACTATTTCAGGTGCATTTTTTCCTTTTGTTGAAATATTAAGCGGTAAAAAAGGTAATATCCAAAAAACTTAAGGCTTGGAGTTTTTTGTTTGTCTTAGCTTATTAGGTTGAACGCAAGAAGAGTACCTTACAGATTGGACAGAGATCAGGTCTTACATTGATTAACTTGAAGTGAGGAAACTATGAGAAGAAAAGATAGGGAAGTAAAAGATTTTGACGAAATAATTTCCATTCTTGATAAATGCAAGGTTCTTCATCTTGCAATGATAAGCGAAGGAAACCTTATTCGGTTCTTGTTAATTTCGGATATATCGTAAAAGAAGAAGATAGAACTAAAAAACTTTCAATTTATATTCACGGTGCCGGCGAGGGGAAGAAAGTTGAAGCCCTCAAGGAAAATCCTGCAGTAAGCTTTAGCTGTGAATGTGGTGTTGAAGTTGATTCTTTAGGAGATAAGGCTGATGCATGTAAGTGGACCTGTTACTACGAAAGTGTAATCGGTTTTGGCAAAGTGCGCTTCCTGGAAAAGTCTCCTGAAAAAACTGAAGGCCTTGATTCCCTTATGCTTCATAACGGATATAAAATTCCGGCTGGTGTAAAAAAAATTGCCTACGGAATGATGGAACTTGCAAAAACTATGGTTGCCTGTATTGATGTGGAAGAGGTTAGTGGCAAACGTCATATAAGGAATAAAAAAAAGAGTGAAAGTTTATGATTGAATTAAAAGAATTATCAACAAAAGACTTTGATGACATAGAAAAAGTTACTTCCATGGAATGATGGTTGAAGCACATTGGCAAAATAATCATTTTATCTGATAAAATTGACCTGTCCTCCGTATTTAATTTCTGCTGCTTACCTGCTATTATGACCGCCATAAAAAATATGATAAGACAATGGACTTGTAATTAAGTCTCTAAGATAATTGAAGGTGAAAAAATGATTGAAACCGAAAGGCTTATCCTAAGAAATTACACGATGGATGATTTTGATGCACTTTACGAAATTGTAAGTGATCCTGAAACAATGCAGCATTATCCAGCTCCTTTTGATGAAGAGAAAACCCGTGGCTGGATAAAATGGAATCTTGAAAACTACGAGAAATACGGTTTTGGACTTTGGGCTGTTGTGTTGAAAGAAACAGAGGAATTCATCGGTGACTGCGGAATTACTATCCAGAACATTGACGGTGAACTTCTTCCTGAAATTGGATATCACATTAACAAAAAATACTGGCGCCGTGGATTTGCAAAGGAAGCTGCCCATGCTGTTCGTGACTGGGTTTTTACCAATACTGAGTATAACGAAATTTATTCCTACATGAAGTACACAAATGTTGGTTCCTATTCAACGGCTGTTGCAAACGGAATGAGAAAAGTAAAGGAATATCTTGACCCAAAAAACAAGATTTCTTTTGCATATTCAATCAAGCGTGCAGACTGGGATAACATTGTTGCAGGTCCAAAAACCGTAACAAAGGAAGACATTAAATCAGCTCTTGAAAAACTTGGCGTTGAAAAAGGCATGATCCTTGAAGTCCACAGTTCATTGAAAAGCTTTGGAAATGTTGCTGGAGGTGCACAGACTGTAATCGACGCTCTTAAAGAAACTGTTACAGAAGAAGGAAGCATCTTCATGCCGGCCCTTCGTCTGAGCCATGAAATGGAACCTACAGAAGAAGACAAAAAACTTGGCATCAAGGTTAAGATAAAGGTACTTGATCGCGATGAAAAGAAAACTGCCATGGGAATTATTGCAGACACTTTCAGAAGTCTTCCTGACACATACACGGGCAGCGATGTAATCAGCACAAGCGGCTGGGGAGAGCACGGAAAGGAAGCCTTGACCGGCGGACTTGATTATGCAATCCACAATGGCGGAAAGGCACTTCTTTTTGGAGTCGACATTTACAAGCTTACAGCCATGCACTACATGGAAGTTCACACTCCAAAGGAAATCAATGAACAGTATGCTCCAGGTGATGAAGTGAACAAAATCTATCCGCCTGAAGAATGGTTCATTGAAACGGGACATCCGCCACTAAAAGCATGGTATACTATCCAGTGCATGGCCTACAAAAAAGGACTGATAAAGGAAACCTACATCGGCAACTGTCATGTAATGTATTTTGACATTTGGGATGTTGTAAGCCTTTATGCCAAAGAATTAAAAAACAGACCCTTTGAACTTTGGGGAATAAAAGAATAACAGGAGAAAAAAAATGGACGCAATTTGGACAGAACTTTACAACGCCGCAAAGGCAGTGCAGAATCCAAGACAGATTTCTGACTATGTATCAGGCGGAGAAGTTTCCGCTGCCATTCTTTCAAAAAGTGGAAAAATCTATACAGGAGTCTGCATTGACACCTGCTCAACTTTAGGAATCTGTGCCGAGCGAAACGCAATCTTCAACATGATTACAAACGGAGAAAACGAATTTACAAAAGTAGTTGCTATTATCCCAAACGGAAAACAGGGTGCTCCTTGTGGTGCATGCCGTGAACTTATGGTTCAACTTATGCCAAAGACATACAAGGACATTGAAATTCTTATGGACTATGAGACAGAGAGAATTATAAAACTTGGAGACATTACTCCGGAGTGGTGGATCGGCGAATAAGATTACAATACATAAAATGCTTGAGAAAAATAAAATGAATTACAAAGTCATAGATTTTGAAAATTATGAAAAATTTTATGCAGGCGCAATGGCTGACATAGAAAAGGCAAAGGCAACCCGTGAATATGGTCTTGATGCAGTGAATCATCCAAACTGGTTTGATGCTTCATGTATTCCGTGGATTTCCTACGACACACTGAA
>NZ_JAZUGX010000074.1:0-5525 GCF_045641405.1 Treponema sp.
TAATCTTGTTTCAGTTGTGAAAAGATTTCCGCGTCATCGGCAAGAATCTCGTTCTTATAGAACCTAAAACAACGTTCAATTAGTTCTTTAATTCTGTTTTGCCATATTTGAAATCTCGATAGGTGAATAAGCATTGAGTTATGCTTATTCCCCTGACCACGTACATTTCGTACGGCACATGCCAGAATAAAACATCTAATAGCATATTTCAAGCTTTCTGGTATGTTTTCGTATTCAAGCGTTTCCGTTTCGTCCTTCTTGTGCTTGTCTGGAACAAATGTCTTATAATCCTTTACGATATTGACAATCGGAAGCGGCTGTTCATCCTCTGTGTCAAGTCCAAACACCTTCTCTGGGCTTAGATAAGCCGCTGGTGTAGGAAGGTTGACTATGAAATGTCGAGGGAATAAATCTTTCTCATTTTCACGGTCAATGAAAATATTTGCATACGGAGTGGCTGTATAACCAACGTAAGCATTACGCTTGAAAAGATTGAGGATTGCACGAATCTTTTTATTTATTGTTGAAGCTTTATTTTTATCTTTTGAAGTATTTACGGATGCATTGTCTGCCTCATCATCAATAAAGAGAACTGACTTTCCATTGCACTCACGCTTTGAAAGCCATTTTCTCATATTTTCCAGTATACGTCCGTTCTTCTTAACTACAAACAGAATTGGCTCATTTGTTTGGAAATTTGTTCCTAATGCATTTACGGTTGCTTCCTTGAAATCAGACACAACTGTGGTGAATGCATGAGCAACGGGCGATGGATCAATGAGGCCTACACCGATTTTTGATTCGTTTATTTTTTCAATGTCTTTTGTAGTGAACCCTAAAAAGCACTTTTCAAGACGAGATTGTGTTTGTGTGCGGAGATCATCAAGAATGCCTGCAAATACGATTATTACATTGAATCCAGAATCGACAGCTTTACATACTAAACCTGTAAAGTTGGAGGTCTTGCCTGATTGTACCTGACCTACAACCAATCCCTTTTTGCTAATCTCGTATCCTTCCATTGTTGGATCATAGAGATTATCAAGGATTTCATTAGTTAATCTGTCTAACTGATGAATGACACCGGGTTGGTATTTCTCTTTTTCACGGAGGTACTTCTGGTATCTATTCCAAAATCTCCATTCTATTTCAGTCTTGCGTGACCCTTTGTCTGCACTTAACCATCCTGCTCCTGGATTATTACTATCAAGGAGTGTCTTGTATGGAGATATTGGAAGAGTATAGATAGAAAGTAGTTGCTTCTTAACATCATTGGGGTTAACGTTAGGAAACATCCATGCGAATTGATTTATTGCCGTTTCTATTTCAGAGTCGGTTATAAAATCCTTTTCGCCAATCATTATGCGGCAAATGTCTATATATTTTTCTAGTTCATTCATAATGATTCAATTAAATCTTCATAATAGTTAAACGGTTCTACCAACTTTAATAAAGCCTTTGCCTGTGCCGGAGTATTTCCCTGGGACAGGAAACTATCAAACATGTTTTTTATTGTCTGTTCAACTAGAGTTGTGTCCATGGCAATCGTCGGTTCCTGTTTATCCTCGTCTTTTGACTCGTTGATAAATATCGTCTTTGTGGGTACTGTCGCTTCAACAAGTTTTAGGAGTCCTTCTATCGCTTCATTTGGATTTGTCGTTGCGAGTTGTTTTATGTGATCAATAACAGGATTTTGTCGATTAATCACATACGACCAATTATTATCTTTCTTCTTTTCGAGCCATAGAGGATAAAATTCGGTTCCAGCTCGTTGCTTGAGAATTTTACCTCTGTGGCGGAATACTTGCTCCGCAGTAGAACGTACTTGTTTTGCGTATTGCTCAATTTGTTCCCTGCATACGGCTGGTGGATATGCTTTTGACTTCTTAATGTCGATTTGCCATTCTGCGTCTTGAGTATTGGGCAAATCAATCATTATGCGTGCAAGCTTGTAATGTTCTTCTTTCCTGAATAATCCCAACCAATCACCAGCAAGGAGTAAACGTTTTCCCCTATAGACGTAAAAACCTTGTTGACCGCTCCAACCCTTAGGACCTTCGGCTGCTAAATAAGCGCTTTCTGTAGAGAAGTTCGCTTTATGCGGTAAGACGAACCCTCTCATGGTTACATTACCAGGAAGTTGGTCTTTTGAAAAGGGCTGAAGTTTACATTCATCTCGGCAGAAAGGGTTCCATGGGGGTACTACCTGACTACCCCAAACTACTGATAGTGTTTTATCTTCAATAAATCGATGAAAAGTCATGGAAATATGACTCCTAACTTTCTCTAGTGAACGAGAAAAGCGCTCTTTCATCACTTCGTTGTTTTGAGCCGTATTGACAGGAAGGATCCTGTCCAAATCTGACCATATTACTATGGTTCCTGATTCTGTGTCATCCAACGCATCTTTGAATTCGTCTGGAATCCAATGTACTAGATTCCATTTCTTGCACAATGCGACATAATCTAAATCCCATGTCCAGTAAGACAATTTATTATCTTTCTTGCTTAGCACACTTAATTTTCTACATTGAGAAAATGAAGCGGTTTTCAAGCCAAGACCAAATCTTCCCAAGTCTTTTTCATCTCTTTCTTCAAGCGGGTTCTGAGCACCTGGGCGCATGGCATGAACCAATTCTTCGTTACTCATTCCACAGCCGTTATCCTTGATTGTTATAACCGATTTCCCTCCTCTCCAATACCTTTGAATTGTAATATGTGAAGCACCAGCCGTTATTGAATTGTCAATTATATCGGCAACAGCAGTTTCTAAACTATAACCAATAGCACGAAATGTCTCTATCATAGAGGCAGCTTCCGGTACAGCTTCTTGTATTTCTAATCCTTCGTATTCCATAATTATAGTTGCTTAAATATGTGTTCTAAGAGAGTTGTCACTACATTTATTTCCCATCCATTCCCCGCACGTTCTCCCAATTGGGAATAGGTGAGTTTTTCTGGATAAACGATCTCTTTTTCTTCATCATTTATTCTGAATCCCATAAGGCGGAAATGTTCGTCGGTGGACAACTTCCGAAACCTATCCATGCCATTTACAGGTGGTTCTACAATTCGAACTACGTTATGACTTGGAGGTGTCACGGTCATACAGATTCTATCACTGCGTATCTTACGGTTATAGTAATCGTAGCACAATCTTTCATTGACATGGAAATAATCTGCTGGTTTATCATGAATTACCTTAATATGTTCTATTTGCTTTTGCGTTCTGTACAAAGATTCATCTGGATGTTCGTCCAAGAAGTCTTCTATGTAGTGCTCCAATTTTACTTTTGGAGGTTCCATAGAAAAACCTTCAGGCAATCCTCCGATATCTTTTCTTGCTCCGAAAAACCATAAACGTTGGCGACTTTGAGGAATACCATAATCAGCAGAATTTAGAATTGCCGTTTTTATATCATATCCTAAGTTGTAGAATAGCCCCAAAATAGCTTCGAATGTGGGTTTACACTTTCCTCTACAAAGATTTACAACATTTTCCAGAAAAATATATTTTGGTTTCTTTTCTCGACAGATTCTATAAATGTCTGCAAACAAAGAACCACGAGGATCTAGTTCTCCTAAAAGGGACCCTGCAGAAGAAAAGGGTTGGCAGGGGAAACCGCCGGTAAATAAATCAAATGCAGGAAGTTTCTTCTCATCGATAGAAGTGATGTCTCCCCAGTTCTTGATTTGTTTTCCCGATTTCGCTTTATGATTCGCATTATATAATTCAATTGCAGATGGCGAAATTTCTGAGTATCCAACAACATTGAAAGACCACCCAGGATGAAGTCTTTCAAGTCTTTTCAAAGCAAAAGAAGCTCCGCCATAACCCGCAAAAGATTCAAATACTTTCAACTTCATAGCAATTGAAAATGTGCGTGGAGGCTAAAGCAAAAAGCCGTTCAGGTTCTGGGAAACCTTTTAGAGTTAATGCAATAGAACTCCACGCTGTGATTATTAGTTTTTTTCACAACGAGGACATCAATGCATCACTTCCTCTAAATGTTTGGATTTCCCAGATCTGAACGGCGAATAATGATGTCTTACTATCAGTCGAGTTTGCAGTTTATAGGAACTGTTGCCTGTGTGTAAGTCAAGGTGCGTAAGTGCTTTCATGACGTACGCACGCATTAGGTTACGCGTGCAAAGGTAGGAATTTCTATGAACTATTCCAAATCTTGCTATGTAAATGTGGCAAAATCATAGGAAATTCACTTGTTTACAGGCTGAAATCGCCAGTGGGGATTACAAAACGAGCGTTTTTTCTTTGTTTTCTTGACATAGGAAAAGCGCAAAAATGAAAATGTGCACTATAGACCGTTGCATGAAAAAATCGGTCTTTGTAACTTTGCCGCCGCTAATAAAAACTAATGATTATGATAGAAATTCCAACAAACGAAAGATTTGAATCTGACTACGACAAAGTTGTGGCAGATGTGCTGAGCCAGCTTACTACTGGACAAGACAAGTATGGAGAAGGAGCTGTAGGCACGGCTTACATAGATTGGGGTGTATGCAACGATAGGTATAAGAATTGTCCGTCAAGGAGTATAGCCGACAGAGTGGCACAAGACTTCAAGGACAAAGGCTATTATGTTTACATTCAGAGAATGGGGCAAGGCAATAGCCGTTTCTCTTTGGGAACAGCGATCTGTTACCGCATTCATCAAACTGCAAGACCTTTCAATAACTGGGACGAATTTTAGATTATGAACACACGTGAATACATAAAAATGCAGAGTGTGAACTTCTGCTACATGAGCTTTATGCTTGAAGCAAGCAAAAGCGAATCCGTTGAGATGAACACCACGAGCATCAAGAAGCTAGTGATGGATGGTGATACGCTTTATGCCATCATGCAAGATGGAACAAAGGAACTAGCAATAGACCTTGATCCGGATGTGTCAACACGAGCCATTCAGGAATGGATAGCAAGAAATCCATCATTGCATGACAGAGTAATTGCATTAATGGATGAGGATACTTCAATGCGTAATGTGTACTGTAAGAGAATCGGGCGGAAATGCTTACGGATTGTAAGTTGAAGTTTCCGCAAGATTTTGCTTCAACCAGGAGTTGTGGGAGGTGGAAATATAGGGAATTGAAGGGCTTTTCGGGGAGTTGATGAAAATTCGTAAAGCTTTTTATCAAAAACTCTAAGAGATATTTTCAAAACTGTGGGACTTTTTACCCGAAAAGCCTACGGAAATTGGGCGAAAATGAGCCGAAAATGACTGCTTTTTCTATGACGAAAAAGTTAAGTTATTGAGCATTAAGGAGATACGAAAATGCGAAATCCGGCGTTATTTTCAGGCAAGTTTCCGAAGAATGATTTTCTTTGATTCTAAAGGGGGAATGAAAATACGGATTGTAAGCGAAACAAGCTTTTTTGCTTACAGTCCGTATAGTTTTGTGATATTCTTCAGGAATATGGAAAGCAGTTACAGGATGATGTTGAACAGAATCTAATGAGAATAAAGAAAACGGAAAAGCCTTATGGCCAAGATAAAGCTCTTGAC
>NZ_JAZUGX010000075.1:0-124565 GCF_045641405.1 Treponema sp.
ACCAAAGTGAAAAATGCTTTTTTAAATACTTTACTTTTATATCTTTTTTTCCCCAGCTACTTATGGGCCCGATTAACAGATATGACAATTTAGGAAAACAACTAAGCCAAGTCAATTTGTATAATTTTGCAAACATAAAAAAAGGACTATTTCTTGTTCTTTTTGGAGCTATGAAAAAATACTGTATTGCAGATTTACTTTACGAAAAAATATCATGCGTTTTTGATCATCATTATGCATCAATTCCTGGTCTTCTTATTATATTTTCTATTCTTGCCTACTCAGTATATCAGTATGCAGATTTTTCAGGTGGCATAGATATTGTTACTGGTATTGCCAAAATGTTTGGTCTTGATATGGCACCTAATTTTAAGCAACCATATTTTGCTATTACCCTTGGGGACTTTTGGAGAAGGTGGCATATTTCACTTGGTGCATGGATGAAAGACTATATCTTCTATCCTTTTGCCTTTACCAAGAGAATGCAAAACCTTTCAAAAAACTTATTGAAAATTAAAAATAAAAATCTTGGTAAACATCTTGCAAGAACCATACCTGCAGGGCTTGGAAACATTATTGTATTCCTTATTGTTGGAATCTGGCATGGTCCAGAAATGCACTTTGTAATATGGGGACTTTATAATGGTTTAATTATCGCATCAAGCGACTTACTCAAACCTTACTTTGAGAAAATTTCTGACATTCTTAAAATAGATGTAAAATCTAGAGTTTTTAAAATCTTTCAAATTTTCAGGACATTCATTATAGTAAACATCGGATGGTATTTTGATAGAATTACAGATGTAAAAGAAAGTTTAATTTATTTAAAGCAATCTATCA
Source organism: Treponema sp. (assembly GCF_045641405.1). Classification (GTDB taxonomy): domain Bacteria; phylum Spirochaetota; class Spirochaetia; order Treponematales; family Treponemataceae; genus Treponema_D. The sequence goes on from NZ_JAZUGX010000075.1 coordinate 841, forward strand.
CAAACATAACACAATACGAAATTTTATTAGAAAAAGATTATTTAAAATCAATATATGGTTCACTTGGGACTTTTATGGCAGAAGTAAACCTTATTTTTATCTCTAGTATAATTGTCTTAGTAATTAGTATATTACGTGAAAATAAAATTGATGTCTACGAAGCAATACAGCAAAAGAACATTGCCATACGCTGGGGTACATATTACTTATTAATGATACTCATAATTTTAAGTATGAGTTATGCTCCAGGAACACAGACATTCATGTATGCTCAATACTAAATGGAGATTTATATGAAATACACAGTTTTAGATTATCTAGAAGATACAGCCGCTAAATATCCTGATAAAGTTGCTTTCGCAGACATTAATGAAAGCATTACATGGTCAAAATTTGTCGAAAACTCAAAAAAGCTTTCGTACTTCATCGCAGAACATTTTGACAGAGGAATGGCAGTTCCTGTAATGATGGAAAAATCAGTCAAAACTCTTGAATACTTTTTTGCAGCCCTTTATGCAGGTTGTTTCTATTCTTATTTTGATTCCACTTTTCCAGACAGCAGATTAACTTCAATGATAGAAACCCTTGGAGTAACCAAAATTATTTCGGAAAGAAAAAACGAAAAAAAACTTTCAGGTCTTCCCGTTACTGCATTGTTCACCGATGAAGTAATCATAGAAAATAAGGAATCAGTCCAAGGCTCACGTCAAAAACTTATCATCGACACTGATCCTGTTTACGCAAACTTTACATCTGGTACTACAGGAACTCCAAAAGCTGTTCTTGTCAACCATAAGAATGTAGTTGACTTCTTAACCTGCTTTACAGAAATTTTTGAGATAAAACCTGAAGAAAACATCGCAAATCAGGCACCGTTTGATTTTGACGTTTCTGTCAAAGACATATTCAGCGGAGTCTTTACAGGCGCTACAGTTCACCTCGTTCCAAAAGCATATTTTTCATTCCCAACAAAACTTCTTGACTATCTGGAAGAAAGGGAAATCACTACCCTCATTTGGGCAGTTTCCGCACTCTGCATAATCTCTACACTAAATGGTTTCAGCTACAAGATTCCAGGAAAACTTAAGAAAATTATGTTCAGCGGTGAAGTCATGCCAATAAAACAGCTTAGGAAGTGGAAAGAAAATGTTCCTGATGCTGAATACATCAATCTTTATGGTCCTACTGAAATTACCTGCAACTGTACTTACTACAGGCTTCCAAAGGATATTCCAGAAGATTATGTAACACCAATGGGAATTCCTTTTCCTAATGAACGAGTTTTCCTTCTTGATGAAAATGACAATCTCATAACAGAAAAAAATATTGAAGGTGAAATCTGTGTAAGCGGTTCCTGTGTTGCACTTGGTTACTATGACAATCCTAAAACAGAACAGGTTTTCGTACAGAATCCAAGCAACAAAAAATTCTTTGAAAGGATTTACCGAACAGGAGACCTTGGAAAATACGGTGATGATGATCTATTCTATTATGTAGGAAGAAAAGATACTCAGATCAAACATATGGGACATAGAATAGAACTTGGTGAAATAGAGGGAACAATCGAAAAGAATTGCTCAATTACCCGGGCTGTAACAATTTTTACAAACAACAAGATCTATGCCTTCTACACAACTGCAGACAACAAGCCTGTTGAAAAAAAAGACATTGTTACTTCATTAAAAACTGATTTACCTGTTTATATGGTTCCGTCTGACTTCATACATATTGAAGAATTTCCACTCACAAAAAATGGAAAAGTCGACAAAAGGGCTTTGGAGGCAAAAATAAATGGATAAAAAACCACCATATTATGTTTTTGACTTTGACAAAGCGAAGGAAAGAATAAACATAATAAAGAACATTCTTCCTTCAAATGCTGAACTTTGTTACGCAATAAAAGCAAATGCATTTCTTCTGCACGCATTAAAAGAACAAGAAATTCTTTTTGAGGTCTGTTCAGAAGGCGAACTTGAAATATGTAGAAGACTTAAAGTGGATCCAAAGAAAATTGTTTTCAGCGGGGTAATGAAAAACCTTCTTATGATAAAGAAGGCCCTTGAATATGGAGTCAAAACAGTTACATGTGAATCCATTCTTCACCTTGAATGTCTCTGCAATGCACTTGAAGAAAACCAAAAACAGGAAATAATACTTCGCCTTACAAGTGGAAACCAATTTGGCATGTGTCATGAAGACATAAAAAATGCCGTTGAAATCATAAAAAATGATAACAGACTGATTTTAAGAGGCATCCATTATTTTACAGGAACAAATAAGAAACTCAGTAAAATACAGGATGAAACTGAATTCATACAGGAGTATTGTTCATCTTTGAATGCTGATTTTTCATTGGGAATCAATTCCATTGAATACGGTCCTGGTTTTGTCTTTGATTATTTTTGTCCAGAAGACTACAGCAACAATCTTGAAGATTTAAAAGCATTTTCTGACTCCATAAAAGATTCTTCCTTTAACTGGACTATTGAACTTGGCCGCTATTTAGCAAGTCCTTGTGGAGAATATTTTACGGAAGTCTGCGACGTCAAGCATGATGCAGAAAGCAATACAAATTATGTAATAATTGACGGCGGAATAAACCACATCAATTACTATGGTCAGATGATGGCTATGAAGGTACCTCCTATGGAAGTCATTAAAAAGACTCCTTCCTCTGTAAAAGATTCGGAAGACTACATGATTTGCGGTTCCCTTTGTACTACAGCCGACCTTGTCACAAGAAAAATCAACCTTCCACAATTGGTTCCAGGCGATATAATCAAATTCAAGAATATTGGGGCCTACTCCATTACGGAGGGCATATACCTTTTCCTGAGTCATGATCTTCCTGCTGTATATGGAAAAACCAACGGAAATCTGATAGAATTAAGACCAGTTGTTGAAACAAATAAACTTAACGCTTAACGGGAGTTAATATGGATCAGTTAATTAGCATCCTTTCAGAAATCAAACCTGATGTTGATTTTACAACAGAAACAGGACTCATTGACAATGCACTTCTCGACTCATTTGACATTGTTCAGATTGTAGGTCGACTTAATGAAGAATTTGACATTGAAATTACACCAAAGGATATTGTACCAGAAAACTTTAATTCTGCAGAAGCCCTTTGGAAAATGGTTGAAAGCCTTCAGTAAATTATTTTTAGCATTTAAGGGTGGGAAGAATGAAAATCGCAGTAGCGGGAACAGGATACGTTGGACTTTCAAATGCCATTTTGCTTTCACAAAACAATACGGTAATGACCGTTGACATCGTCCAGGCAAAGGTCGATCTCATAAACAAGAAGAAATCTCCAATAGTTGACAAGGAAATCGAAGAATATCTTTCAGAAAAGAAGCTTGACCTTACAGCAACAACAGATGCCAAGTCAGCCTATGAAAATGCTGACTATGTTGTTATCTCCACTCCTACCAACTACGATCCTGACAAGAACTTTTTTGATACCTCCAGCATTGAGGCGGTTCTGGACATTCTTGCCGAAATGAATTCAAACTCAACAATTGTAATTAAATCTACAATTCCTGTTGGATACACTGAAGGACTTCAGAAACGATATCCTTCCTTGGATATCATATTCAGTCCTGAATTTCTCCGTGAAGGTCATGCATTATACGACAATCTTTATCCTAGCAGAATTGTTGTCAGCTACCCTAAAGACAAGCCACAGTTAAAGAATAAGGCTGTGGAATTTGCAGGCCTTTTAAAACAGGGTGCACTAAAAAAGGACATTACGGTCCTTCACCCAAACTGCACTGAAGCAGAGGCTATCAAACTTTTTGCAAATACATACCTTGCCCTCCGCGTTGCTTATTTCAATGAACTTGATACCTATGCAGAAAGCCGTGGTCTCAATACAAAATCAATCATTGAAGGAATTTCCCTTGATCCTAGAATTGGAGACTATTACAACAACCCTTCTTTTGGTTATGGCGGTTATTGTCTTCCAAAGGACACAAAACAGCTTAAGGCAAACTTTAAAGATGTTCCTGAAAACCTTATCAGTGCAATAGTTGCTTCAAACACAACCAGAAAGGATTTCATTGCAGAACAGATAATTGCAAAGAAACCTAAGGTTGTTGGGGTTTACCGCCTTACAATGAAAGCCAACAGTGACAATTTCCGCCAAAGTTCCATCCAGGGAATCATGAAAAGAATAAAGGCAAAGGGAATTCCTGTCATTATTTATGAGCCAACATTCGAAGGTACAGATTTCTTCAATTCAAAAGTTACAAAGGATCTTGCTTCATTTAAATCAGAATGCGATGTAATCATCGCAAACCGTCTTAGCGAAGATTTGTCAGATGTAAAAGACAAAGTTTACACAAGAGACTTGTACTCAAGAGACTAATTAGGAAAAAAAATGACACCGAATTTATTGTACATTGATCCCGGAACGGGAAGCATGCTTTTTTCAATTCTTATTGGAGCACTTGCAACAGTTTATTTTCTTTCACGTGCAGCATTTCTCAAATTGAAATTCATTCTAACAGGTAAAAAAGGCGTAATAGATAAAAGTTCCCATAAATATGTAATTTACAACGAAGATAAAAGATATTGGAACGTTTTCAAGCCAGTTCTTGATGCTTTTGAAAAACATGAAACTGAAATTACATATTTTACATCTTATAAAGAAGATCCTGTTTTTTCATGCAATTACAATTATGTTGCTCCCCAATATATCGGAGAAGGAAATACTGCATATGCAAAACTAAACCTTCTTTCTGCAGATGTAGTTGTCATGTCTACACCAGGTCTTGACGTATATCAGTTAAAGAGAAGCAAAAATGTAAAGCATTATGCCCATCTTGAACATTCTGTCGGTGACGCAACCATGTACAGAATGTTTGGACTTGATTATTTTGACAGTATCCTTGTAACAGGAATGTATAAGGAAGCTGATGTAAGATATTTGGAAACACAACGAAAAATTAACAAAAAAGAAATTGTTTCCGTCGGTTGTACATACCTTGATGTTTTCAAGGAAAGAATAGACCAATTGCCAACAGAAGAGAACCATAAATTTACAGTACTTCTTTCTCCAAGTTGGGGACCAAGTGCGATACTTTCAAGATATGGTGAAAAGCTTCTTGATCCTCTTATTGCTACTGGTTGGAACATAATCATTCGTCCTCACCCGCAGTCTAAAATAAGTGAAAAAGAAACTTTGGAAAAACTTACAGCAAAGTACATAGATAAAGAGAATCTTATCTGGGATTATGAAAGCGACAATATTTATTCCATGAAAAAAGCAGACATCATGATTTCAGACTTTTCAGGAATCATCTATGACTATACATTCCTATGCGACAAGCCTGTAATGTATGTAAATGGAGATATGGATTTAAGAATGTACGATGCATACTATGTTCCAGGCCAGAAACCTTGGCAAGTAAACGCCGTAAAAAAATTTGGAATTGAATTAAATGAAAATCAATTTCCAAACATAAAGGAAATCATACAGAATGCCAGTGATAGCAAGGAACTTGCAGCTTTAAGACATGCCGCAAAGGATGAGGCATGGGAAAATATTGGCATTGCAGGCGAAAAAGTCTATCAGTTTGTTACGAGCAAAGGAAAATAATTTATGAACTTTCTTTTTACAATGATAATTACCCCAATAATTCAAATTCTAGAATTCTTTTTTACTTTTTTTTATGAAATTACTAACAACCAAGGCATTGCTGTAATAGGTCTTAGTTTTGTAGTTACTTTGTGTACACTTCCCCTTTACATGGTTGCTGAGAAATGGGAAGAGACAGAACGTAACATACAAAAAGCGATGAAACCAACTTTGGACAACATAAAAGCCGTATTCAGAGGTGACGAGCAATATATGATCATCTCAACATATTACAGGCAGAATCATTATCATCCATTGATGACTCTTCGTTCAAGTTTCAGTCTTCTCATTCAGATTCCTTTTTTTATCTCGGCCTATACATTTCTTTCCCATCTTGAAACATTAAAAGGTGTTCATTTTCTATTCATAGATGATTTTGGAAACCCTGATGCAACTTTCCACATCGGTAATTTTGCTGTTAACATTCTTCCAATCTTGATGACCCTTATCAATATTACAAGTGGAATAATATATTCCAAAGGACACGGCATAAGAGAAAAAATTCAGATTTTCGGGTGTGCATCTGTTTTCCTAATTCTTCTTTACAACAGTCCTGCAGGTCTTGTTGTCTATTGGACAATGAACAACATCCTGTCACTTGTAAAAAATGTATTCTACAAACTCAAAAATCCACTTAAAGTCTTATATGCAACAGCTTGCTTGATTTCAATTCTTTTTATAACAAGCTTATTTACAACATTAAAAAATATAGAGACAGAATATAAACTTATAATTTTCTTTATTTCAATATTAATTCCTTCAGTTCCTATTATTGCGAAAACATGGTACAAAATACTTGATTTTACATTTTATACTGACAAGAAAGTTTCTTTTTCTTCTTTTATAATTCCTGCATTTACATTGCTCTTGCTTACTGGACTATACATTCCATCAACTCTTATGGAAAGTGAACCAGAGCAATACTGTTATGTAGAAAAATTAACATCACCTTTTGAATTCCTACGATATACCTTCTTTCAAGCAATTGGTTTTTGTATTCTCTGGCCAACGTGTTTCTTTTCACTTTTTTCAAATAAAGTAAAGAAAAGCATGGTATTAATATACTCATCTGCTGCAGTTCTTGCACTTGTAAATTGCTTCTGTTTCTCGGAAGATTATGGCCCAATTCTTCCAGAGCTTATTTTTATGACCCCCCAGAAGTTTGAATCAACAAAACTTTCTCTACTACTAAACATAACCGCAATGATTGCTGGCATTGTATTCACATGTCTATTGATAAAATACATTAACAAACTTACAAAACCGCTTCTCAGTATAGTCGTATCAGCCCTACTTATTATCAGCGTAAAAAACATTCACTCAATTAACCGTGAATTCAAAAAAATGACTCCACCTGTTCCAAAAACAGAAATTGAAAAATCCTATCATCTTTCCAAAACAGGTAAAAATGTAATTGTTATCATGCAAGATAGATTTTTTCTACCACATGCCGACTTAATCCTTAATACCCATCCGGATATCAAGGAATTTATGGATGGATTTACTTTCTATAGAAACACTGTTTCTTTAGGTCCTTTAACAATGATTGGTACCCCAGGACTTTTTGGAGGATATGACTATTCTCCATGGGAAATAATGAAAAGAAAAGATGAAACCTTGCAAAAAAAGCACAATGAAGCACTATTAACTATGCCTCGTCTTTTCCATGAAGCAGGATATTCAGTAACGGTGTCAGGACTTCCTTATGAAAATTATCTTGAATACCCCGTCACCGACATGTATAAGGATGACGACTATGTAATTCGAGCAGAGACCCGCGGAATATACAGTGACTATTGGTATAATGAAAATGGTGTTAAAAAAGCTGAATACTTAGAACATGACATCAAGCGAAATTTCATCTGGTTCAGCTTATTTAAAATTGTGCCACCTGCTCTTCGCCGTTTCATATATCACGAAAAATATTGGACCTCTTTTGATTATTACAATGATGGACTTAGCAGGTTTATAGACAATTATTCAGAAATGGAATATCTATCTCAAATGTTCGATACAAATTCTAACGCCGATTCTTTCATCATAATTGATAATGAAACAGTACATGAATCAATTCCTTTATCTTTGGATACTCATAAACCAATCGATTACAATGGACAATACGGCGGAATGGACAAAGATAATTATTCTCATTATTCGACTATGGTTGCTGTATTTAATCAATACGAAAAATTTATTTCATTCTTAAAAGAAAACAATGTATATGACAACACAAGAATTGTTATAGTTTCTGATCATGGAACTACAAAATCAACTTCTAATACATTAATAAATAACATTCCTAATCTTAACAAAAACACAGTTGTAGCTTCTCTATTTGTTAAAGACTTCAATGCATCAGGTCCAATTAGTATAGATAATTCTTTTATGTGTAATGCGGACACTCCTTGGCTTGCTACAGAAGGAATCATACCAGAAGAAAAGCAGGTAAATCCATTTACAAACAAGCCATTAAAAAAAGAAAACAAAAACGACTGGATTAAGATTGATGTTGCAAGAGCGCAATCTACCCGCAATAGATTCAAATCTGGCTGGGATGTTCCTGATGACAAGTGGTTCACAGTTCATGACGATATCTATGTAACCGAAAACTGGTCACCACTGTTTAATAAGTAAGTTTATCAGTATAATTATTCTTCCGTATGTGTTACGGCTTTTATATTTGAAAGGAGGTTCTGCAATGACAGAAAAGGAATTTGACCTGCTTTATGCAGTTCATAAAAACAAGAGCATCAGAGATTTTGACAAGGAGACTATTTCAAATTGTGAAGCAGCCGGATTACTAAAAGACGGAAAAGTAACAGTCAAAGGTTACGAAGCCCTCAAACCTTATAAAGTAGACAACGCGATCATAATGGCAGCAGGTCGTAGCCGTCGTTGCATGCCTCTTTCCAATTATCTTCCTAAAGGTCTCTTTGAAATCAAAGGCGATACCATGGTTGAGCGCCAAATTAAACAGCTTAAGGATGTTGGCGTAAATGAAATAATCATTGTAGTTGGCTATAAAAAAGAAAAATATTTTGACATGGCAAAGAAGTATCCAGGTCTTATTGTCATCGAAAATACAGAATGGGAAGAAAAAAACAATACATCATCCCTATATGCAGCAAAAGATTATCTTAAAAATTCTTACATATGTTGCAGCGACAATTGGTTTGCCCACAATGTATATAAAGAATATGTATATGACTCATACTATGCTGCAAAGTTCAGTGATGAATTCATAAATGAGGATTTTGCAAAATCATATGATGAAAACGGGTACATAAAGGAACTTAAGCGCGGTGGTGAAAATGGCTGGTATGTAATCGGAGAATCATATTGGAACAGAGATTTCTCTTCAAAATTCAAGGAGCTCATGATTAAGGAATACTATGATCCAGAAATGAAATACATGCTTTGGGATCATTTCTATGCCAAACATATCAATGAACTAAAAATGAAAGTTATGCAGCGTGAAGAAGAAGACTGCAAGGAATTTGATACCACTGAAGAAATCATAGAATTCTATCCAGGTTTCAAGGATTTTGTAGAACAGTTTATTGCTGAAGAAGAAATGGAAAACCAGACAATTCGTCTTAATTATCTCTCAAACTATGCAGATACAAAATCCTATTCAGTTGTTGCAACAGAACAGTTTACAGGCCGTCTTCATGTTAACGAAAATCTTTTCAAACCAAGCCCCAAATGCATGGAAGTTTTGCATAATGCGACTTACGAAGATGTTATGCTCTATGATCTTAGCCGTGAAGATGATTTAGCTGTAGAAGTATCCAAAAGAGAAGGAATCGGAACTGATCACATTTTAATCCATTCAGGATCTTCTGATGTAATTAAAACAATCATGACATTGGTACTGAATAAAGGAGATACAGTACTTATTTCTTCACCTGCATGGAACTATTATAAATCCGTCGTAGAACTCCGCATGGCAAAGGCTGCATATTATGATGTAAAACCAGGAGAAAGCACATACGAATTTGATGTTAATGGTCTTCGAGAAAAAGCCCGTACGATTACTCCAAGAATAATCATTCTAACAACACCACATAATCCGACAGGCGCATTTCTTGCTCAAAAAGACCTTGAAACAATCATAAAAGAAAATCCTGCATCTCTTGTAATTGTAGATGAAGCTTATCTTGGATTTGGTCCTAAAAAATATGATGTTGTACATCTTCTCAATACATACTCAAATGTTGTATTTAGCCGCACATTTTCAAAGCTATATGGATTAGCTGGAGTTCGTGTTGGATACGGAATTTGTAATCCTATGGCAAAGCAAGTATTCAGACTTGATGTTAATCCATTCCGTGTAAACAATATCAGCCGTAAAATGGCGATTGCAGCCCTTCAGGATCAGACATATTATGACCAGCTACTTTCAGACATTACCGCAAGCAGAAATTTCTTTATTGCTGAGATGAATAAGCTTCCTGGCGTAAAAGCCTTTGAAAGCAATGCAAACTTCGTTTTTATCCATTTTGTGGATATAGATACCCAGGCCTTGAAGGATTACTTGCAGAAGAACGGTTATCTTGTAAGGCTTTGGACAGAAGGAAGCCACCTTGCAATGAGAGTTACACTTGACCGTAAGGAAGTCATGGAAAAAGTAATTGAGCTTATTAAAAACTTCATTTCCAAATAATCATATATGTAAACCTGCAGTTCATCATTGATCTGCAGGTTTTTAATTAAATAAATCTATAAATGGCCATAATTGAACAGAATATTTCAATATAATATACTATTTAAATGGCAAATTTCTTTTATTCTTTAATCATCTACCCTCTTACTCAGATAATTGAACTTGTTTTTTGTTTTTGCAATAAACTCTTTGACAATGAAGGCTTTGCCTTGATTGGGGTAAGCATTGCTGTAAGTTTACTTACACTGCCGCTTTATATTGTTGCCGAGGCATGGCAGCAGGTTGAAAGAGACAAGCAAGGACTGATGAAATCCCAAATAGACAGGATTAAATCTACCTTCAAAGGCAACGAACAGTATATGATTCTTACCACCTATTACAGGGAATGTCATTATCATCCTATAATGGGACTTCGTTCAGCTTTTGGACTTTTAATCCAGATTCCATTTTTCACAGCAGCATATTCCTGTCTAAGTACAATGGAAGCATTGAAAGGACAGTCTTTTTTCTTTGTCCGTGATATGGGAGCACCTGACGCAACTTTCATGATAGGCACCTTTGCCGTAAACATACTTCCTATTGCAATGACACTTATAAATGTTATTGCAAGTGCAATATACCTCAAAGGACTTGGATTCCGGGACAAGATGCAGACCTATGGTCTTGCCCTCCTTTTCCTTGCACTCCTCTACAACAGTCCTGCAGGTCTTGTCATTTACTGGACAATGAACAATGTTTTCTCACTTGTCAAAAATGTTTTTTACAAGCTCAAGAATCCTGTAAAAGTCCTCTACTGGCTTGGCTGCGCTTTCGTATCTGCACTCATCCTTTACCTTATTTTTGGTCATCCTGTCTCTGCAAAAAGAGCCGTCCTCATTGGTGCAGTTTTTTCCATCGTCTATTTTATTCCGCTTATTGTTAAGCTCTGCAATTATATTCTTGATAATGTTTTTATATGCCTCAAGGAAGACAGAAAAATAAGAACAGTGCTTTTCATGATTTCCTCTTTTGCACTTGCAGTTCTTATTGGTCTCTATATTTCTTCAAACCTTATTTCCTCAAGTCCCATGGAATTTTCAGGCATTGATGGCTATGGCTCTCCAATGTTTTTTGTATGGAATACATTTTTCCAGGCAGTAGGTCTTTGCTTTGTCTGGCCCGTTTTGATTTATTTTCTTTTCAAAGAAAGAATTCAGTCTTTGATGAGTGCTGGATTCTTTGTTCTTCTTATTACCTGTCTTTTGAATGTTTTTGTTTTCCCAGGAAATTACGGAACGCTTTCAAAACTCTTGACTTTTACAGATGTTGCAAATGTTGACTCATCACTAACACAATATGGAATCAACATAGCAAGTCTTGCGCTCGTAGCTGCAATTATTATTGTTCTATTTAAATCCAAGCTTGCAATAATATATTCGTATATTTCAGCACTTCTACTCTTCGTTCTAGTATCAATTTCGGTTTTCAACAGTTCTACAATTTCCAAAGGATATAAAGAATACCTTGCCGTATCAGAAACTGAAAATGCAGATGAAATCAAACCTGTTTTTAACTTTTCAAAGACAGGAAGAAATGTCCTCCTGATTTTCCTTGACCGTTCACAAAATGGATATGTTGAACCTGCCTTTGAACGCTGTCCACAGTTGAATCAGCAGATGAGTGGCTTTACTCTCTATAGAAATACAGTTTCCTACAATGCTCATACACTCATAGCATCTCCTGCCTGCTACGGTGGTTATGAATATATTCCAGAAGAAATAAACAGGAAAGAAAACCAGACTCTTGTTGAAAAACAGAACGAAGCAATCTTAATGCTTCCAAGAGTTTTCTCTGAACAGTACGGATATTCTGCGACCGTTGCAGATCCTCAGTGGGCAAATTACAGCTGGATTCCTGATCTTACTATCTTCAATGGCTACCCAAAAATCAACAGCATCAATCTAGAAAAGAAATATCTTGGCCTATGGTATAAAGAACATCAAGATACGGCAAAAATTTCTGTTACTTCAGATACCCTGAAAAGAAACATTTTGTGGTATGGACTTTTCAAGTCATCTCCTCTTGTATTGAGGCCTGCCTTCTATAACGACGGAAAGTATTGGTCAACAAATACAAGAAACGGTGATTTTGATGACTATCTTGCAGGCTATTCAACTCTTGAATACCTTGAACGTCTTTCTACCTTTAGCAATGGTCAGGATTCTTTTATCACCATGTCAAATGAATGTACTCATCAGAGCATTCTTCTCCAGGCACCTGAATACAGGCCAGCTTCTAATGTAAAGATCATCGACACTGGATCTAAATGGGATGGTAATGACTCATTCCATTCTTTGGCAGGTGCATTGAACCGTCTTGGAGAATTCTTTGAAGTCTTGAAAAAGAATGGTTGCTATGACAATACAAGAATTATTATTTACGCTGATCATGGATGTACGGGCTATACTTTTGAATTCCCTGTTACTGATAAATTCAACTCATTAAACCCAGGCTGTTACAACCCTATGCTTATGGTAAAGGACTTCTACAGCGATGGTCCCCTTACTGTAAATGATAATTTCATGACAAACGCAGATGTTCCATATCTTGCAACAATGGGAATGGAAAAGGCTGTTAATCCGTTTACAGGAAATGAAATAAAAACACAGAAAGAAAATGGTGCTTTGGTATGCACAAGCAGAATGTTCATGCCTCATCACATTTCATCAAAATACATTTTTACACCCACAGAAAAAAACGAATGGTGGCGTGTGAAAAACGACATACACGATCCTGACAATTGGACACAGGAATAATATTACAGTCCAAGGAGTAAATATTTATGATTATAAATTTTCTATACATCGACCCAGGTACTGGATCAATGCTTTTTTCAGTCCTTATTGGTGCAGCAGCAACTTTATTCTTTCTTGCCCGTGCCCTTTTACTAAAGCTAAAGGTTTTAATCAGTGGCAAGAAGGATGGAATTCAACTGGATTCATCATATAAAAAATATGTAATCTATAATGAAGGCAAGCAATACTGGAATACATTCATGCCTGTAGTACAGGAATTTGAAAATAGAGGTATTGAATTGACTTATTACACTTCCGCAAAAGATGATCCTGTATTTGAAACTACATGGAACCATGTAAAGGCTGAATTCATTGGCGAAGGAAACAGTGCTTTTGCAAAGCTCAACATGCTTTCTGCAGGTTTTGTTCTTATGACCACACCAGGTCTTCAGGTATATCAGCTTAAAAGAAGCAAGAATGTAAAGCATTACAGCCATGTTCTCCACATGCCAAATGATGCGACAACATACAGACTTTTTGGACTTGACTTCTTTGATTCAGTTTTGCTTAGCGGTGACTATCAGGCAACAGACCTTAGAACTCTAGAGGAAATGCGCGGCATCAACAAAAAGGATCTTGTAACAGTCGGCTGTCCTTATCTTGATGTTTACAAGAAAAATATCGAGGAAATTCCAGAAGAAGAAAACCACCCATTTACAGTTCTTGTTTCTCCTTCATGGGGAGATGTAGGTATCCTTAAAAAGCATGGAGAAAAACTTCTTGATCCTTTGAGCAAAACAGGCTGGCGCATTATTGTTCGACCTCACCCACAGTCAAAGAAATCCGAGGCAGACATGCTTGCCCGTCTTGAAGAACGTTATAAAGATAATAGCAACATTGTTTGGGATTATGAAAGGCAGAACATCTACTCTCTTAAAAAAGCGGATATAATGATTTCGGATTTCTCTGGAATTATATTTGACTATACATTCCTTTGCGATAAACCTGTAATGTATGTTGCAGGCAACATAGATCTTAAGCCTTATGATGCTTATGATCTTAATAAAAAACTCTGGCAATATGAAGTTCTTGAAAAATTTGGAACTGAACTTGATGAAAATCAGTTTGAAAACATAAAGGAAGTAATCCAGTCTATGTCCGACAGTAAGGAGCTTGCAGAACAGAGAAAACTGGCTAAGGAAACAGCCTGGATGCACCAGGGAAATGCAGGAAAAAATATAGCCGATTACATGATAAAAATTATTGATGGTGATTGTTAATTATTCTTTATCCGCTTGATAAAGAATGAATTATATATATTTTTAAATCAAATAAGAAATGCGGAGCAAGGGTTCATGCCAAACTGCGATTTACAACCTACAACCTAGCATCCTTGCGGGAGCATTTCTTATTTATTATTAGCACTAAATTATTTTACACTTTCACTCAACTGCTGGTGCTTTTTCAACAACTCTGTTGTTAAAGGCTCGGCAAAAATCTTGCTGTTGGTAGCCCTATTTTCTTCTTCTACGCTTTCTCCATCATAAAGGACTACAGGATAATCTTTTATGATGTCGGCACGGGAATTTTCAATTATACACTTTGCAATCTCCATAGCAAAAGGATTTGTTTTCTTTCCTTTGTTAATTACGGCAACACTTTCTGTAAGGGCAAAGTTTCCTTCTTTAGGATCAATAAAATCAATTGGAAGCCCCTTCTTTTTGTCACGAACTGCCTGATGTCTAAGCCCAAAGCCTACTGCAACTTCTCCACTACGAATTTTCTTGATTGGACCTGAGCCACTCAATTCAAGATGAGGCCCTGCATTATTGTAGATTTTCTTAAGAACATCAGAAGTTCCAGCTTCACCATATTCACTGATTAAAGCCTGAACCATAAGCCATGCAGTTGTACTTCCCATAGGGTCAACAACACTTACAAGCCCGTTGTATTCCATGTTTCCGATATCTTTAATAGATGTCGGTACAGGCAGAGTATTCTTAGCAACAAGCTCAGAGTTATAGATTACAGCCCCCTGAATGGCAAGAAGAGGTGTGTAAAAATCTGGAGTTACACTTACCTGCTTTCTTTCAAACGTCAAAGGAAGGAACATGTCGTTCATTGTCTGGGCACTTTCAATGTAGAAAGAACTCATTGTTATTACATCAGCTTCAATATCGCTTCCTTCAGCAAAAAGCTTGCCTCCAAGTTCACTTGTTCCGAATGACTGGAAAATATATTTTCCTTCATATCCATTGCCGTCCAAGGCTTTCTTTACAGATACTACAGCTTCATCATCAGCATTGGAATAGATTACAATCTGCTTGTTTCCAGAATCTTTTGAACAGGCAGAAAAGAAAAACAATGCAGCCGCACAAATTCCCAAAATCTTTTTCATAAAAAACTCCTATTTATTGTTTAACTTTATATTAACAATTCCCTTTACACTTTTCAGTATTAAATTTGTAAAAAGAATGTAAATTGACAGAATGAATATTTCATTGAATTTTGCAAAATGCTGAAGCTCCTGAATCTTGGTAGTGATGACCATTGTCTTTGCTCCTGCAATGAATACAATGGCGCTGACAGTGACCATACCGTTGATGAAAAGATATACAAAAATTTCAAGCAACGTAGGTAAAGCATTTGGTGTAATGATTCTTACCACTGTTTTAATCCAGTTATCACCAAGAACGGCTGCTGTTGTTTCCCAACTAGCATTCATCTTTTCCAAAGCACCCTTCATCATCAAAAATGGGGTTGCAAAAAAGTGAATGAGATTACAGGCAACAATGATGATCAATGTGTTGTGGATTGGTGTTTTTCTGAAAGTCAAAAGAAAAGCAATACCTAAAACCATTCCAGGAATCGCATTGGATACCTGAGCTATGGCCACCAGAGTCTTTGTTCCATGTAGTTTATTTTTATTTCTTTCACAGCAAAGTGCAGAAGCAAAGACAAGACCTGTTCCAAAAACTGCCGTCAAAAGACTAATTACAAGAGAATTTGCAAAAACTCTATTCAAGGATTTGTCTCCAAGAACGCTTGTAAAATTATCAAGTGAAAAGCTGGTATCATAAGGCCATGCTTTAACAAAAGGTGAACAGATTACAACTATGAAAATTGAGATGATGGCAAAAACAACAACAAAAGAAACTAAAGAACAAGCAATATCCCTTACAGGATTCGCTTTGATAGCGTCATTGGAAAGCTTGTTGTATCTCACATTGAATCTCTGAAGATAGTTCAAGAGAAGAATGCTGAAAATGGATGGAACTAGCATGAACAGTGCAATGACAGCACCTTGATGAAAGTCAGGAAGACTTCCAAGCATGGTATTGTAAAGCATTGTAGAAATAACTGTATAGCGTCCTCCTATGGAAGCAGGAATTCCAAAGTCAGTAAAGGCAAGAAAAAAACTTTGTACAACAGAAACTGCGATTGTACCAGCAAGAGGACCCAAAATGGCAGTAAAGAAAGTTTTTATAGAATTGTCTCCCATTACACGGCACACCACAATGAACCTGCGGTCAATATATTCCATAGTATTTTTTATCAAGGTAAAACTGATGGGAAATGTATATACTACATAACCGAATATCAAACCATAAAAACCGTAGAAATCAAAAAACTGAAAACCAAGAATTTTTGTAAGAAGACCATTTTTTCCAAAAGAATAAATGATGGCAAAACCGTATGTAATGGTCGGAAGCAACATCGGAAATACGGCAAGAGTTCTGAATGTCTTCTTCAACCAGCTAGGAATGTTTGTAAAGGTTACAGTATATGCCATTACAAAAGCAAACACAGTGGTTATGACGGAACTGATTATGCTCACCTTGCAACTGTTAAAAAAAGCGGACCAAATTTTTCCACCAGAAAAGACAGCGTTGAAATTTACAAAAGAAAATGAATGCCTGTACTCAAATGCATTTTTCAATAATGTAAATGCAGGCCATGCAATAAAGATGCAGAAAAAAATCAAAACTGAATAGAAAACAGTCCTAACCTGTTTATTCTGAATTCTTGAGATCATTGATACCACCTTTTATTGCCTTTCAAAAAGCTTGTAGATGTTGTTCTTTTTTATGTTCAACTGCTTCAGGATGAAATCACTGACAAATTCGCTGGCAGGATTCTTAATGATCTCATCGGGACTTGCAAACTGTTCTACATGGCCTTTATTTATGATCAGAACCTTATCACTGATGGTAAGGGCTTCTTCTGGGTCATGGGTAACAATAATAGTAGTAAGCTTAAAGTCATTTGCAATCTTTACGATTTTTTCCTTGATTGATTCCTTGATTACACCGTCAAGAGCAGACAATGGCTCATCCAAAAGCAGAATCTGAGGTTTCATTACAAGGGTTCTTGCAAGAGCTACACGCTGCTTCTGACCACCAGAAAGCATGTCTATTTTTTTGTTGAGATGTTCACGAAGATCAAGAAGATCAATGAGGGATTCTACTTCTTCATCTGTCGAACGGTCAGGATAATTCTTCAATCCATACCTGATGTTTTTTATGGCATTCATGTTTGGGAAAAGAGCATAATCCTGAAAAACAATGTTAAAATTTCTTCTCTCCATAGGAACATTTGTGATATCGTTCTCGTTGAATACAATCTTTCCTTCTTCTGGCTTTATGAGACCAAGAATAAGGTTTAGCAAAGTTGTTTTTCCACTGCCAGAAGAACCAAGGATTGAAACAATTTCACCGTCACTGATGGAAAGACTGATATCATCAAGGATCTTCACTCCATCAAAGGACTTGCAGATTTTTTCAAGTTTAAGCATATTTTCTCCCTATAAAAGCTCACGCCATATTTTACGAATCATAAGTTGAATCGACAGCTTTAAGTTCATTGAAAGTATCAATTTCAATATAGTCGTCAAAACTGCATTTTCGAACCACAAGATTAAAATCATCCTTGCAGTAATTAAGTGGTACAGTATCCCAATATCGTTCTTTTCCGCCCGGAGCTTCATAAACCTTCTTAAGACATTCAGACAGTTTTTTGCCGTCATTTTTTGTCCAATAAGAAATTCCAACCATCTGGCAGGAATCAAGTCCACCAACCTGAACACCAGTAATTCTGTCTTTATCCATTGTAAAGCACCAGTCATCGGTTCTGTCGCATGGAACACCGCAGTAATTGGACTGATACTGATATTTTGTAATCAGGTTAGGATTTTTAAGGATGATATCAGACTCAAGGATGTAGGCGTTTTCAAGGAAATATCTTGCGCATATAAGAGATGCAATATTGTTTCCTTCATTGTACGCAGGATTTTCCAGAAATTTGATGTTGGGATATTTGTAAAGAAGCTGATCAAACTGTTCGCTTAAATAACCGCGGACGATAATGATTTCTTCTATGCCTGCCCTTACAACAGCATCAAGCAAGGTGTCTATGATTCTTGTTCCCTGAACCCTGATCAACGGCTTAGGTGTATTCAAAGTAATCGGCACAAGTCTGCTTCCGAAACCAGCGGCAACAAAAACCGCACGCTGAACTCTATAAGGCTCTAAAGCTTCTATTCCCTTAAGGGTGATTTTTTTATCCTGAACAAAACCGTTTTCCGTTAGATCTGCCATTATGGAATTTACAGTTCCGACAGAATACCCCGTACGGTTTGAAAGTTCCCTCTGAGAAAGATTTGCTTTTTCCGCTTCCAAAATGGAAAGCACATCAAATTCTTTTTTTGTAATCATAGTCCTTTCTGTTCAAAAATATAATAAAAACCAATTTTTTGAAAAAAATTGAATATTTTGTAACCTAAAACTTGATTATTTTGTTCAATAAGTATACATTTTTAACAACTTTTGAACAAGAGCAAAATTTTTTAGGGGGTAATTAAAATATATGGCTAAAACAGTATACCTTGGTCTTACAGGAGACATCATCCATCCAGGAATCATCAACATCATCAATGAGGGCGCAAAGCTTGGAGAACTTACAGTAGGTCTTTTGACAGATGCTGCCATCGTAAGCCACAAAAGGCTTCCATACCTTACATACGACCAGCGCAAGAATGTTATTGAAAACATTAAGGGAGTTGCAAAAGTTGTTCCTCAGGAAGAATGGAGCTATGTTCCTAACTTAAAAAAGATTAAACCTGACTATATCATTCATGGCGATGACTGGAAGACAAACTACCTTAACCACATCCGCGACGAAGTATTTGAAGCTATGAAGGAATGGGGAGGACAGGTTGTTGAAATTCCATACACACAGGGAATCAACTCTACAGCCCTTGCCGACAATGCAAAGTCAATCGGTACAACGCCAGATATCCGCCGTGCTACACTCCGCCGCCTGATAGCAGCAAAACCTATCGTCAGGATCATGGAAGCACACTCGGGACTAAGTGGACTCATCGTTGAGAACACAGAAGTCATGAAAGACGATGGTCTCCATACATTTGACGGAATGTGGTCTTCTTCTTTGACAGACTCTACATCAAAAGGAAAACCTGACATTGAAGCAGTTGACCTTACTACCCGTCTTCAGTCTTTGACTGATATTCTTGAATGTACAACAAAACCTATCATCTATGATGGAGACACAGGCGGAATTCCAGAGCACTTTGTATTTACAGTTCGCACCCTTGAACGCAACGGTGTTTCTGCAGTTATCGTTGAAGACAAGAAAGGACTCAAAAAGAATTCACTTTTTGGAACAGAAGCAAAACAGGTTCTTGCTACAGAGGAAGAATTCTGTGAAAAGATTTCAGCTGGAAAGAAAGCTCAGGTAACAAAGGACTTCATGATCATTGCCCGCATTGAAGAAATCATTGCAGGCTACAGTGTAGATGAAGCAATCACAAAGGCTTTTGCCGCTGTTCGTGCTGGTGCAGACGGTGTTATGATTCATTCCAAGGACAAGAGCGGTGAAGACATCAAGGAGTTCTGCCAGAAGTTCCGTGCAGAATACAAAAA
Organism: Treponema sp.; assembly: GCF_045641405.1. Lineage (GTDB taxonomy): Bacteria > Spirochaetota > Spirochaetia > Treponematales > Treponemataceae > Treponema_D. The sequence continues at coordinate 20,866 of NZ_JAZUGX010000075.1, forward strand.
CATTCCTATTGTTCTCGTTCCAACAACCTACAATCAGTTTACGGAAGATGAACTTGCTTCATGGGGCGCAAACGTAATCATCTATGCAAACCACATGCTCCGCGCAAGCTACCCTGCAATGCAGAAGTGCGCAGAAGAAATTCTTAAAGCTGAACGTTCCCTCGAAGTCAACGATATCTGCATGCCTATCAAGCAGATTCTTGAACTTATACCTGGTACTAAATAAATCAGGAAGCACAAATTATAAATGGAGGAAAACACAATTACCATAATTATGAATTAATAATTGTGAATTGTTAATTAAAATGATTTCACCAAAATATTTTTATGACAGTTTAATTGCAAACGGAACAGATTTTTTTGCTGGAGTTCCTGATTCACTTCTTAAAAATTTCTGTGCATACATTACAGACAATGCTCCTGCAGACAAGCATATCATCAGTGCCAACGAAGGAAGTGCCACTGCCCTTGCAACTGGATATCACTTTGCAACAGGCAAGATTCCAATGATATACATGCAGAATTCTGGCGAAGGAAACATGATAAATCCTTTGCTTTCCATCGTAGATTCAGATGTCTATTCAGTTCCAATGATGATCATGATTGGTTGGCGCGGAGAACCTGGCGTACATGATGAACCTCAGCATGTTAAGCAGGGAAAAGTAACCTGCGATCTTCTTGATGCAATGAAGATTCCATATTCTGTTCTTGGTGCAGACAACTGCAACAAATGTCTGGACAAGGCTCTCGCAAAAGCTTATGAATACATCAAGGCTAACAATGCACCTTATGCCCTTGTCATCAAGAAAGGAACTTTTGAAGAGTATGTTCTTAAGAACAATGTCTCCGTTGAAGCTGACATGAGCCGTGAAGAAGCAATAGAAAAGATCATGCTCAGTGCTCCAGAAACAGCTGCTTTTGTTTCAACGACAGGAATGGCTAGCCGCGAACTTTATGAACTTCGCGACAAGCATAATCAGGGACACAACAAAGACTTCCTTACTGTTGGTGGAATGGGACATGCTTCCCAGATTGCACTTTCCATTGCAATGCAGAAAAAAGACCGTACGATTTACTGCATAGACGGTGATGGTGCTTCAATCATGCAGATGGGAGGAATGGCAACTATCGGAACACGCAATCCATCAAACATGATTCACATTGTCCTTAACAACGGCGCACATGACAGCGTTGGTGGACAGCCTACAGTAGGCCGCCAGATAGATCTCTGTGGCATTGCAAAGGCTTGTGGATATACAAATGTAGTAAAAGCTTCTACAAAAGAAGAACTTGATGCTATCCTTAAGGACCGCAAAACTTTTGATGAACTTACCTTTGTTGAAGTTCTTGTCCGCAAGGGTGCAAGGAAAGATCTTGGTCGTCCAAAGACAACACCTGTTCAGAATAAGCAGGCTATGATGGAATTTTTAAAATAATCAGGAGTGAACAACATGATTAAACAGGCAGTAATTGTAGCAGGCGGTCTTGGCTCACGTTTTGGAGACAGAACAAAACTCATGCCAAAAGGCTTTATTGAAATTGACGGCGTCCCAATGGTTGAACGCTCAGTACAGAAGCTCATTGCAAGCGGCATCGAAGAAATCATCATCGGAACAGGTCACTGCTCTGAATATTACGATGAACTTGCAAAAAAATACCACATCATCAAGACTGTACGCAACGACAACTATGAAAATACATCTTCCATGGGAACTCTTGAAGTCTGTGTTCCATACATCAAGGGAGACTTTCTTCTTCTTGAAAGCGATTTGATTTACGATGCAGTAGGACTTAAAGTTCTTCACAATGAAACCTTGAAGAATGTAATTCTTGCCAGCGGAAAATCAAACAGCCACGATGAAGTTTACCTCAAGACAAATGAAGATGGCATTCTCTGTGACGTTTCAAAAAACAAGGAACAGATTGGAGAGCCTGCAGGTGAACTCGTTGGCATCACAAAGATCAGTCTTGACTGCCTCAACAAGATGATGGCTTACTATAAATCAAGCCCAGACCTGATTAAGCTTGACTATGAATCAGCACTCAAGCAGGTTTCCATCGAAGGTGAACCTGTATATGTGCACAAGATTGAATACTATGCATGGACAGAAATCGATGATGAATCCATGCTTGACCGCGCATTAAATGAAATCTGGCCTCGCATAAAGGAAAACGAAAGTCTTAACAACATTCGTCGCGAAGTTCTTTTGAACCCAGGTCCATCAACAACAACTGACAGCGTTAAATACGCACAGGTTGTTTCTGACATCTGCCCTCGTGAACTTGAATTCGGAAACCTTATGGAACAGATTGCAGAAGACCTTACGGCATTTGTTGCAGATCCAAAGGAATATACAACCGTAATGTTTGGCTGTTCAGGAACAGGTGCAGATGAAGCTATGGTAAGCTCATGTATTCCGCCAGACGGAAAGCTTCTTGTAATCGACAACGGTTCTTACGGTGCTCGCCTTGCAAATATTGCATCGGTTTACAATATTAAAATGGATGTCTTCAAGTCTTCAACTTATGAGCCAATCGACATAAAAGCTGTTGAAGAGCAGATGAAAAAAGACAAGTACACAACCTTTGCCATGGTTCATCATGAAACAACAACAGGTCTTTTGAATCCTGTCGCTGAACTCTGTGGTCTTGCACATAAATACGGAATGACAACAATCGTTGATACAGTTTCATCTTACGGCGGAATGCCTATTGACCTTGCAAAAATGAACATTGACTTTGCAACATGTACTTCAAACAAGCATATTGGCGGTATGGCTGGAATCGGTTTCGTAGTCTGCAAAAAATCAGAACTTCTCAAGCAGGAAGGTTGGCCAATGAGAAACTACTACCTTAACCTTCTTGACCAGTACAAGTATTTCCAGGAAACAAAGCAGACCCGCTTTACACCTCCTGTTCAGACACTTTATGCATTGCGCCAGGCAATTACAGAAACAAAGGTTGAAACAATAGAAAAGCGCTATGCACGCTTTACTGCATGCTGGGAAATTCTTGTTTCAGCCCTTGATAAAATCGGACTTAAGATGCTTGTTGACCGTAAAAATCAAAGTCACTTCATTACAGCAATCCTTATTCCTGAGACAGACAAGTACAACTTCAACCAGCTCCATGACTATGCACGCAGCTTTGGTTTTACAATCTATCCAGGAAAGCTTGGAAACATCGATACATTCCGCATTGCAAACATGGGAGACATTCTTCCTGAAGAAATGGCAGAATTTACAGGTGTTCTTGCTGACTACATGCACTCAATTGGTGTATGCTAGGAGATATGAATAGAATACTTATTAACGGAAATTTTCTTTGCAGGAATCTTACGGGAATTGAACGCTTTGCCTTTGAAATCTGCAGACAACTTGACGCTTTGTTGGATTCAGAAGCAGATGTTTCAATTCTAGTTCCAAAAAATGCACGAACAGTTCCAGAATATAAGAACATAAAGCTCATCCATTCCCCTAAGGAAATCCACGGGTTTCCTTTCTGGGATATGGGAATTTTTGCAAAGGCCTGCAAGAAAACAAAGTCTACAGGCCTGAACTTTTCTAACACTGCCCCACTTGGAAAACTCTGCGGTCTTTCGTTCATTCACGATGTTTATGCAAAGGATTTTCCAAATGACTTTAACACATTCAAAGACAAACTCGTAAAATTGTATTGTAGGATTTCCTATTGGAACATTGCACACAACGCAAAAAAAGTACTTACGGTTTCTGAATTCAGCAAAGGAAGGATACAGCACTGGTACAAAACCCCAAGTGAAAAAATTGCTGTCATACCAAATGGCTGGGATCATTTTTTGGATATAAAATCAAACGAAGAAATCTTTGATAAATTTCCTTTACTAAAAGAAAAAGAATTTTTCTTTACACTCGGTTCCCTTCAAAAAAGGAAAAACCTTAAATGGATTCTTGAATATGCAAAATCCCATCCGGAAGATTTGTTTGCAGTTTCAGGAAAAACAATTTCCGGCATGCACAGCGAAGAGATCGGAGATTTAAGCCAGCTTAAAAATGTTATTCTGCTTGGATATGTTTCCGATGAAGAAGTAAAAGCCCTCATGGAGAAATGCAAGGCTTTTGTATTCCCAACCTATTATGAAGGATTCGGTATTCCACCTCTGGAAGCCCTGGCCGCAGGTGCAAAAATCATAGTTTCAAATGTAGCATCCCTCCCTGAAATTTATGGGGACTCTGCAGTATACATAAATCCTCAGGACACCAATGTAGAGTTAAATGATCTCATAAAAAAAGACTGCTCTTCCTCAGAAGAAGTGTTAAAAAAATATACCTACAGAAATTCAGCCCTAGAATTACTAAAAATATTAATTTCCAATTAGTTTTCTCTTTTAAAATACAAATCATTTTATTGGTTAATAACAAAAAATACCCGTAAGCAGGTTCCATCATGAAAAAAAATCTGCACAAGCGCAGCGCGGAAGCCTTTTTTTCATGACGGATTCTGCTGAAAGGGTATTTTATTTTTTAGTAATTTGCTAAAATGATTTGTATGAAAGTTGCTATTGTACACGACTGGCTTGTTAACTACGGCGGTGCTGAAAGAGTCGTTGAGCAGATGCTCAAGATTTATCCTGATGCTGATATCTTTACCCTTGTATACGATGAGAAAAAAATGGGAAAGATCTTTCCAAAAGATAAAGTACACACTTCCTTTGTTCAGAAAATACCAAAGGCAACAAGACTTTACACTAAATTTCTTTCGCTAATGCCAAAAGCATTTGAAAGCTTTGACCTTACTTCCTACGACATTGTCATTGCAAGTTCTTCAAGCTGTGCTAAAGGAGTCATCACTTCTCCAAACACAGCCTTTGTTGCATACATCCACTCTCCTATGCGTTATGCCTGGGACCTTTATTTCGATTATTTCAAGCGTTCAGGAAAAATCACAAGATTCTTCATGAAGCGCCAGATGCCTGCAATCAGACAGTGGGATTTTCTTTCTAGCCAAAGGATCAATACACTGATCGCAAATTCTTCTTACATAAAGAAACGCATAAAGAAATTCTGGAACAGGGACTCAAAAGTAATCTTTCCACCCGTTGATGTAGACAGGCTTTCTCCAAATAATTTGCCTCCAGAGGATTTCTATGTTGTCTTCAGCCGTTTTGTAAGTTACAAAAGGGTTGATCTTGCAATTAAGGCTTGTGGCCAGCTTGGAAAGAAACTTGTTGTAATTGGCAGCGGAAGTCAGGAAGCAGAACTAAAATCTCTTGCTGCTAAATACAAAAATGCAGACATCAAGTTTACAGGCAGAATAAGTGATACAGAAGTAAAAGAATACCTTCAGAAATGCCGTGCTATGATTTTCAGTGCAGAGGAAGATTTTGGCATCATTCCTGTTGAGTGTCAGGCATGCGGGCGTCCTGTTATCGCATTCGGTAAAGGTGGTGCTCTTGAAACCGTAGTAGAAAATTCCACAGGTTTATTCTTTGCAGAACAGACGGAAGAATCAGTAATAGAAGCCATCGTTAGGTTTGAAGAACTTGAAAAGAAAGGCACCTTTAAAACAAGCGAAATTGTTGACCATGCGAAAAAGTTCAGTGCAGAAAGATTCAGGAAAGAACTTCAGGCTGTAATAGACGAAACACTCAAGGAAGTAAAATAAAAATGAAAATTGCAGTAGACATGCGCATGAGCGGTAAAAGCGGCATCGGAACCTTTCTTGATGAACTTATTCCTTTCTTTAAGGAAAGCAACCATGAATTTTATTTTTCAAAGCCTGCAATAAAACCATTCACTGTAAAGGAAATGTTTTTTTTCCCAAGGGATGAACTTGAAAAGATAAATTCCTGCGATGTTTATTTTACACCTTATTGCAATATTCCCTGTGGAATCAAAATTCCCGTATACTCAACCATCCATGATGTAGTTTTTCTTGATATAAAGGATCTTGCTGGTACAGCAGGAACACTTGCGCGCAAATACTTTTACAGACGCGCCGTAAATAAATCTAAAGCTGTTTTCACAGTATCTGAATTCAGCAGAGAAAGAATCATCGCCAACCTAAACTGCAGAAAGCCTATCCATGTAGTCCACAACGGAATTCCTTCCTACTATGACAATGTGGCTCCTTGCACAAAAAAAGAAAATTACATGATTTTTATCGGAAACATAAAGAAGCACAAGGGACTTTCAATTCTTCTTGAAGCATTTGAAATGCTCCTGCAATCACGTCCTGACATAAAGCTTATGATCGTAGGAAACAATGAAAACTTCCGATCTCAAGATAATTCCATCTATTCCAGAATTGAAAAAATCAATTTCCATTATAAGGACGCAGTAGTATTTACAGGCTTTATAGAAAATGAAAAGCTCAAGGAACTTCTGTGCAAGGCAAATCTTCTTGTACAGCCTTCCCTCTACGAGGGTTTTGGAATTCCTCCCCTTCAAGCACTTAAATGTGGAACAAACGCTGTAATCTCTGACATAGAAGTCTTTAAGGAAATCTATGGCCAACTTCCTGTTACATTCTTTAAAAGTGGAGACAGCTCGGACCTTAAGGATAAAATCCTCGATTCATGGAACCTTGATTTTAAAACTGATTTCAAAGCGCCTTACAGCTACAGAAAAACTGCAGAAACTATCATCGACGTTCTTGAAAAATGCTAGAAATATAATTGAAATAAACTTAAATACAAGGCATATTTTCCATAAAAAACTTCTTAAATAGACAAATTCCTGCATATCGATTAAAATAAAGTTATGTCTAGAAAACCTGATACGCCTTTCGAAAGATCTATTAAAGCTCAATATAAATCAACAAGTTCCTTTATAAGCGGAATAGCCCTTGCTTTCATTGATGCATTTGCATTCATGCTGTCCATCTGCCTTGGTTTCTTCATAATCAATATGATAGACACAAGCTGGATCGACTTCAGTTCATTTATTAAATATGCCATCTTCATGCCTGGCATTTTTGCGGTTTTCTATGCAGCAGGTCTTTACCCAGGAATTCTTCTTGCACCAGAAGAGGAAGTAAAAAGGTTTTCAATGAGTGCTTTTTTCTCCCTCATGGGAGAAGCTTTTGCACTCATGACAATAAAATCGACCAGGGATTTCATACCAATTGCCGCAGCACTTATCATTGCATGGCCCTTCTCGACAATCCTTCTTCCTTTGGGAAGAGAATTCGGAAGGCGCATCTTCAGCCGTTTTAAATGGTGGGGAGTTCCTGCAGTGATATACAGTAAAGGAACTCAGGCATACGACATTGTTGACCGTCTGACAAAAAGAAAGCATCTTGGGTACAGACCTGTTTTGATAATAACTGATACACCGTTCCATGACGAAACCTACAACGGAATTGAAATCCGCGAAAGAACTCCAGAAACTGTCGCATCCATTGACAAGCTTAGAATCAAGGTCGCAATCATCTGCGGATATGACAGAAGTCTGGAATTCATCCAGGCAAATTACCGTTACATCATCAGAGTTCCTAAAAACCAGCTTAACACAAACATGTCCCTCCACATGAAGGATTTTGGTGGCATTCTTGGATTCTCATCGACAAACTACCTCACAAAATCAGGAGCTGTATTTGTCAAAAGATTCATAGATATTTTCCTATGCTTTATAGCAGCACCTGTCGTGCTTCCGATAGTTGGCATCATAGCGCTCGTCATCAAATTGACTTCTCCTGGTCCAGTTTTCTACGGTCACAAACGAGTGGGAAAAGACCACAAGGTATTCAAATGCTGGAAATTCCGATCCATGTGCATCGATGCGGAAGAACGGCTTAAGGACATACTTGCAAATGACCCTGTGCGTGCCGCTGAATGGGAAAAAGATAGAAAATTTACAGACGATCCTCGTATTACTAAATTTGGTAAAATTCTCCGCAAAACTTCACTTGATGAACTTCCACAGCTTTGGAATATCTTTACAGGACAGATGTCTTTTGTCGGTCCTCGGCCTGTCACGGAGCCTGAACTTGCAAAGTACAAGCAATTTTCAGAATATGTCCTTTCTGTTAAACCCGGTTTAAGCGGTATGTGGCAGATTTCAGGACGCAGTGATACAGGTTACGAGGAAAGAATCAACCTTGACACCTACTACATCCAGAACTGGTCCATTTGGCTTGACCTTTGGATCATCATCAAGACAGTTGGTGTAGTCATCGTCGGCAAGGGAGCCTACTAATTGTCTCACCGAAAATTAATATTCGAAATTCTCCTTCTTTCAGCTTCCTTTGCCTTTTCTGAAACTTTTTGTCTTTCTGACATAAGGTTCAATTCCCTTGGAAAGACAAAGCCGCAGTATCTACTACAGACTGTTCCTCCTTTACAAAGGAATCATTTTTTTGAAACTAAAGAAGAACTCGAAGAATACCTGAAACAGATAAACCAGAATCTTGAGAACACAAGACTGCTTGAAAATATCTCCTATGCATATGAAATCACCGCTATGGACGACGACATAGCTTTTGTGGAAGCAGAATACACCTTTGAAGATTCAACAAGCCTTCTGATTTTTCCAAAGCCAAGTCTGGACAGCAATAAGGGTGCAGAACTTGAAATCGCCCTAAAAGACACCAATTTTCTAGGACTTGCAAGTCCTCTTAAGGCTGGACTGACCTTTGAATTCGGAGACAAGGATGAACCTGATCGATATTCAAAATTTACACCAGGCTTCAACATAGCCTACGATTACCCTTTCCATGCAGGAAAAACAAAGAACCATTGGGACAATCTTCTTGACTTCAGATGGTGCACGGAAAAGTCCATGCCAAATTTCATCTACAGCACAGGAATCACCATTGGAGTTCCATTAGGTACAGACAATCAGCATGAATTGGATTTTACTGCAAGACAGTCCATCGTACGAAACACGGACTATTCAAAATACGATGATGAATTCTATTTCATTGAATATGGTGAAGTTGCCCTTCCTCTTACCGTTGGAAGCATAGGACTTTCTACACCAATTACATGGAAACCACTTGCTTCCATTGAAAAAAAATGGGACAAGGATGGCATAGCTGACAGAAACTGTGATTTGCATCAGAGTCCCCTCGTAAAACCTGGCAATGAGATATTCTTTGGCAATGTAGATTGGATCGGCAAGAATAATTTTAGGAATGGATATACAGTCAAATCTGGTGCCTACATGGGATTTGACCTTCATGAAAAAAGCAACGACAAGAGGCTTGTACCCTCTGCTGAAATATATGTTAAGCTTCACAAGGCTTTTGACTACGCAGGCATCAACTGCAATTTTACAGCCCTTCTCGGGAAAAACACCAGGTATGCCGCAGGAACTTTCATAAGAGGAGCCTTGGACAAGGCTTACTTTTCAAAGGGAATTTTTGTCGATGACAACAACTATGCCTTCACAACCAATTCTGCGATAATTTTGAATCTTGAAGCCCCTATCCATGTTTTTACGACCGACTGGGTTTCTTTCTTTGGCAAACATGGTGAAAAACACAGCAGACTTCTTAATGCAATGAATTTTGAACTTCAGGTAGGCCCCTTCATAGACATGGGACTTATCGACAATTGGGGAACAGGAAACACCTTCTCCATAAAGGAAGGAATCTACACTTCAGGAGTCGAAATCCTTGTCTACCCAAAAAAATGGAAGAGCTATGTCCTGAGGGGTTCTCTTGGATTTGACCTTTCAAAGAAACTTTTGGATGGACACAAGGGCTTTGACAGCTCATGGCGAGACGGCAAAGAATGGGAATGCTACATCGGTCTCGGACTACAGTTCTAAGCCTAAAAAGCTACATGTTGATCTTCATTCCATTGACGATGATTTCAGAGGCATAACGTCTCCAATATTCTTCAGGTTCATACTGTGAAAGAATACGAAGTAGATTTCTTGCAAAGACAATTTTTCCATTGGAAGCCGCAGCTTCAGCAAAATTGCAGAAAAGCTTCCATATGTTGTTTTCATTCCCCCATGTTACGATGTCTTCATAACGTTGGCATTTAATGAGCAGATCACCTATTCCATGGAATTCAAAATCATTTATTCTTTGGGAAATAATGTCCTCGAGTTTTGAGACTGCAATGATGCTGGCAAGAGACGAACATTTCAATGTCTTATCTGTTTCACCTACTGTCCTATAAATTTCTGACAAATCAATAAGAGCCTTCAAAGCAAGATCATTGTCGCATCTATATAAAAGAAAGAATTTATCAACAGCATCCTGACTATCCATATCTACAATTCTTTTTAGAGAACGCATGAAAGCATTGTCGCTGTAGTATTCATTGTCCATGACGATAGCCAGAAGATACTTTTCAAAGTCGTCGTATTTACCAAGATCAAATGAAAGAGACGCAAGATCATAAAGAAGATCATACTTTTCCATAGGAACATCAAGGTTTACTGCACAATCGTAGGCTTCCTTCATGTATCTCAAAGCAACTTCAAATTCTCCTTCAAGCCTATAAACCTTGCCAAGAAGATAATCTGCTTCCGTGTAATGGGAATATATTGAAATATAGTCGAAAACTTTTGAGTAGCTGTTGTTGAAATATCCAACACCGAGCTTTTCCGTATGCTGATCTATGATGTCTACAGCATCGTTGAAACCAAGATCCTTAAGCTCTGGAAGAACCCTATCAAGCTCATCACCAGCACGGCGAACTCTTGCTTTTTTCAAAGTGTTTTCAAGCACATAGGTCTGCCATGCAGCATCCTGCTTTCTAATGGTACGAGCTTCTTCTGCATATTCAATTGCCTTGCTATAGTCATTGGATTCATAGGCATTCTGAGCCTTTTTAAATGAACGCCAGGCTTCCTGACCTTTCTGAACCTTGCGAGGAACTGTCTGGCCAGCAACAGAATTTAACGAGAAAAGCAATACTAAAACAAATGCAAAAGACTTGAAAACACGTACTTTCATTATTTAAAGGGACTCCAATTCTTCCCCGAATACATTATCGGCATCTTTGGCATCAATTGTTCGCACTATTTTTCCTTTTTTGAAAATAATGCATTTGTCCTTTCCCCCTGCAATTCCAAGGTCTGCATGCTTTCCTTCGCCAGGGCCATTTACAACACAGCCCATGATTGCAACAGTTATTTCTTTGTCCATGGCAAGAAGTCTGTTCTGCCAACGGGAAACGAACGAATGTACGTCAAAGCCCAGTCTACCACAGCGAGGACAACTAACGATAGTTACGCCACCCTTTCTGAGTCCACACTCATGCAAAATCTCACGACCGGTAATTACTTCATTTTCTGGAGCTGAACTCAAGGAAACCCTGATGGTAGATCCAATACCTTTCTTCAAAAGATGTGTAAATGCCATGGTTGATTTTACAATGCCAGTAATCAAAGGACCTGCTTCCGTAACTCCAATATGGAGAGGAACATCACTGACCTTTGCAAATTCTTCGTTTGCCTCGATTGTTTCTTCTACAGAGCTTGCCTTCATGCTTACAACATAATTGGTAAAGCCAAGGCGTTCAAAAACTTCGGCTTCCCGCAATGCGGTTTCCGCAAGGGCCTTTGCACGGGTCATGGTTCCGTCAATTACCTTTTCTTCCAGGTCTTTTGGCAGGCTTCCGGTATTAACACCGATTCTTATAGCGGCATTTTTTTCCTTGCAGGCATCAACTACAGCCTTTACCCTTTCTTCACTTCCAATATTTCCAGGATTAATTCTGATGACAGGAACCGTCCCTTTAAGACATTCCAATGCAAGTTTATAGTCAAAGTGAATGTCAGCAACCAAAGGAACATCGGTATGAGACTGGATTACACACAATCCCCTTGCACTTTCCATGTCAGGAACGGCAAAGCGAATTATATCGCATCCGAGAGATTTCAATATATTGATTTCTTTAAGAATTGACTGAAGTTTTTCAGAGCCTTCAGTTACATCGGTGATGCCGTCTTTCCACATGGTCTGGATGGTAACGGGATTATCACCACCTACAAGAATTTTTCTGATTCCGTTTGCCCCGCCTACAGTAACAACGCGGGGACTTTTGAACAATGAAGCCATGATTCCATTATATCACTTATTTACCGCATTTGTCACAGCCATGGCAGCCTGAAGTTCCACAGCAAGAATCACCAGCTTCAGCTTGCTTTCCAAACCTGAGCTTTATAAACCTTCCAAGAACAGCGGCAACAATCAACATGAGCAATAGAGCAATGATCAAGGTAGACCAATAGCCAATATCCTTTGATGCAAAATATTTTCCCAGAACATTTACAAGCAGAGCTGCGGCATATGCAAAGGCACACTGCCAGATAATAGCAAAGGCTGTCCAGCGGCCACTGTTCATTTCACGACGAATGGCACCCATGGCAGCAAAACATGGAGCGCAGAGAAGATTAAAAACAAGGAATGCATAGGCGGAAACTGGTGTAAATACATTTCCAAGGTTACTGTAAACATTACCGTTCTGACCATAGAGAACTCCAAGGGTACTTACAATGTTTTCCTTTGCAAGGAGACCTGTAATGGAAGCAACCGTTGCCTGCCATGTACCGAATCCTAGGGGAATAAAAATCCAGCTTAGGAGATGTCCAAGGCGAGCAAGGATGGAGCAATCAATGTTAGTTTCAGAAACCATTCCAAATGAAAGTCTACCGTCCACAACAGTAAAACCAAAATTACTCAAAGCCCAAACCACAATTGTAGATACCATGATTATTGTTGAGGCTTTTACAACAAATTCCTTGCATCGATCCCATGTTGTACGGAAAACATTTTTTGCAGGAGGCAAATGATACGGTGGAAGTTCCATTACAAAAGGAGAATTTTTCCCCTTGAACATCCTGAATCTTTTTAAAATCAATCCTGAAAGAATTATGGAAAACATTCCGACAAAATAGGCACTTGTACTTACCCACGCCTTGCCGCCAAAGATACTTCCCGCAATCAAGGCAATGAAAGGAACCTTTGCTCCGCATGGAATGAAAGTAGTCGTGATTATGGTCATGCGCCTTTCACTTTCGTTTTCGATTGTTCGGCTTGCCATGATGCCAGGAACTCCGCAACCAGTTCCAACAAGAATTGGAATGAAGGATTTTCCACTGAGACCTATTTTCTTGAACAATCTGTCCAACACAAAGGCAATACGTGACATGTAACCGCAGGCTTCAAGAAATGAAAGAAAAAGAAAGAGTACGAACATCTGTGGAACAAAACCAAGTACGCTACCTACACCTGCGATGATTCCGTCCACAATGAGGGCCCTGAGCCATTCAGCTACATGCCAGGCATTGAGGGCATGACTTACAAAAGACGGAATTCCGTTCTCACCAAAAAGATTATCATTTACCCAATCTGTAGCAGGAGTACCAACGGTAACCATGGAAATGTAGTAGACAATAAACATAACAAAGGCAAATACGGGAAGCCCAGTAATTCTACCTGTAACGAGCCGGTCAATATTGTCAGAAAGGGTCAGTCCACTCTTGTTCTTTTTTATGTAGTAAGGATTTATGGCATCGCAAACATAATTGTATCTTTCATTTGTAATGATGCTTTCACTGTCATCCTCAAGGGCAGTTTCCGTTGCCTCAATATCCTTTTCAATGTGACAGAGTATTTTTGGATCTATATTAAGTTCTTCGATAACTTTCTGGTCACGTTCAAAAATCTTGATGGCATACCAGCGCTGTTTTTCATCCTCCATTTCATGAACACAGGCTTCTTCTATATGCGCAAGGGTATGCTCTACTTCACCGCTGAAGATATGCTTTGGTATGAAGCTGCCAGTAGCTGCGACTTCTACGGCAACTTCTGCAGCTTCCATAAGTCCAGTCTGCTTAAGGGCAGAAATCTCAACGATTTTACACCCTAATTTTTTTGACAGTTCATATGTTTTGATGATATCACCGCGATGACGGACAACATCCATCATGTTAAGGGCAATGACAACGGGAATACCCACTTCCACAAGCTGAGTCGTAAGGTAAAGGTTTCGTTCAAGGTTTGTAGCATCAACAATGTTGAGGATGACTTCAGGCCTATCATGAAGAAGATAATTTCTTGCAACTACTTCTTCCATGGTATAAGGACTTAAAGAATAAATGCCCGGAAGATCAGTAACTATGACATTTTCAAGGCCCTTTACGCAGCCTTCCTTTTTTTCTACAGTTACGCCCGGCCAGTTTCCAACATACTGATTTTGTCCGGTCAAGGCATTGAAAAAAGTGGTTTTACCGCAGTTAGGATTTCCAACCAGAGCTATTCGGATTTTTGAAGCTTCTTTATTGCTCATAAAATTTTACTCGACAATCTCAATCATTTCGGCATCCGCTTTTCTTAAGGAAAGTTCGTAGCCTCTTACAGACAGTTCCATAGGATCTCCCAAAGGAGCAAGTTTTCTAAGGTGAATCTCAACTCCTTTTGTAATGCCCATGTCCATGATGCGCCGGCGCAATGCTCCTTCACCGTGAACTTTTATTACCTGAGCCTTTTGACCTGTTTTCATGTCCTTGACTGTCTTCATAACACAAGAATTATACTACACTAATAGAGGTTAGATAAAGATAACTAAAACATAAAAAAAACTCCAGTAAAATCGACTGGAGTTTAATTATTAATTAATCCTCGTAGCGAGAAACAATCTGAGGCTCTTCAAAACAAAGTCGGACTCTTGGAAGTGACTTGATTTCAGTGTATGTATCCATCATCCAGTCGCCGTTTGGATCCTTGTCGTAATCCTTTGAAGGTGTGTCGTTAAGACCGCTTGCTGGTGGAGCAAAGATATTCAGCTTCATGTCGCAAGGGCCTGTCAAAGCCTTATCGTAGAACAATGTCATCATGTCCACGCATTTTGTTCCAGGAGCCTTGTAGAACCAGTAGCCTCCAAGCTCAAGCATAAGATTCTTTTCGAGAAGATCATCATCAAAATAAACTTCTGCGAATACAGGCTGCTTTTCAAAATGAAGGTCCATGGAAAGTCCTTCGCTGTCTTCTGCACTTCCCCAGCGGAGCTTGCATGGAAGTTCAACTTCTCCTGCTGCAACAATAGGCTGGCTGTAGAACGGCTTATGAAGCTGATTGCGGTACATGGCAAGCATCGGCTGCTCGATACCTACATCGCTGTTGTTAGGATCCGTAATTTCAAGTCCAAGGCGTCCGTCATCGCGAAACTGATAGAAGGTAAATGCTGTAAGCCAGTGTTCAGGATCCTTTTCAAGACGGTTCATAAAGTGCCTCATCATGTTGGACTGAACGAAAGCACCTGTAACATCACCGTCACCGTTAAGTTCAGAAAGAATGAATGGCTTGTCCATTCCTGTGATTTCACGAAGGCGATGCAAGGTAGCCTTAGCCTGATCGTAAACTTCATCTACATCGTAGCAGGCAAAGTCATCTCCGCTGCCCTTTTCACATACAGTTACAGGCCATCCCCAGTGAAGCGAAAGATAATGGTCGCCAGACCAGATGTCGCAAACCTTGTGGGCTTCAAGGAAGATGTCTTCCATTTCAACCTTGCCTTCTTCCTTCATGAACATGCCGGCACAAAGGATTGTCTTTACGTTTGGAGCATATTCCTTGAGGATTTTTGCAAAACGAACAAAAAAGTCTGCAATTGTCTGGTAGTCTGCACGGCGGTTAAAGCAGAACCAGGTACCTGTACATTCGTGGTTGATGCGAAGATACATTCTTCCATATGGACGAAGATCCTTTGCAATTCCAATAAGATACTTGTCTTCGAGAGTTGGATCAACTGTCAATGTAAGGACAACATCCTGTCCACGACGGCGGATTTCCTTCATGTAGTTGAAAGGTTCGGCTTCACGGTTTCCGTTGATACCACCAAGGTATGGAAAATAATCTTCATAAGGGAAGTTCCAGGCTCCACCAGCCTTGTTTTCAGGCAATGCAATTGAAGCACGCTGAGGCCAGATATCATCCTTTGGATAATATGTATACATGAGGCTTATGCCACGGTGAACTTTCTTCATCTTGTTGAGGATATAATCCTGATTTACATAGAAACTTCTTTCGCTTCCATCACCCATATCAAGGGCACACTGAGCGCTTTTCAGAACAACTTTTTTTGCTTTCATACGCCAAACTCCGATTATTTATTTGCTTATATTCTAATCCATTATAACCTGTTTTAATATCAGTTTTTTTCTATTTGTAGTAACAAATGCTTATTTAAATAAAAAAAGCCGCCGGATTCATTTCCAGCGGCCTTAATTTAGTCTTAAATTATACTAAATTAGCAAACGATCATTGAGAATACCATTGCGAACAAAGCAACTGTTTCACAAAGACCAACTACCATGATGTACTGAGAGAAACCCTTTCCTGTTTCACCGAGAGCATCAGAACCTGCAGCACCAGCCTTTCCCTGAGCCATAGCAGAGAATGCCATAGCAAGACCTGATGCAATGCCGAGACCAAGAAGGAATGATGGATCCTTGCTTGAAGAAATCATAGACTGCATTGTAAGGAAGCCGTAGATTGTCTGTGTAAGTGGAGCACCAGCAAAAACTGTAAGGATGAATGGAGCTGGCTTGTTGTTGAGGTAACAGCGCTTCCAAGCACCGATTGCACCCTGACCTGCAGTTCCAATACCAATTGCACTACCAATAGCAGCAATACCCATAACAATAGCAGCACCGAGCATTCCAAAATTCATAATTTAATTCTCCTATAAATAAGTTTTATGTTTACGATTCTTCAGAAACATCTGTTCCAAAGATATCTCTATAATATTAATCCCTTTCGCTGAAAGGATTATATTTGAAACCAGACCATGACATTCCCAAGTGATTGGAGAATTCCAATGTGTTAAGGCGAACACCATGAACGATAACGGAAAGAAGGTTCAAGATCATGTTCAGACCGTGTCCGAATACGATGAGTGCCAGGAATCCGACGAACAGAACTGCATGTCCAAGCAAAGGACCTGCCATGCTGTTTACAGTTCCAGAGATTGCGGCACCTGCCAAACCAACTGCCCAAAGACGGATGTAAGAAACGACATCTGAGAATACGTTTACAACACCAAGAAGTACGGAAATGATGTTCTTGCAGCTTTCGAGAACTGATTCAACAACGCTTCCTGAATAGCTTGAGAAGACAAAGCTGAGGACAAAACCTACAGCAACAAGTCCGATGGCAAGCTTTCCTACAGGAATTCCGTAGATTACTTCATTGAATGTAAATACTTCTGCACTTACAACCATGGAAAGTACAACCCAGTACATACCCACAACCTGCATAAGGGAACCGAATTCACCAATCCACTTGAGGCTCTTGAGGTTAGCTGCGATTCCCTTAAGATGTGCAACAGAAAGCTGAAGCAAAGCAAGGGTAAAGCAGAAAATCTGAAGATTCTGTGCTGTTGTAAGATAGAGGCCTGATTCTGGTTTCCAGAAAATTGGCCACTGAGTGTCACCGTATGCATTTGAAAGCTGAGGAACAGAAAGTTCCTTTAGCCAATCAGGAAGCATATCAGGTGTAAGTCCAAACCATGTACAGGTAACTGTACCCCATGCCACTGTTGCAAGCCCAAGAAGAAGAACGAGTCCTGCAAGGGATCCGCCTTTTTTCGAGGCAAGGGACTTTACAGCCATTGCAACACCGACACCTGTAAGAAGAAGTCCGTATCCACCATCTCCGAAAATCATTCCGAAGAAGACTGTGAAGAACAAAAGGAACCAGCCTGAAATATCATATTCATGGTAGCCAGGAACAGTTCCAAGGAAGTCTGTAAGCGGATAAATGAGGCTTACAAGCTTGTTGTTCTTGAGCTTTGTTGGAACCATGTCGTCTTCCTTTGGTTCGGAAGCAACATAAGCCCAGCTGTTGTCTGAACAAACCTTCTTGAACTTGTCCATTGAATCAACAGGTACATAACCTGTAACCCAGGCAAGACGAGTTTCTGCTTCAGAAAGTTCTTCGTCTTCCTTTTCCATACCGCTGGAAATGTTTTCAAATTCAATGTCAGAAAGAAGCCTGTTTTTTGATTCCTTGAGGGCTGCTTCAAATTTCTTTGCGGCAACGATCTCACGGTCAAGGCGCTCGATTTCAGCCTTAGCCTTTACGATGTCATCTTTGAGTTTTTCTGTTGAACACTCTGGGAGCGGAACAGAATATGCCTCTGCAGGAAGTCCTTCAGGGCGTTCCTCAACTTCAACATCAGAAACAAGAAGGAATCTTACAACCTTGTTGATTTTGTTTACAACAACAGTATTGATGTCCTTGCTGATTTCAGAATACTTGTCCTGAGGAATCTCAAACATGTAAAGGTAGAGGCCTTTTTCTGTAAGAGATGCAAGTTCTGCAGGATTTACGCTGCCCCACTTTTCAAGGCGAGCAAGTTCCTGCGTATTCTGGTTGATCTTGTCAAAGAGGCTTTTCTTTGTATCAGTAAAGGAAATGATTTCCTTTGCCTTTGCAACTGCATCTTCTGCTGAAAGTTTTACCTGTTCAACAGTCTGCTTCTTTCCAAGCTTAACTTCTTCAAGAATTGCAAGAGCCTTTTCAGTTTCTGAAGACTGTTCCTTGTATGCAGAAAGTTCAGCACTTCCACCTTCAATTTCTTCAAGGTGAAGAACACCAGCCTTTCTTAAAGCCTTCAGGGATTCTGTTTTTTCAGCTTCCAGTATAACAAGGGAAACTTTTTTCATTTCTACGATCATTCTTCAGTTTCCTCCTTGTCCGATACATTCTGCAGCTTTTTCTTAGAAATCTTAGAGCGAACAACTGCGGCAACCTGTTCATCACCAAGGAAAATACCGATTTTCTTGATGTTTGCCTTGGTTTCAGGAATCTTAACCTTTTCAAAAAGGTTAACGCGCTGTGTTGTTGTCCTCAATTCCTGCGACAGAAGCCTAACCTGTTCATCAAGAACTTCTGCCATAAGATCAAGCTCCAGAGCCTTTTCCATACGGTCTGCAGCCATATCAATCCACAATGGTGTTGAATAAAGGTCATAGTCCCCACGACCAAAATCTGCACCTTCGTAGACAGGGATTTTAACACCCGCAATATTGTCCCAGCCCTTCTTGATGTTCTTTACAGTAACCATGTCGGGCTTGAAAGCATCTTTTTCACCAAAGACGCTGATCCAGTTTTCAAATTCAGCCTCGAGCACCTTTTTCTGTGCGCGAACTTCCTTTGCCTTTTCGTCAATGGTGCGGATTTCTGACTGCAGCTGCTGTTTTTTGAGCGTAAGAGTTGGAAGATAGCGCTGATACATCTTAAGCGCATCTTTCTGAGTCTTCTGCTCGTTTTTAGTCAGCTTTAATTTTGCCATAAAATATCCTTATGCGAGTTCAGTTTATTTATTAGGCCAGAATTCTTCGATCAATTCTGTCTTAAGACCAGTTTCATTCTTTTCGAAACAATCGGCAAGAATTTTCCATCCATTGTCCAATGCTTCTTCAAGAGGAACATTTACAGTAAGGTCCATCATCTTTGCTTCGAACATTACACCGTACTTGAGAAGCTTTTCATCCCATGCACTCATGTTGAAACCCATGGACTTCTTTTCGAGTGTATCCTTGTAAGATGCGTAAAGACGAATCATGGCATCCATCAAAGAACGGTGGTCCTTGCGAGTCTTGTTGTTAACCTGCTGCTTGAGACGAGACAAAGAACCGAACGGTTCAATGCGTCCGCCCTTGAGGTAATACTGACCTTCAGTAATGTAACCTGTGTTATCTGGAACTGGATGAGTAACATCATCACCAGGCATTGTTGTAACAGCAAGAACTGTAATGGAACCTGAATCGTTGAAGTCAACAGCCTTTTCATAGCGTGATGCAAGCTGTGAATAAAGGTCTCCAGGGTAACCGCGGTTTGAAGGAACCTGTTCCTGTGTAATGGCGATTTCCTTCATTGAGTCTGCAAAGTTTGTCATGTCTGTAAGAAGAACGAGAACATCCTTTCCCTTAAGTGCAAACTTTTCTGCAACTGCAAGTGAAAGATCAGGAATCTTCATACATTCTACAGTTGGGTCAGCAGCTGTGTGAACGAACATAACTGTCTTTGAGAGGGCTCCACCTTCTTCCAATGTCTTCTTAAAGAAGAGGTAGTCATCATACTTGAGCCCCATTCCACCGAGAACGATTACATCTGCTTCTGCCTGCATGGCGATGCGTGCAAGGAGCTGGTTGTATGGTTCACCTGAGATAGAGAAGATTGGAATCTTCTGAGAAACAACCAATGTGTTGAAAACATCGATCATCGGAATGTTTGTACGCATCATGCGGTTAGGATTGATACGCTTTGATGGGTTTACAGAAGGTCCACCGATTGAAATGAGGTTTTCTGTAAGTGCTGGACCATGATCGCGAGGTTCTGCTGAACCGTTGAAAATACGTCCAAGAAGGTCATCACTGAAGGAAATCTTCATGTCGTGACCAAGGAAGCGGATCTGATCGTTTGTAGCAACACCACGACCACCTGCAAAAACCTGAAGTGAAACAGTCTCACCGTCGATCTTGTTTACTTCAGCAAGAGACTTACCGAAGCGTGTTGTGATTTCTGCAAGTTCATTGAGCTTTACGCCCTTTGCCTTGACAGTAATAACGCTACCGTTAATGCTTTCGATTTTGCTGTATACTTTAGCCATTATTCACCGTCCTTGAGAAGAGTCTTTACATCTTCACCGATCTGTGCATTTTTTTCTGCAAGAGTTGCGTCGATTGTCTTCTCTGCCTTTTCAAAGTCAGGAGTCTTGAATGCCTTGTAGTTCATATCGCGGAAGTTCTGTGTAAGCTTGTTGAAGAATGTACGGGCATCGTCTTTTTCTTCAAAGTCGAATGTAGATCCAAGAATGCCTACAATCTTAGCAAATACATACTGCTGGCGTTCAATTGAAGTTGCACCTTCGATTTCATCGAAAGAATCCTGCTGCATGTAGATTGCATCAAGGAATTCACTCTTAAGGTAAAGGATGAAGTCTGAAAGGCTTGTACCTTCTTCACCGACAACCTTCATCATCTGGTTAACTTCAGCACCGCGCTTGTAAACGCCACGAGCATAGTCTACCCAAGACTTTGTAATTACAGGCTTGTACTTTGACCATGAATCAAGTGGGTCGATAGCTGGGTAACGGCGTGCATCTGAACGGGCACGAGAAAGACCGTGGAATGCACCGACAACCTTAAGTGTTGCCTGTGTAACTGGTTCTTCAAAGTTACCGCCAGCAGGAGAAACTGTACCACCGATTGTTACGGATCCTGTTTCACCGTCACGGAGCTTTACGATACCAGCACGTTCATAGAATGAAGCGATTGTAGATTCAAGGTATGCTG
Organism: Treponema sp.; assembly: GCF_045641405.1. Taxonomy (GTDB): domain Bacteria; phylum Spirochaetota; class Spirochaetia; order Treponematales; family Treponemataceae; genus Treponema_D. Next base: position 42,111 of record NZ_JAZUGX010000075.1, read on the forward strand.
GGAATGCTTCTTCACCTGGGATTTCCTCAAGACGACCAGACATTTCGCGCATGGCCTGTGCCCAACGAGATGTTGAGTCTGCAAGGAGGAGAACATTAAGTCCCATCTGGCGATAGTATTCAGCAAGAGTAACACCTGTATAACAAGATGCTTCGCGGGAAGCAACTGGCATTGAAGATGTGTTACAGATGATGATTGTTCTTTCCATAAGTGAACGGCCAGTTCTTGGGTCCTTCAACTCTGGAAATTCTGTAAGTGTTTCAACAACTTCACCTGCACGTTCACCACAAGCTGCGATGATAACGATGTCTACGTTTGCATTGCGGGATGTTGTGTGCTGGAGAACAGTCTTACCTGCACCGAATGGTCCTGGAATACAGTATGTACCTCCGCGGGCAACTGGGAAGAATGTATCGATAAGGCGAACCTTTGTTTCCATTGGTTCATCTGGGCTCAAGCGTTCTGCATAGCAGTTTACTGCACGCTTAACTGGCCACTTGAAGCTCATTGAAATGTTAACTGTCTTGCCTTTTTCGTCAGCAAGAGTTGCAATTGTGTCGTGGATCTTGTAAGAACCGGCCTTTGCAATCTTCTTGATTGTGTATGTTCCAAGGAATCCGAATGGAACAAGAATCTTGTGTGTGAATGGTCCTTCTGGAACTGTACCAACGCTGTCGCCAGCAAGAACTTTGTCGCCTTCCTTTGCAGTTGGTGTGAATTCCCATTTCTTTTCTTCGTTGAGGGCTGGAAGGTAAACACCGCGTTCAAGGAAGTAACCTGACTTTTCAGCAAGCAATGGAAGTGGATTCTGAAGACCGTCGTAAACCTGACCAAGAAGACCAGGACCAACTTCTACAGAAAGAAGGTCACCAGTAAATTCTACTGAACAGTCTGTAGAAATACCGTTTGTCATTTCATAAATCTGCATCTGAGCTGTATTGCCGCGGATACGGATAACCTCACCCTTAAGGCTCTGTCCGTCAACTTTAACGTAGCCTACTTCGTTGAGAGAAACCTTTCCGTCAAATTCAACAGAAACCATGTTTCCGTTTACAGCTACAACTTTGCCTTTTGTATCTGTCATTTGTTTTCTCCAAGTATTGAGTCGTAAATTTTGTGATAAGAAGCCAAACCTTCATCCCTGTTAAACTTCTTCATGCGCTCTGCAAGCATAAGCTTAAGTCCGTAATTGAAAACTGCATCCACTGAAAACATGTCCATTGGAGCAAGCTTGTCAAGAACACTCATCCTGTACTGGTTAAGGAACTGCTCGGCGCTTAAAGGACTGTCCATTCCTGTAGCTGTACGTGCAGCCTGGATAACTTCACCGTCACTTGTCGATGGAAGGTCCTTGTTGTCCTTCTTCATCTTAAGGGCGCGAAGCTGTGCCAGGGCAAGGCGAAGGTTACGTTCCTTCTCGTACCACTGGTCAAGGAATGGTGACCCAGTTGATTCTGTTTCCAACGGTGGTTCCAGTGTAAGGTTTTCTGCCATGATCTTTGCCTTGTCAGACATGAATCTTGCACAGAGGTCCTTGAAATATTCAACAGTCAGAGGAAGTTTCTGATTGCTGTCATCGTTCACTGAGAATGCTGGAAGCTGGGACACTAAATAATAGAGATGTTCCACTATTTTTTTCCTTTTGGTGCTGCCTTCTTAGCAGGTTCCTTCTTTGCAGTTTCTTTCTTAGCTGGAGCCTTTTTTGCAGGAGCAGCTTTCTTTTCAGCCTTATCTTCTGGTTCAACCTTTGGAGATTCTTCTGCAATACCTGCAGCAGCCTTCTTCATAAGCTCTGTTGTCTTTGGATTAAGGTATGCGCTGAACAGTGAAGCAACTTCCTCTGCGCTGAAGTCATAGAATGCTTCTCCGCCCTTTGTTCCGATTCTGAAACCAGCAGAAAGGGAGGCATCAGCCTTGATTTCTACACCCTTAGAAAGTTTTCCCTTAAGTGCAGTCTTGATTCCACTTTCAAGAGCCTTTACATCCTTTGCAGGAAGAAGGATTGAAACGTCTGTAGCATCATTGTTTGCAGCCCATGCTTTAACAGCATCTGGAATAATCTTCTTAAGGAGATCCTTGTCCATAGCCTTTTCTGTTTCTGCATTTACGAGGGCAGAAAGTTCCTTGTTGATGCCATCACGGAATGAAATGATAAGGTTGCGTCCTGCCTGTGCAATGGCATCTTCACTAGCCTTTTCCATACGTTCTGTTTCTGCCTTTGCAGTCTTGATAATGCTGTCTGCTTTGGCTTCAGCATCACTAACAATAGAGGCAGCCTTTTTTTCTGCTTCAGCAATGATCTTCTGTGCAGCAGATTCAGCACTTGCAACTCCGTCCTTCTTGATCTTTTCGATCAGTTCTTGTAACTGAATGTCCATTACAACCTCTCTATTAAAATATATTTCTTAAGCCTTTTGATTTAAGCCTTTAAAAACCGAATTTGTAGACCGTAACCTCATGGTATGGTTTTTCTGGTGTTACGATACATGGTGGGAAGCTTGCCTGGTTTGGTGTATCAGGGTAGCTTTCCGTTTCAAGACAAACTGCATCATGTCTCTTGTGGATGTAACCGTTCTTGCCCTGAGAACCGGCAACCCAGTTTGCAGTGTAAACCTGGCATCCAGGAAGTGTTGTTGAAACAGTCATTGACCTTCCGCTTGCAGGATCCCTGAGGACAGCAAACTGCTTGAGTCTTCCGTCATATTCATCTACACAATATGCATGGTCATAGCCATTACCTGTAGCTTCAATATCCTTTCCTAGAAGTTTTGGCTTTCTGAAGTCAAAGACAGGATTATCGTCAACTGAAAGAAGTTTTCCTGTTGGAATGAGCTTTTCGCTTACTTCCACAAACTTTGAACAATCAAGCTGAAGTTCCTGGTCGTAGATTGCACCGCCATTGTATCCCTTAAGGTTGAAGTATGCATGGTTAGTAAGGTTTACAGGTGTCGGAGCATCAGAGGATGCTGTATATTCAAGGGAAAGTTCGTTCTTTTCGTTGAGGGTGTAAACAACCTTTACGGAAAGATTTCCAGGCATTCCCTGTTCGCCGTCTGGACTGAATCTTGAAAATTCAATGCCGTGGCCACGCTTTGTAACTACCTTCTTTGCATCCCAGACTTTCTTTTCATAGCGGTCGAATCCACCGTGAAGGCAGTTTCCGCTGTCATTGTTGTCAAGGACATATTCTTTTCCGTTGAGGGAAAATTTTGCACCGCCGATTCTGTTTGCAAAACGACCTACTACAGTACCGAAACTGAGATTGTCATTGGCAAAACCTTCGAGAGTCGAGCATCCAAGAAGTGCATCGACCTTCTTTCCCTTTCCTGCAGGAAGAAGAATGCTTGTGATTGTGCATCCGTAGTTTGTAACGGAAACACTCATTTTACCATTGGAAATAGTAAAGAGAGAAACATCCTTGCCGTCGCAAAGTGTTCCGAACTTTGATTTTTTAATTCTGATTAGAGTACCCATACGATAAATTATACGACCGAATAGGCTATAATTCAAGAAAAGACGATAAAATTAAGATATTTTTAAATAAATTATTATACGATGGGACTTTGAAAGAGGCTAAAGCATCTGAAGCACAAGACGAACTTCCTGTGCCGACCTTCCTGTCAAACGTGCAATCTCCTCGGAAGGAAGACCTGCCATATGGTATTCCCTGACCTGCTGAAAGAAATCCTTCTTTGGAACTATCTGGTCATCGGTTCTGTAGACAACCGACTTTACGATAGGAATTTCCTGGAGGGTCACAGGAGGTTCAGCCACCGCAGTTTTTTCTTCGACATGCTGAACTTTAGGTACGTTCTCATTGAAAGCAAGTTCCGTCTGGGCAGAAGATTCCTTACGAGCCCCGTAAGAAGCAGAGGATTTCTTTGCAGACTTTCCCGAAGCATTCACAGCGGCACGGAATTCCATTTCCCGCTGCTGAGTCTCAAGTTCCCGCCTAAGTACAGCAAGCCTTCTGTCAGCCTCGGCTTTTACCTTGTTGAGTTCCTGAATTTTTGCATCCATGAGGTCCATATTGCGTTCTGCGGCCCTGTTTGCATCGCGGATGCTATCGTTGATCGCATCCCGATAATCATCAAGGATCTTTTCCGTAGAAAACCGTGAATTAAACTTGAGAAGGAAAATGAACCACATGAGGATATTGAAAAGTACAAGGAGACCTGCAGTGACGGCAATGACAGACATTTTTACAACCTTTGGAAATTGATGAACATCCAATCAACCTATGAGATCTATATGCTGACCAAGATTTGGATCACGGATTTCATACAGTTTTGGGGCGGGTTTTGCAGCTTCTTCAGTCTGCTCCATAACCTTTTTCTCAGCCTCTCCACTGTCTTCAAGCAGCCCTTGGCCCGCTCCTCCGCCTTGGTTGACATCAGCCTTGATATCGTTGGATTCCTTGTTCTTTGAGCTTTCTTGAACGGTCTTAGCTTTTTCCGTATCCTGCTGGGCAGTCTTTTCCATATGGGCTCGATTAGCCATATGCGAGTTCTGAACCTGAGAAGCATTGAACTGTCCCATTTTGTCCATCTGCGAATATACAGTGGACAAATCAATTGGCTGAATAGCCATCAGGAGCTCCTACATCGCTGACCTGCGATGGATCGAATTTACCACGCTTGACGAAGCCGTTGTCATAGAAGAATGTAACCGCCTTTGCCTCTGTGCGAACCTCGTCAAGCTCATCACGAACATAGATCTTTACACCTGGATAAACGGTTCCGCTTGCGTTTACACAACCGACGACCTTGAGTTCACGAAGTCTTTCGTTGATTTCGTCGATTTCCTTTGTCATTTCTTCGTTCTGAGCCACAAGGTCTGACTTCTGTGCTATGAAATTATTGAGGCTTTCTTCCTTTTCCTTTGGAAGAGAACGACGGACCTTCTTGTTGTTTTCGAGGGTCTGGATGTTGAGGTCAATTTCCTCAAGTTCCTTCACGAGAGTTGCCTGCATCTCCTGAAGCTCCGTAAGCCTCTGCTTCTTTCTTGGATCATATCCGACGGAAAGAATGGTCTCTATGCCACCACCAGACGAACCGATGTTCTTTGCAGATATTTCCTCAGTGGCAAATACCTTTCCACCGATGATGGAAGCACGTTTTCCCTTTAGGACTATTTTCTTCATCGCAGTGACATCACTGTTCATGATGTTGTCATTTACGACAATATATTGCTCTGCTGTAACCTTTGCATTCTGGATAAAGCGAGCCCATACCGACTTGCTTGTAGTGATCTCACATTCATCGCGGCCCATGACTCCCTGTGAAATAACGATGTCACCCCCCGCCTCGATATTGCAGCGTCCTACAGAACCGTATATTTCAACGTTACCGTCAGCCTTGATGTTGAAGCCGTCCTCGACGTCGCCACGGCAGAGAACAGTACCCATATATGTGATGTTACCTGTCTTGATGTTTACGCCCTGAACTTCGTAGATTTCCTCAACGTTGATCTTGTCCGAAACAAGGGAAACATGACCGTTCTTCTCAGCAAGAATGGTACATCCATCCTTGTCGAGAACCGTATTCTGTCCAAGAGGAAGGGAAATGTCCTTGCCGTTCCTTGCTTCAAGATAGCGTCCCATGATGGTCTTTCCGCCCTTTCCGCGTGTAGGAAGTATTTTCTTGGCAAGAGGCTGCCCCGCAACGACGTTCTGGATAAGATTGAGCTCCTTGAAGTCAACCTGTCCGTTCTCTGTTTCCTTGAGCTTTAGCCTTGACCTGTCAGTTTCGAATTTATATTCAATATAGGCGTCTGTTCCGTGCTGAGGCTGAACTGCAGCGGCAACCTCATATGGAACATTGTAGACAGGTGTATCAACGAACGCCTTGATCTTATCTTCTTCAATACCAGCAACTACACCCTGAGTCGTAAGGGCATTGATGATCCTATCGGCAGAGATGTCGGAACCACCCGCCGTAGGTGCAGAAACAGTGATGGTAGCCTGCATCTCGTCCTTAGAGATATCGACTGCCATTACGGCATCTCCTACAGAAACATGGTTATATTGACCAACCTCAACATAGTCATCGCCAGTACCTTCCTTAGCAAGCTTTCTGAGAAGATCCTCATCCAGCTTGACATTATCTGGTCTTCTTGCCTCATTGATAAGGTCATCTCCATCAACTGGAGAACCTTCTCCCACAGGCATCGTTACCTTGACGAAAATGCCCGATCCAAACCTGCGGATATAGAACATTCCATCCGTATTGATTACCTGAACTTCGACAACTTCCTCTGAGCTGCTTTCTGCAGACACTGCGTTGATGTTCTTCTTTTTCTTGATGAGATCTGGATTTTCATAAACCTTGATGCGCCAAGGCTTCTTCATGAGACCGATTACACCAGCGGAACCTTTCTCTATAACCTCATATTCAAGGTTCTGGATCTTTGATTCAAGCTGAACAGCCGCATCGGCAAGGCACTCATCAAGGGTGTCGCCTATAACCTCTACTGCCGTTATCTCCTTGTCAATCTGGAGCTGTTTTTCCATGTCGATACGAAGTCTGTCAAGCGTGACCATAGGAACCTCTTAGAAAATACCCTTTCTTACGCTTGTAAGCTTAGCCCTAAGACGCAGATTTGCCTTGGAATGAAGCTGACTAACTCGGCTTTCACTTACATTGAGTACGGCACCGATTTCTCGGAAGGAAAGATCTTCATGGTAATAGAGAACGATGACTTTCTTTTCATTCTCAGGAAGCTCCGTGATTGCCTGTATTATTACACGGCGGATTTCCTCACGTTCTACGATCACATCAGGATTAAGGCTTGATGGAGCTTCAATGCTGTCACCGATGGAGATATGCTCGCTGTCATCTCCAGAATACCACACGTCATTGAGGGAAAGAACACTTGTGCCGCTCACCTTCATGACGGTACTTTGGTATTCAGCTTCCGTCATGTTCATAGCCTGAGCTATCTCGGAATCTGTGGCTGTCCTACCGAGCTTTGACTCAAGCTCTACGATAGTATCTTCGATTTCTCTTGATTTCTGACGAACAGAACGTGGAACCCAATCCAATTCACGGAGTTCGTCGAAAATAGCACCACGAATACGAGTGGTAGCATATGTCTTGAATTTTACGTTCTTGTCTGGATCATATTTGTTGATGGCATCAAGCAATCCAAACTGTCCAAACCCAACAAGGTCGTCGAATTCAACACTGTCTGGCATGCCTGTAGACACACGTCCTGCCACCCATTTTACCAGCGGCATATACTGTTTTATAAGCTTGTCACGAATTGCAACGGATTTTGTCTTCTTGAACTCTCTCCAGAGCTCAAGTTCTTCATTCTCGTCTAGAACTTCTACTGCCATTTATCCCAACCCTTTTTTAATCCCATGTATAAGGCGCTTAATCTTCCTTCTTGAGCAAGGTGCGTATTGCACTTGCTATTATCTTGGAGTCCTGCTTCATCATGTCTCCGCCCTCAGTCATCGCAGCGCTGGCTTTCATGTCTCCAGACTGTGCAAATTCTGAATCGCTGATGACAGGCGCAACAGAACCGTTGTCACCAACATCATTATCCTGAGCGGAGAATTCCCCGATGTCAGGCAACGCATCTATTTCCTTGACCCCAGAGCTTTTCTTTGCAGAGGCACTTTCCTGGGATTGAGGAGAATCATTCTTTACCACCTCGCCGCTTTCAATAGGCTTGCCAAGCTCCATAGGCTTGAACTGCGCACCATCAGCCGTGGCAGGAGCTTCCTCCACTGGAGCATTTTCGGCTAGAGCACCAGAAGACGATGCAGGAGCCTGTGGCTGCACAGCAGGGGGAACTGTTTTTTCCTGAGGTCTGGATTCAGGCCTGTAAGAGAAAACCTGTCTACCAGATGAAACATCAAAGGCGGGAGCCTGATCATCTTCTGTAAGGTTCTCATCATCTATGGTTATGTTTACAATCGAACCAGAGCCTGTCCCTGCTCCAGCTGAAGCTTTTCTTGAAACATCATCCCCTGAATCAACTCCAATACCGCCGTCTACATCAAGAAACCTTGAATTCAAAAAATCTATGGCAAAAGCAAGGGCGGCAAACACAAGGGCAAATATCACCCCACGCAGCAACGAGACACCAGCTTTATGTGTTGAAATAATACTGATAAGGAAAGAAAGCACAAAACCGCAGATCGCCGCAGTAGCAATATTTTTTACCTTGAACAAGTGCATCCTCCCACAGATATAATCACTATATTTTAGGGCAAAAATCCGATGTGGTCAATGAAAAACTTAAATCATAAGGCAAAAGTACAGCACGAAAGCTCGCTTACCCCAAAAAAAGCCTACGTCCAATCACTTTATCCATCGAGAAAAACTTTCCAACGGCGAATAAAAAAAGGGACATCCACAATGGACATCCCTCTGTATGAAAGCCACGATCGACAGTCCACGCAGGAAGCCTGGCGTCAATCTCTCTGACCTGATAAAACCACGATTTATTTCTTCTTTCCGATGAACTTCTTAAGGAAGTTAGATACACCAGCATCTGTCGGAACCTCGGTCTTCTCAATCCTACCGACAATATGCTTAAGGCACACGGCTGGCTTCGAAGTAGGACTGATGGCCATGAATGGCTTCTGGCGGATGACACTAGCCTGGACAACAGGGTCATCATAGACAAATCCGATATATTCAACCTTATAGTTGAGGAACTGACCTACGATATTGATGATAAGGTCAGAAATCCTCTTTCCTTCGTCAGCTGAATGGACACGGTTTACGAGAAGCTTAAGGTTTATCGGTCTCTGGTCAGAGAATTCAGTGGTGATGATCTTGATGATACCGTATGCATCCGTAATGGCGGTCGGCTCTGGCGTAGTGATTACGTAAACTTCATCGGAGGCGGCCAGGAACTGAAGGACATTGTTCGAGATACCAGCACCTGTATCGATGATGATGATGTCGGCGTTTCCAAGGGAAGCGAATTCATTGGCAAAATAGTCCAGTTCATCATTTGAAAGATTTGCGATCTTAGCAAAACCATTGGCACCTGCAATGAACTTAAAGCCGAATTCAGTATCAATGATGATATCCTTCATAGTCTTCTTGTGGTTAAGCACATGCATAAGGTTGTACTGTGGAACAACGCTCAAAAGGACATTGACGTTTGCCATGCCAAGGTCACCATCAATCAGGATAACCTTCTTTCCAAGCTGGGCATAGGCAATAGCCGTATTTACGGCGATATTCGTCTTTCCTACACCGCCTTTTCCACTCGTGATGGCAATGATCCTTGTCTTATGATCCTTTCCAGCCTTGCCGAAATTGCTCTCACCCATTATATTGCGAAGTTCTTTTGCCTGATCTTCCATTGAAATTCTCCCTAGATATTGAAGCCGCTATCTTTCTTATCGGCATTTCCAATACGTTTTTCAACATCTTTCTCGTTAAATTTGAATCCCTTGAGGCGGGAAACAAACCACATAGGATCAGCACGCTGAATTGTATAAAGAACCTCCTGTCCTGTAGTTATCCACGAAACAGGCTTTTTCCTTTCGGAAAGAACACTTATTACCCTGCCGAAAGTCTGGGTCTCATCGCACTTTGTTATGATAATGCTCTTGAAATTGAAGGATTCAAAGTTACGGATGATGTTCTCGAAATCCTCGACGCTCACACCTGCGGTAACCGTAAGATAGACGCTTTCGTTCATGTTCTTGACATCAAGTATGGTGTGCATGTTAGCAATATTGTGATAGTCGTTTGGGCTATATCCAGAAGTATCTATGAAGATGTAGTCTGAATTCGAAGCGTAGCTTTCAAAAAGCTCCTTTATCCTCGTAGAATCCTCAGCCTTGTCCACCTCTACATTTATGATCTCAGCCCATCTTTTAAGCTGCTCTGCGGCGGCGACACGCATTGTGTCAGTCGTAATCATACGGATTCTTGGCGCAAAGGTGTATTTTTCCTTGTTGTTCTTGAAATCAACCGCAATATGGGCCCCCATCTTGGCAAGTGTCGTGGTCTTTCCAACGCCAGTTGGACCTACAAGGATGATGACCTTTGGCTGACCTTCAGACTCAACAGGAGCCACAGGAATGCTTTCCGCAATCCACTCTACGACCCTCTGCTGGACGAAATCATAATCGTCCAATTCTTCAAGGGAAAAATCGCTCTTCATCCTTTTGCATATGTCATTTCTATAGGATTTGGAAAAACCGTTGTCTTCAAGAAGATCACGGATCATGGAAATTGATTTATGCTCGTTTTCCGTCGATGTCGCCTGAAGGACCGCCGCCATCTGGTCGGACATGGTCTCCTTCCACTCCTCAAGAAATTTAGTCATCTGGGCGATCTGAAGAGTATTAGTAATGTTGGTGCCAGAATTCTTGAGCAGAACATCCCTCTTTTCAATGAATTCTGGGTCGACGGAAGGATTTCCTCTTGGAGGAATCACAGGCTGGGGCATAGTACCAAAGGATCCAAACCTGCCCTGCATTTCAGGAACAACAGGTTTTGAAGGATTGCTGACAACCTGGTAGGTGACGTCAAGAAAATCCTTCTGAAAAAAGCCAAAGAAACCAGGCTTCAGCTTTCTTTCAACTCCAAGGACACGGAAGCCCGTCCCATGCATATCCCTGATTTTGGATAGACATTCCTGCCTGTTTGCACCAGTCACGTGCAGTATCTCATCGTTTTTTACTGCTTCGTTATACATTTATTTCTCCAATAATTTCCGTCTGGATGTTTGTACCCGCATTTACGATTTCCGAGAAAGAAAGGACTATTAGACCTGGGATTTCCCTTTCTGTCGCTGACTTTACAAGACGTCGCACTTCCGTAGGACAGATGATGATAGGTGGAACTCCAGGATATTTTTCCCTCATCTGGGCAAAAGCACTGCTTACGGCGCTTATGAAATTCCTTCCGTCATCAAGTTCAAAGACAACCATAGGAGCACCGCCAAGAGGAGTAGCGGCATGCTCAAGGATCTTCTGACACAAAGGCTGGGAAATGCTCAAGCCACGAAGAACCTTGTTCTCGTCAACAAACTGCTGGCATATCTGAGATCCAAGGGCCTCGCGGACCTTTTCCGTAAGTTCCCATGGATTACGGGTGATTTTTCCATAATCACCCAAGGTCTCAAGAATAGTGACCATATTGCGGATGCTGACCCGTTCACTAAGAAGATTTCTGAGGACTGCCTCAATATCACCGTAAGTGAATTTTTCAGGACCTGTCGTAACTTCATCAACGACAACATTATTCTGCTTCTTGATTTCCTCAAGAATGGCGCTAACACTCTGACGGCTAAGAATCTTTGCTGCATTACCACGAATAAGCTCCGTAAGATGCGTTGCAATGATTGTAGGAGCATCGATGATGGCATATCCGGCCTTTTCCGCCTCAAGGCTCTTTGATTCAGGAAGCCAGATTGCATCCATTCCGAAGGCAGGATCCTTTGTCTTTTCTCCGACCATTTCACGGTCCTTAGGAACACCACCTGTATTTAGGCACATGAAATGGTTCATCTTGAGCTTGCCCTTGCCCACTTCGATTCCACGGATTTTAAATGAATATTCCTCAGGCTGAAGCGCCATCTGGTCCATGATATGGATAGGAGGAATCACAAGTCCAAGATCAAGGGCACATTCATGGCGTATCCTCTTAACACGGGACATGAGTTCCGCTCCCTTTTCATTGTCGACAAGAGGAATAAGTGCATAACCGATTTCAAGAGAAAGATCATCAAGCTTGGCGACAGGAGATATTTCCCCTTCAGAACCGCCTTCTCCCTTTTGCGGGGCGCTCTGAGCCTGTTGAGACTGAATTAGGGCAGCCTCTTCCTTTGCTTTCTTAGCCCTCGTAAGATTGAAGCCGACAAAAACAAGAAGACCACCCACAGGAACAAGAATAAAGCTTGATCCGTTATGGAATGCAAGGCCAAGAAGAATGAAAGCGACTCCGACGACAATGTAAATGGCACCGTTAAGGCTGAGCTCATTCCTGAAGCGTTCAGAAAGAAGCTCTTCTTCCTCAGTACCGGTAATAAGCATACCTGTGGCAAAGGAAACCAGGAGCGCCGGAACCTGAGACATAAGACCGTCACCAATAGTAAGCGTTGAATAGGTAGTAAAAGCCTCCCCGATACCCAGGTTGTATTTGACCATGCCGGAAATGACTCCACCGATGATGTTTGCAAAGGTTACAAAAATACCAAATTTAACGTTTCCGCTTACAAACTTGGAAGCACCATCCATAGTCGAGAAGAAGCCGATTTCCTGACCAAGCCTCTTTATCTTTAGATTGCCTTCATCTTCTGTCAAAGCACCGGAATTGACCTGGTTCTGAATGTTGAACATCTTGTTGTTCATGCTGTCCAAGGTAAAACGAGCAGATACTTCAGATACACGGTCAGCACCTTTCGTGATGACTATGACCTGAAGGACCGTTATGATTATGAAGATGAAAAAACCGACAATGGTATTGTTCCCAGCCACAATCTTTGCAAAGGCCTGAACCAGTTCACTTTGACCGGAAAGATGGCCAGAACCAGAAACAGGATTGGTAAGGATCAATCTTGTGGATGACACATTGATGGCAGCACCAAAAAGAGTCATAAGAAGAACAAGTCTTGGGAACGTGGTAAAATCCGCAGGTCTCGTAAGATAAGTAACAGAAAGAAGAATGATGAAAGCCATGGCAAGATTGATAGCCATGGCAATATCGACTGCAACCTTACCAAGCGGAAGGAATATTAAAAAGGCAATAAGAATGATTATGACGGCAACAAAATTCTCGCCAATGATATTAACAATAGATCTACCAGTATTCTGCTTTTCCGGCATTGAGTCCCCACCCTTAACTTACAAAGCTTCTTCTGAACAAAAAAGAGAAATTTATAGTTCTATTATTGTACAATAGGTTTGAAATTTTTGAAACACTATATGTAGAAATTTTAGAAAATTTTTAGTGTCGAAGGCTACCTAACGCTAGTTAGTAAGATATTGTTGGCCCACAGCTCAAGAAAGACTCCTTACCCCCACGACAGATCCATTTTCCTTTCACTAGAACCTGTTTCTTTCCTTTTCCATGTAACCGATGTGGGCATAGATATCGGCGATCATGCGCAGATAAAAATCAGGAACGATGGTTCCAACATCGAATTTATCATAAAGATCACGGGCAAGAGGCCTGTTTTCCACTATCGGAACATCATTCTCCTTTGCTATATCCTTGATTCGCTGGGCGGTTTCATCGACACCTTTTGCATTGATCATAGGTGCGGACTGGGTTTCACTATCCCATTTTAAGGCAACGGCAAAGTGGGTCGGGTTCGTGATTACTACATCGGATTCACGGACAGCCTTAGGCATGTTGGCCTTGAGAAGATCCTTCTGAGCCTGCTCAAGCCTTCCTTTGACCTCAGGATCTCCTTCAGCCTCCTTGAATTCTTCCTTGACTTCCTGTTTGGTCATCTTGTTCTGCTGAAGGAATTCTCTGCGCTGCATGACATAGTCTATTACGCCTATGACCACAAGAAGGACCGCACAGGTGATAAGAAGCTTCGCAACCATTTTTGCGATGGTCACAACAGCCATATAGACACCGCCTGTATGAAGGAAATCCATGGTCGTAGGAAGGTCGGCCTTAATCTGAACATAGGCAACACTGCCGATGATCACAAGCTTAAGGATGGACTTAAGTATGTTGAAAAGCCCAAGCACAGAGCCAAGGTTTCTTCTGAAATATTCTCCGAATTTTGGAACGATCTTGGAGAATTTCATCTCGATAGGCTTTGTGGTAAAAAAATATCCCTTGTTCTGGACAAGGTTCACTATGACCGCGGCAACCACACCAATGGCACAAAGGACAATCACTATAGGCAACAGGGTAACAACAAAAAGATGGAAGAATTTGCTGTCCATCAGATCAGAAAAAGCAACATTGTTGAAATAGAAGATCATCATACCGATGAGCTTTCTGTAAATCCATGGACCCAGAAAAACCAGTCCAATGCTTACAAAAAGAAGGACAATTGAACCGTTAAGCTCCTGGCTTTTTGCAACGCGGCCTTCTTCCCTTGCCTTGCGAAGTTTTGATTGTGTTGCTTCTTCTGTCTTGCCTTCTTCCTCAGGACCAAACCACTGGAGATCTATCTGACTCATCTAGTAATACCTCCAGAAAGCTTGGTTAACATGGACTGAATCTCCTTGAAACCGCCGTAGATGCTTTCTTCAAAGAACTGGCAGAAATGAGGAACAAGAACCGCTATGAGGAAAAACGAAACCAGCATAAGAATCGGAAATCCTTCTGAAAGAAGGTTCATCTGTGGAGCAGCCTTGGTGAAAATACCCATGGTAACGTTTATGAGGAAAAGGGAGCCCATGATAGGCAGTGCGATTATGAGTGCATCCTTAAAAAGCATTGAAAGTGAGGTCATCATGAATCTGGCAAAGAAGTCGGTGTTGTTGACGATGGAAAAAGCATTCATTGCCTTGAAGCTTGCCGCAAGTCCCTCACAGAACATGGTCTGAAACCAATGGTGCTGAAGGAAAACAATCATGGCAAGAAAATTGAAGAATTGTCCCATAAGAGGATTTTCTACCTGACTCAAGGAATCGTAGACTTCACTGGCGCTGAGCCCCATCTGGAAAGCAAAGAACTGACCAGCCGTAGAAAAGGCCGCAAAAATGATCTGAATGTAGAATCCAAGGATTATTCCTATCATGCCTTCTCCAACCAGAAGAAATATGTATTCGAGGTTGAAATTGCCTTCAGGTGAGACATACGAACGATAGTCACCATAGGGCGATCCTGACTGACTAACGGTCGGGAATATGAAATATGCCATATATAGTGCAAGAGCAATCTTTGCCATTCTTGGAACAGTCTTGGAAGAAAGCAAAGGAAGAGTCATCATGGTTGTAAAGCACCTGAATAGGACGAGAAGAAATATCGGTGCATTAAAAACAATCTGCTCAAGCATCAGGTCACACCGTCAATCTATTTTGCGAAGGCTGGAATGAGTTCAAGGATTCTCTTGAAATATGCTGCGGTCGAGCTGAACATCCATCCTCCAAGAAGAGCAATGACTAAAAGAATCGTAAGAAACTTAGGGAGAAAAGTAAGTGTCTGCTCCTGGATTGAAGTTGTTGCCTGAAGGATTGCGACGACAAGGCCAACGATAAGTGCAGAACCGAGAATCGGCGCACACATCTTGAAAACCTGGAAGACACCAGACTGCATAAGGAACTGTATATCAAGAATATTCATACGCTACCCCTATTTAATCACGCTGAGGAACAGTTGCTGGGTAAGAAGGTTCCAGCCATCCACAAGGACAAAAAGCATTAGCTTGAAAGGCATGGAAATCTGCACTGGAGGCAGCATCATCATACCCATGCTCATAAGGATACTTGCAACCACCATGTCTATTACGATGAAAGGAATGTATAGCAAGACGCCGATTTTAAATGCAACCGTAAGTTCGTGGAGGATATAGGCCGGAACAAGAACGAATGTTGGAATGTCAGAAAGATCCCTAGGTCGGTTGTCAACTCCACTCTGATCATTCTGGGTGATCATTCTGTTGTAGAGCTTCATGAAGGTCCTGAGGGATGAAGTATCCCCGTTCATCTGCTTTGCCATGAAAAGCCTTATTGGGGCTTCAGCCTTCGTATAGGCTTCCTGAAGGGTGATTTCATTATCAGACAAAGGCTTGAAGGCATCATCGTAGACAGTCCTGAAGGTAGGCCACATGCAGAACAAAGTCATGAAAAGCGCAATGCCGTTAAGGACTGCCGTTGGAGGAACCTGCTGAAGTGACAGTGCCCTCTTAATAAAATCAAGGACAATGGAGAATCTCAGGAAACAGGTTGCAAGGATGAAGAATGTAGGAGCAAGTGTCAGCAAAGTAAGGAATAGCAGAAGCTGGACACTGAATGCTACCTGGGAACCGTTTCTAGGAGAAGTTGCGCTCAAGGTGATGTTAGGAAAATCTATGCCAGTAACATTATGTCCAAGTTCAGTATTACCTCTTGTGCTCCCCTGAGGAAATGAACTTTGAGAAGACAACGGAAATGCACATGCAAGGGAAATTAAAGCTGCTATTACTGCTCTAAGGATTTTTTTTCTCATTGTTCTTCTCCACTACCATTGTCCGATTCATCATCAGCAATTCTTTTTCTTCTCAAGGAATTGATAAGATCCTGAGTAGATGTATCGAAAACTTTACCTGCCGCAGTCCTTTCCTGAGCACCAGGCGCAGAATTGCCGTTGTCTTTTCGTGGCATGAACATTTCAAGAACTTCAGCAAAATTCTTTGCCTTGAACTGGTTTGTCGTCTTGTCGGAATGAAGGTTCATTGCGTTGATCAATTCCTTGTCATCAACTTCTGCAATGAGATTGACTGAATCATCTGAAACACCAAGGATATAGCATTTGTCTATAAGGGTGACTATCTGCACAGATTTACCAGGGCCAAGGGTTATTCCTGCAACCTTTCTGAGGAAAGGATCATTATCTGCACCAGGCTCTATGGTCTTTTTCATAAGCCGAAATATGAAATAGATTACAGCAACAACCAGACCAAGAACAAGGATCATCCTTACAAAAGCCCAGAATCCGCTGACAGGCCTAGGAGCAGAAGCAGCAGGACCATCAAGGTTACCGTCAAAGGTGAACTGGGATTCCTCTATCTGAGACTGTGATAAATTCTGTGTGTCTTGAACTGTATCTGAAGAAGCATTCTGTGCAAAAAGCAATCCTGCACAAAGCATGAAGACAGCAAAAACCGCTGTAAACCTTACTTTTGAGTAATTCATTTTCCCACCCATCTGCTGAAATTAGCTAGTTTTTTATGGACCCGCTATCCCCATATCAAATCCATAAAAATTTGGGCTCAACTGACATCATCAGCGAGCCCTTTAATATTACATTGAAGATGCAACGTGTTCAAGTGACGGAAGGATTTCTGTAACACGAACACCGAAGTTTTCATCGATAACTACAACTTCACCCTTTGCTATCGGCTTGTGGTTGACAAGGATATCAACTGGTTCACCAGCAAGCTTATCAAGCTCGATGATTGTACCTTCACCAAGTCCAAGAATGTCCTTGATAGTTTTCTTTGTGCGACCCAGCTCTACAGTCATTTCCATGAAAACATCCATGATAAGACTGGTGTTTCCCTGTTCTGCAGAAGAGATTCCCTGAACAAAGTTAGGGAACTGCAAAGACTGAACATTTGGAGGTGTCTGCATTGGCATTCCACCCATCATCTGTGGCTGAGCCATACCCATTCCGCCCATCATAGCGCCTCCCATTGGTTGCTGCATGCCCATCTGCATCTGTGGCTGAGCCATACCCATACCCCCCATCATCTGTGGCTGAGCCATACCCATTCCACCCATCTGCATCTGAGGCTGTGCCATTGCTGGAGCTGCGTTCATTCCACCAAGATCCATTGCTGGAGCCGCAGCCTGAACGCCACCACCAAGAGCCTTTGCCATACCGTCGGCAACAGGTCCAGAAACAGCCTCCCAGATTGTATAGCTTTCACCAGCCATGGTAACTGGATATGTAAAGAGAGCAAACGTGCCCTGTGGCATTCTGATCATAGCCTTTGGCTGATTTACAGCCTCAGGAGGATTTGTTGCAAGTCCTGGAAGTTTACCAGATTTGCTGAGTTCTGTGATTTCTGAACCAGAGAAAGCAGAAACTACTTCTGAGATTACAGATAGTCCCATGTCATCAAGAGCTGGGTTTTCTTCCTGGTTGATGAAGCCAACAAGCTTTGTTGCCATTTCGGAAGACATGAGGAAAAGGTGATCTCCACCAAGACCAGCATTGTAATCTGCCATGACAGCGATGACAACTTCAGGAACCTTTGCAAGGAGCTGATCACGGCCAGCAGTTTCGACTGTCGGTGCTCCGCAAGAAATTTCCTGCTGTGTCATGTTCTTGATTACTTCAGCAAGTTTATCTGTCATTCCATTTGCAAAATTCTGCAAAGTTGGAACATCAATGCTAACTTCAGGTCCGGATGAAAAAGAACCGCCTGAACCAATACCACCTACGTCTACGCCAGACAAAAGTGCGTCAATTTCTTCCTGTGATATAGAACCTTCGCTCATAGGTTATCATCTCCTTCCGGGGTTAATTCTTCAAATTCTTCTGTATCCTGCTCATCAATCTTACCGATGATCTGAACAGCTATTTTTTTACCTACATTACCAGCCTGACAGTAGAATTTCTTCTGGCTGCCAACGCTTAAAGTCAGCGGCTCGCCGACCTTGATCGTATTCAACCTTACAACATCACCGCATCTAAGGTTGAGGACATCCCTGATTGGAACATTGATTGAACCGATATCAGCAACAAGCTCCATTTCAACATCAGAAAGCTTTTCCTTGAGTGTACCAAGGTACTGTGTGGTTGAGCTTCTGCGAACAGAAGAGAACCAGAATGATGATGAAAGCTTTGAAACAATCGGCTCAATAGTAATATATGGAATACAGATATTCATCATACCTGCTTCTTCACCAATTTTAACTTCAAGTGTAATAAGGATAACCATTTCGTTCGGTGGAACGATCTGAGCAAACTGAGGGTTTGTTTCAATCTGCTGCAGACGAGGACGAAGGTCGATTACCTGTGTCCATGCCTCGCGCATGTTGGCAAGGATACGAACAATGATGCCTTCCATAACCGACTGCTCGATATCCGTAAGGTCACGGTTAACCTTTCCACCTGTATCACCCTTTCCTCCAAATAGGCGGTCGATGATGATGAAGGTGATTTCTGGAGCGATTTCAAGAACAGCATTGCCCTTCAAAGGGTCCATGTTGATGACAGCAAGTGTTGTCGGTGTTGGAATGGAACGAATGAATTCCTCATATGTAAGCTGGTCAACAGAGGCTACATGAACATGAACCAAGGTACGAAGCTGTGCTGAAAGGCTTGTTGTCGTAAGACGGGCAAAAGATTCATGCATGTTGGAAACTGTACGAATCTGTTCCTTAGAGAACTTGTCCGGTCTGCGGAAGTCATAAATCTTAATGCGTCGGGTGTCGGTGACTGGCTTGAACTCATCGGCTTCGCTTTCGCCTGTGCTTATAGCCTGGAGGAGCTGGTCAATTTCATCCTGTGACAGAACTTCATTCATGTCTTATCCCACCTTAAAAATCAGCGTTACTGCTGAACTACGTCTTTTCCTGTAAAGCGAACATCACGGATTCTTGAGTTGCTCAAGATATCATCGTTGATCTGATCGCGAATCTGCTGTCTAAGCAGCTCCTCGTTCTGAGGCTTGAGATCTTCAACAGTCTGTTCCGAGAAGAAACGGCGAAGGAAGTCGATGATTTCGATGCGTCTTTCTGTGATTTCAGAAGAAGCTGTCTTGTCATCCTTCTTGTAACCGAGGGCAATAGTAACGCTTACGCTTGCTGGCACTGGGTCACTTGTTGAAGTTCTGATCTGATCGAGGGAAGTATACCAGTCATAGGATTCACGCTTAACTGTGTATTCTTCGCTCACTGGAATGGAAGTCTGCTTGCTTCCACCTTTATTAAGGATTGCAGTTGTAACTACTACGATTGTAACAATGAAAATTACAGCAGCAACACCAATAAGAATCATCTTGAGCAACTGTGGGAATGCACCCTTTACACCGCCCTTCTTACCTGCTGGTGCGTCACCTTCGAGACCGTCACCAAGGTCGTTTGCGTTGTCTTCGTCTGCCATAACATCCTCCCGAATTTATAAATATTCACTCACTTTTTATATCGGTAAATGAAAAATATTTCTTAGTATTTTTTTATTTTTAACGATCCCTTGAACTCGAGAAAATTAAAAATGTCCGTCATCAAGAATTATGACGTCAACCCTTCTGTTTCCAGCACGTCCTTCAGCAGTGTCATTGCTGTACTTAGGTCTTGTATCCGCGTAACCTGCAATGGAGAACTGCTTTTCATCCACGCCAAAATCAGCAAGATAATGAAGTACATTTGCAGCTCGAGCAGCGGACAGTTCCCAGTTGCTTGGGAAAACCCCACCGCTGACGACAGGTCTGATGTCAGTATGTCCTTCAATACGCCATCTGCGACCCGCAACCTCTGGAGCTTCAAAGAACTTTGAAAGCCTGAGCAAAGTCTCGCGTGATTCCTCGATGTTCAAATCTGCACTTCCTTCCTCAAAGAACGAATCGGAAGCAAGGGAAATGATGATACCACGCTCATCGCTTGTGATGGTTATCTTGTTTGACTTAACTTCTGGAGCAAAACTTGAAATGGCCTTCTTCATGGCAGGTCCAAGGGCCTTTCCCTTCTCCATTGAAGGAAGAGCGCTTACGACATTACCAAGGTCTGCAAGGCTACCAGGGCTGACAGAAATTCCACCACCTGGATTATTGTTTGAAAGAGAAGCAGACAGTGCAGCCATCTGGACCGCATCAGATTCCGATGGGTCATAGAGCATAACGAAGAAGCAGAGCATGAGTGTGATCATGTCTCCGTATGTACCTTGCCACGCGGTACTTGGCTTCTCCGGTTCTTTCTTTTCTTTTGCCATAATTAGTCCTTAAGAATGTCAGCTTCAATAGCCTTGCGTGATTTTGGATCAAGGTATGTAAGGAGCTTCTGTCCAAGAACACGAGGGTTGTCACCCGCCTGGATCGAAAGGATTCCTTCAAGAACCATTTCCTTTGAATTCATTTCGCGGCTGTTCTGTGCAAGAAGCTTTGTAGCAAGAGGTCCGAAGAGCCAGTTGGCAAGCATGGATCCATAAAGTGTTGTAATCAAGGCAACGGCCATGTTAGGACCAAGGGATGACTTGTCTTCAAGGTTGTTCAACATACCGATAAGACCGATAACTGTACCAAGCATACCCCAACCTGGAGCGTAACCTGCCCACTGATTAAGGATACCTGCCCACTGCATATGACGGGCTTCAGTCTGTGCCATTTCATTTTCAAGGATTGCGCGGATTGCGGAAGCATCATTACCGTCGACCATGAGACGAAGACCTTCCTTCAAGAACGGATCATCAAGATCATCAAGACCTTCTTCAAGGGCAAGGATACCTTCACGACGAGCCTTTTCCGCAAGGGAGACAAGGTTCTGGACAATATTCTTTTCACCGTAATCAAAGACCTTCATTGTTCGACCAATGATTCCCCAGATTCCGATAACCATGTTCAAAGGAGATGAAATGAACAAAGCCATGTAGGAACCACCGATAACGATGATAACAGACGGAATATCAATAATACCACCGACAGAAGAACCTGATGAGAAAACACCAAGCAAAACCATGGCAATACCACCAATGAAACCAATTATTGTCGCCAAATCCATTTAGATTCCTCCCAAAACAAACAGAAACGGTCCAGTCTTCTTATGGAAGCTAAAGTTCCTGCATGCCTATTTTTTTTCTGTAGGATACGATTCTTTCAATGATTTCTTCAGGAGTTTCGTGAACTACAACTTTTTTTCCTGACAGAAGAGTAATCGTAAGATCTGGGTTTTCTTCCATAGATTCAACCTGATGAGGATTAATCCAGTACTTTTTCCCATTCAAACGAGTGACTTCAATCATAGTTCTACAATAATGAACTGTAAACACCGAATCGTCAAGTATATTGTCGGATAAATTCAGTACTATCTTAAATACAAGCGGTAAATTGTACCTTCAAACTTCTTCTTTTAACAAATTTTTTGTTATAAATATAACAAAGACCAGAATTTCTATTGCAAATATGGGACTTTGAATTTAAAGTTATTTTCATGAAAACACAGATACTTGTAATTGAAGATCTCCCAGACATGTCACAGCTTATTTGCCTGTATATGACAAATGCAGGATATGAAACGACAGCCTTTGAAAAAGCCGAGGATGCGCTCGTAAAGATGCAGGAAGGATATATCCCTGACCTTGTGCTCCTTGACCTCAATCTTCCTGGGATGAGCGGCTTCGAATTCCTTAAGAAATTCAGAAGCGAATACAAGCCTACAATTCCTGTCATGATCGTATCTGCAAGAGATGCCGACGATGATATCATAGAAGGACTTGGCCTTGGAGCCGATGAATTTGTCACAAAGCCTTTCAGTCCTAAGGTTCTGGTCGCCAAGGTACAGGCTAGACTTGCACGTCTCAGCGCTACCGAAGCATCCGTGGAAGAAACAATCAAATTTGGTCCATATACCCTATTCTGCAACAGCTGCGTCCTTAAGAGAGGATCTGAAAAGATCGCCCTTTCCGCAAAGGAGTACGAGGTCCTCGAATACCTTGCACGCAACAGTGAAAAGCCTATTACTCCAGAGCAGATATACAACGCTGTATGGAAATCCCAGTTTGGCGACATGACTGCAGTCGGTGTCTACATCCAGAGGCTCCGTAAAAAGATAGAAGACGACCCATCAATGCCAAAACACATCGTCACAATGTTCGGCATGGGTTACAAATTCAACGCATAGAAGTTCCATCTTGAACGAGACATAAAAGATGCAGATAAAAAAACAGATTTCCCTGCTCATAATCACCGTCCTGCTGCTGCCTTTTGCCTGCATCCTTCTCGTTCCTATGTTTGTCTACATCCATTCATCGGATTCAACGCTGATGAAAAGGTATCTGGATGAAAGACAGAAGAATCCAAACACTTTATCCACCCACAACTGGAATCAGATACAGGAATACATTAGCACCACTCCCCACGACGTTGAGATATTACTGGTGCACCATAAAAAAATCCTGTTCTCAACTTTCCCAGATTTTCCAAAGGGAAATGAGGTGACACTTGAAGAGTTCTTTCCATATATGAGGGACACGTTTTCAAGCTACAACTATCAGATCCAGTCCTTCTACATAGTTGACGACGAGCTTTACCTTACGGACCAGGCTAAAATCAACATGGGGAAAGACATAATGAACAACAGCGGATTCATCATAACCCGCCGAAACATCAATTCAAGACCAAAAAGCAGGCTTGTAAAATCAAGATTCATGATTCCGTTCTATTTTTTGATAGTCACGATGGAAATCATATTCATCGTATTTGGAATCCAAGTCATAAGGACCATATCAAACTCGGTGATCAGGTTGAAATTCGCAACTGAAAACATCATCAGCGGAGACATGGAAACTCCTGTAGACACATCCTTAAAGAAGTCGGAGGCAGAGGAAATTTCAGGTCTGGCAGAGAACCTGGAAAAAATGAGGATTTCCCTCAAGGAAAGCAAGGAACGAAGAACCAGATTCATCATGGGAATAAGCCACGATTTAAGGACCCCAGTTGCCCTAATAAAGGGATATTCTGAAGCCATTGAGGACGGAGTAATCACAGGAAAGGATCTTACAAAATCTGCATGCCTCATAAACCAGAATGCAGTCCGCCTTGAGGAAATGATCAATGATCTTATCAATTACGTTAAGCTGAACAACTCGGACTGGAAGCAGAAGCTCGAATTAATTGAACTGAAACCAGTGCTTGAAACATATCTATGCAACATGCGGTGCGCCGCAGACATGTACAGAAGACAGGTTTCTGGAAATCTAGACATACCTGAGCACATCAAGGTAAAGATGGACACGAATCTCCTTCAGCGCGTAATAGAAAACCTGTTTACAAATGCTCTTCGCTACACAAAGGAAGGAGATTCCATATCGCTTAATTCTTATTTGAACAAGGAAGGTCATCCTGTAGTAACAATAAAGGACACAGGCAGCGGAATTGCAAAAAAAGACCAGCAGAAAGTATTTGAACTTTTTTACAGAGGAACAAACTCAAGACGAGAGGATGGAATGGGCATTGGACTCGCCGTAGTAAAAACCATCATCGACAGCCACGGTTGGAAAATAGACATCAAGTCAGAACTCAAAAAAGGTACGGAATTCATCATAACACTGAGCTGATGAATTTTCCCACCAGGGCTACTACGGTTTCAACATCGTCAGCGTCAACTGTCACAGCTCCTGGTATTCCACGCATGAAGGTATATTGCTTCTTTGCATAATGATGGCTGTCATTTTTTATCTTTTCCTTTATCTGATCGATTGAAAGACCTTCAACAAAAAATTCACTGTAGCCTATTGCCTTCATGGCAGGAGTATCCTTTGCATACCCCATGGATTTCAGACGCTCGATTTCTTCAGCCAACCCTTCATCAAACATTCTATCAACACGACGGTCGATTCTATCATAAAGTTCTTCCTTGTCTCTGTTGAAAATAAGTGTAAGGAATTCATACTGTTTTCTTGGAGCTTCTGGCAAAGCAAAGGAGCTTAAAGGCTTACCTGAAGCGTAGAAAACCTCAAGAGCCCTGCATATCCTGTATTCATCATTTACATTGATTTTTCCAGCACTGACAGGATCTATGACCTTGAGTTCAGCATGAAGGGATTCTTTTCCGACCTGTGCAAGGCGTTCTTTTATCTGCCGCCTGATATTTTCATCGCTTTCGGGAGTTTTGGGAGAGCCAAGAATGAAGTTTCGCGCATAAAAGCCTGTTCCTCCGCAAAGAACAGGAACTTTCTTTCGTGACCATATTTCATGACAAAGGGAATCTGCCATTTCCATGAATTCTCCGAGACCAAACTGTCTGTCTGGCTCCACAAAATCAATCAAATGGTAAGGAACGGCGTTCCTTTCTTCTGCAGTAGGCTTTGCAGTGCCGATGTCAAAATATCTATAGACTGCCTGGCTGTCACAGCTTAATATCTCTGCCTTGTCTTTAAAATCAAAAAGACTGCCCCTCCCAAACAACTCAAGAGTCAAGGCAGTCTTTCCTGTGGCTGTAGGTGCAAAGAATACGATAACTGGAGTTCTTGCAGAATCAGCCATGAAAGTTAGTTTTTCTTTTCTTCGATAGCGTACTGAACTTCACCAGTAAAAAGCTGACGTGCAGCAAGGCTGACAACCTTACCATCGTTCTCATCAACAATGCTGGAAATATCTGGATCATTATACATTGCAAGGTTAGCAAGCTGAAAGGCACGGCGGCTTGCAGCCACTGTGATTCCATACATTCCACCCTTGAATTTTGAAAGTTCTTCTAATGGAAAAATCATCGGTAACACCCCTCAAATAAAGTAATTCATTATAAGATTTATTTAGACCTATTGCAATACAAAAAATATCATCATATATAAAAAAGCGGCACAAACGAGGGTTCATCTGTGCCGCAAAGGTTGGGTATATCTAAAAACAGTTGATACTATTGTTTAGCCGTTATTAGCGCTTGAGGCTGAGGACTGTCTCAAGGAGGCTGTCTCCAGTCTGGATTGTCTTAGCGTTTGATTCAAATCCACGCTGTGTAACAATCATGTCTGTAAGCTGTTCTGTAAGGTCAACGTTTGACATTTCGAGAGTACCGGCAATAATCTTACCCTTACCCTGTGTCGAGCTTTCGCCTACATTTGCCATACCAGAGTTGATTGATTCTGCGTATGTATTGTCACCCTTCTTTTCAAGACCACCCTGGTTTGTGAAGGATGCCATTGCAACCTGACCGATTGTGCGTACAGAACCATTTGAGTAAACGCCTGTGATTACACCGCTCTGATCAATCTTGAAGTTGTCAAGGTAACCGAGCTTGTATCCGTCCTGGAAATTAGCCTTTGTTGTAGACTTAGAAGCAGCCTGTGTGATTGTGTTTTCCATGCTGCCGATTGTTCCAAGGTTAAGGTTGAATGTCTGGCGGTATGGGTTTCCATCAGCATCTGCATTTGAATCTGCTACTGTGTAAGAAGCCTGGAGAACGATTTCACCTTCTGGATTTGACTGGTTTCCTGCGCTGTCTGTAACAGAAGCAAGCTTGCCTGTGTTGTCAAAGTTAAGGATGTATGTGTTTTCCATTCCGTCTGTTCCACCGAAACCGATTCTTGTCTGTGTGAATTCAGCGTTGTCTGGATCTACATTTACTGTAACTGACCACTGGTTAGGATTTCCAGGAACCTTTGCAAAGTTCATCTGAACCTGATGTGCGTTACCGTAGCTGTCGTAGATGTTGATTTCTGTCTGCCATGTTCCTTCGAGAACCTGATCTGCTGTTGGGTTCTCAGGAATTTCTGGAGTATTCTTGTTAAGGTTGCAGAAATACTTGACGTTTTCTGTTGCCTTTGGAGGATCCTTCTGTCCTACAGGAATCACAAGGTCTGTAGGAGTTGCAGAAGTTCTTACGATCTGACGACCATTTGCATCCTCTGCCATCCATCCCTGTACTCTCATTCCGTTTGCAGGATTTACGAGTGTTCCGTTTGAATCTGTACCGAAAACACCTGCACGTGTATAATATGTCTGGTCTCCGTTTTTCAAAACGAAGAAACCGTTACCCTGAATAGCAAGGTCAGTTCCGTTACCAGTTGTCTGAAGATTTCCCTGTGTAAAGATTGTGTCGATAGTTGCGACACTCATACCAAGACCAACTTCCTTAGGGTTAACACCACCCACTTCTTCTGTTGGACGAGCAGCACCATTAAGCTGCTGGCTGATCATGTCCTGGAAAGTTGCACGGCCTTTCTTAAAACCGTATGTGTTTACGTTGGAAATGTTGTTTCCAATAACATCCATTCTTGTCTGGTGATTCTGTAAACCTGAAACACCTGCGTACAATGATCTCATCATAAAGATACCCTCTTTTGATTTTTTTGTTTTTATTTACCCAATATATTCAGTCTGCAAACTGCAGGCTTAATACCAATTTTAGTTGCCGTATACGGCTGTGATCTTCTTCATGTCGTAGTACATGTTGCCAACGCGAACCTGTGGGTTCTGTCCGTAAGTAACCGCTTCTACAACACCAGTTGTCGATGTATCGCCGATAGCAATATCGACAGTTTTACCGATTGTATTAACCCCCTGTGCAGAAACAAGCATCTGGTTCATTTTTGCAAACTCCTGATTCATGTTTGTCATCTGTTCAAGGGAGCTGAACTGAGCCATCTGAGCAATCATCTGTGTGTTGTCTGTTGGCTTTGTAGGATCCTGATGTGAAAGCTGAGTGATCAAAAGCTTAAGGAAGTCATCCTTACCAAGTTCATGAGATGGCTTTCTGCCTTCCACAACAAGCGACTTGTTGAATGAATCAACCTGCATGTTGAGGGCTGCCATTTCCTGAGCATTCAACTTTGAACTAACTTCATGAATTCCTTCCATACTTTTATCCCCTTTTATGCTACGATGCTAACCTGCTTATCAAGACCTGTTTCATAAGAAACCGATTCAACGCCGTAGTCATCAGAATCAGCGGAGGCAGCATAGTTGCTGTACGCCTTGTTGCCAAAGAACTGTTCACTGCTCTGATGTCTTTCACCCTGTTGTGCAAAAGCACCAGAAGATGAATTGTCTGCAAAACTAAGATTCAAGTCAGCATTCTCAAAACCGCTTTCCTGGAATGCCTGTCTCAAGCTATCCATGTTCTGCTTGAAAGCTTCAAAAGCTTCTTTGCTATGTACAGTTATCTGCCCTGTGATGACATTATCGGTAACCTGAAGATTAATCTTAACATTTCCTAAAGATTCAGGCTTTAAAATCATGTTTACGGTTCCCTGGTTGTTGTCACGTAGAACTATATTTCCTGCCTTAACAAAATCTGGAACATTAGTCTGTACCTGTTGTGTAAGCATTTCCTGGAAAGTTGATCCTGTAGCCCCCGCAGTCTGATTATTTGTAGAAAGAATGTTCTGGGCTGCATTGTCAGACATACTCAACGCTAGGTTTATATTGTTTTCTGATGCATTTTCAGAGCTCTGATTGACCATAGATTTAAACTGAGCGATCTTATCTTCCACGCTACGGTTGTCTGTCACTGTAAAGATATCCTTGAAAAGAGATGTAGCTTCTGACTTTACTTCTGAACCAGAATCTGCAACCTCAAGCTTAAAGGCAGGTTCTTCTTTCTTTTCGTTCATCACAACAGCATCCAACTGCTGTCCGATATCACCAAAAGCAGCGACATTGACTTCTGAAGCTTCAGAATTTTCATTTGCTATCTGCCGTCCATCAAGGAATTTTTCAGGATTTTCAAGGGATAGATTCTGCGCATTTATTACAAGATCATCCTTGCTTTCATATTCAATTGCATTTTCAATTATCGCAAGAGGATCATCATTTGAAGAAGCCTTCATCTTAAGGAATGAGAATTCAGAATCGTTTACCTGAATTTCTTCTTCAGAAACCTCATTATCTAGGAATGTAAGCTGTCCATTGATTTCATTCTTTACAGTAAAATCCGAAGGTATCATTTCAACAGAAACAGCTTTTACCGCTGTTTCAGAAGCTTCAACCTCAAGCTTATCTGCAGCCTCAAAATCATCTTTTTCAGCAAGCTTTTCAGCATCACTGTTTACGGTCTTATTTTTTGGATTTTCATTTTCTACAGTACGGACATCCTTTCTTGGATCAGCGTTTTCGACATTCTGTGGTTCTGAAATTTCCTTTGAGGATATTTCGTACTTGATATCTGTGGTTTTAGGAGATGGATCCTTCCTTGACACCTGTTTGATCATGTCGCGGAACGAAACCCCTGGCTTTGGTTCATTCTTTAATGAAGAGAAATTCTTTGGCTGATTCTTTGAGTTCTGTGTTTCGAGAAGCTGTAAGTTCAAGGCCTGCATATGTTCCTCCAAAAGATAAACAAGGAAGCAACTGCAAGCCTTTCAACGGATTTTAGTTGATAGAAAGCGGCTTATTGGCCATCTTGCGCTGAATCTCAGCAGCCCTTTCTCCAGGCATAAGTGACAGCCAGTAAGCAACTGTTGAAGCCTCCCCGCTTGCAGCAGCAACTTCATCAGCCTTGCGCAGAACGTCTATTACGTCCTGATCATCCATGGCTACAAGAATCGCTACAGCATTCTTAGGTGGCATACCGTTAAGGTTTGCAACAATTTGCTCAATGTTTACACTTCTATCATCGTACTTTTTAACTAAATTATTAAATGTTTTTTCACGTTCTATGAGAGTTTTTTCTTTATCTTCAAGTTCAAGGGCAACCTGGGCATTGGCATCTTCCGCAAGCTGTACGTCAGATTCACGCTTTGAAAGCTCTTCTGCACGTATCTCAAGGGCTTCAAGCCTTTTTGCAAAACGGTCATTGTCAAGATCAGCCTCTACAAGCTGTTTTGAACTACCAGCAGTTATAGATGTCTGTGGTGCAAGTCCTACCATCTTGAAAAGAGGTGCAAAAGTCTTTTTTGCATGGATGATGCCAAGATAGTCAAACCAGAGCATTCCAAACAAAACAAGAATCACAATGAGAATTATGAGAAGGATTGATTTTCCTAAAACTTTTGCACCTGACACTTTCTACCCCACCTGAAATAAAACTATTTTCTTAGTCTATTTTCGGTTTTTTATCGTAAAAGATTACAATTATCTTGTAATGAGACCACCGATGGCTGTTCCAAGGGTGATGTCGTTTTCACGCTCGATGATGTCAAAGTAGATTCCGCGCTGGCATACAAGAACATCTTCAAGATATGCTTTTACGCGGCTGTAAACCTTGTAAAGCTTGAAGAATGTAGATCCGTTGCAGAGCATGCATACAGGCTTAGCGGCATCCTTTCCTTCACCGCTCTTGATTGCACAGGCTGCAAGAATTGAAGCTGCCATGCGTGCACAGCGTTCAACAAGGGCATCCATAAGCTGGAAGAGGATTTCCTGGTCTTCTGCAGTTCCGTCCGAAATCATTGCACCAAGCTTGTTGTTTGCTGAATGAGGAGCAACAAGATAGCATGAAACATCGATTGTAGTAAGGGCATCAAGGGAAGCAAATTTTGCAGAGACAGCATCAGAGAACACCTTTTCCTTTCCTGCAGCTACAAGCATTTCGTATGCAACAGGACCAAGATATGCACCAGAACAAAGCTTTTCCATGATTCCCATGCCAGGTTTGTCAGACTTCTTGTCGAACGCATAGTCAAAATCGCTTCTTGCAACCTGATTGAACTTTCCGCATTCGCAGTTGATGATCTGTCTCTTGAGTCCAGGATATGCTGCGTCTTCCTTCTGGATGTAGGCACCGTTCATGCCCGTACCAAGGATGAAGCCGATGTATGAAGAATATTCCATGCCTTCATCTGGATTAGCGGCACCTGCAAGCAAAGCAGAAACTGTATCGTTAAGAAGTGTAATGTTGAGCTTGTCGTTCCAGCCGTGTTCCTTGAGGGCTGCGGCAAGTTCCTTTCCGATCGTACAGCCTTCAACTTCAGGAGCCTTTACTTCCTTTGTAAAGTTGATGAGAACGCCGTCTCCGTCTTCAAGGATTGTAACAGGATAAGAGAAACAGAAACCGATGTTTGCCGACTTTCCCTTAAGGTGTTCAAGGTTTGATGCAATCTGATCAAAGAATTCCTTTTTTGAAAGTTCCCTTTCGATTCCAGGCATCTTTGTTTTTTCAAGGTCTGTGATTGTAGGAGTTCCGTCTGCGGCAAAAGAAACAAGGCATGAGCGGAAATTGGTTCCACCTGCATCGATAACGATTACCGACTTGCCTGCTGCTGCCTGTGAAGGAGGAGTTGTAAAAGTACGGATCATTTCTGAACCTACTTTTTTACCCTTAAGCCCCATGTCAAAATCATAGAGCATGGCATTTACAACGCCGTTGATATCCTGATGAACAGGAAAATTGTGTCTGCCCAAGAATGCAGCAACTGAATTATTCATATACAAACTCCATATAATAGTAACAATGTACACATTATATCATAAGAAAACACTCGTTTTCAATTATGAATTATGAATTATGAATTATGAATTATGAATTATGAATTATGAATTATGAATTATGAATTATGAATTGTGAATTATGAATTATTACACTATATTATACGCCTATGTCACTGGAAGAAGAATTAAAAGATAAATTGAACCCTGAACAATATCGCGCAGTCACAACCCTTGAAGGACCTATCCTGATCATCGCTGGAGCTGGTTCAGGAAAGACACGCGTAATCACATATAGAATCGCAAACATGCTTGAAAAAGGCATTCCTCAGAGCGCCATCCTTGCACTAACCTTTACAAACAAGGCTGCAAAGGAAATGGAAGACCGCATCAAGGACCTTACAAACAGAAAGCTACAGAACCTTACTGTCAGTACATTCCACGCCTTTGGTGTACGCATCTTAAGACAGGAAATAGAAGCCCTTGGGTATAGACCTAATTTCTCCATATATGACGAAACCGACAAAAAAGCCCTCATAAAGGAAACGGGACAGGAACTTAAATTCACAGCAGACGCCCTTGACCTGTACAAAATAAGCGTCCTTTTCAGCGACATAAAGACAGGAAGAAAAACATGGTGCGGAGAAAACGACATGTACAGGGAGCTTTACGAAGGCTATCAGGAAGGACTTAAGCTGTACAATTCTGTTGACTTCGATGACCTTATCGTTCTGCCAATAAAACTATTCAAGGAACATCCAGACATCCTGCAGCGTTACAGGGAACGGTTCAAATACATTATGGTCGATGAATTTCAGGACACAAGCCATCAGCAGTATGAGTTCATGCATCTTCTTGCTGACAGGAACGTCGCAGTCGTAGGAGATGACGACCAGAGCATATACAGCTGGCGTGGAGCCGACTACCAGAACATCGTGAACTTCGAGACAGACTTTCCTGACGTGCAGGAAATCCGTCTTGAACAGAATTACCGTTCAACAGGAACGATTCTTGCGGCTGCCAACGGAGTGATCAAGAACAATACAAACCGCAAGGACAAGGAACTTTGGAGCGGCAACGGAACGGGAAAACCAATAGAAATCTACATGCCGGAAAATGAAGCGGCGGAAGCTGATTTCATCGCAGAAGGAATCCAGGGAATCTGTGCAGAAGAAAAAAGAAACTATGCGGATTTTGGAGTCCTTATCCGTGCCAACACCCAGACCCGTGCCATAGAAGAAGCCTTTCTCGAAGCCAACATTCCCTACACCGTCAGCGGCGGAACAAGCTTCTTTGAGAGAAAGGAAATAAAGGACATCATCAGCTACCTTCGTGTCATTGCAAACCACGATGATGACATCAATCTGATAAGAATTCTCAACACTCCCCGCCGAGGAATAGGAAGAGCCGCCATCGAGCAGATCAACACAGTAGCAAAGAACATGGAATATTCCCTTTGGGATTCCATTCAGGCAATCATTTCATGTCCACCTGAAGAATGTCCTGTCACAGGCAATGTTCTGGATAGCCTTAAGGAATTCAGCGAAATAATAGAAAAAAACAAATCCATGCTCGGAGGAAAAGGCTTAAGCAAGAAGGTCCGTGAGATGGTAGATGAGATAAATTACTTTGATTTCCTCATTACAGAAAATCCAAAAAGCGAAAAAGCCGCTCGATTCAAGTACATGAACATAGAAAGCCTTATAAAGAGCATGGAGCAATGGGAAAACAATCCGAACTACGAAGACACAAGCCTCTATGCATACCTTAACCGCATTACCCTTTTAAGCCGTGACGACATGGACGAAGAAGAAAACCAGGGAAAGGTAAACCTGATGACAGTCCACGCAAGCAAAGGCCTTGAATTCCCTGTTGTTTTCATTGCAGGAGCCGAAGAAGGTTTGATGCCCCACGCCCATGCCGTAGAAGAAGGCGGAGATGCAGCCGTAGAGGAAGAAAGAAGATTGTTCTATGTTGCGGTAACCCGTGCACAGAACAGACTGCTTATTTCAGCATGCAGGCAACGAAGACGAATGGCAAGCACCGTAGACTGCGAACCAAGCAGATTTCTTGATGAGATTCCTTCAAATCTTGTTGAATACCACGAACCATCAAAGGAAGTGAGTGAAGAAATGGCACATGAGCTTCTGCAGAACATGCTCAAGAACATGGCAAAACCTAGAGTCCCTAAGCTTTGACATTCCGAACAAATAGAAACAGGAAAATAATATAGGGCATCTCTAAAAATTGCAATTTTTAGAGCCTCCATATATAAATTATGCCCCTCTTATTCCGATAATGAAAGGGAAACTATACATGGAGAAAAAAAATGAAGATCTTAAAAGCAGCAATAAATACAGCAGTCATTTCATCACTCCTTCTTGCCTTTGCTTCATGCCAAACAAATAAAAAGAAGGATTTCCTTATCGTTACAGACCAGCAGGTGCTTCCACCTGTAATGGAAACGATTCCTGTAGTTGAATACAGCGGAATCGGGATAAAATATGAATGCGAGACGATGTTCCTCCACAACAGCGCCGTCCTTCAGGACAACAGTGCAAGCGGAAAATTCTGCATCAGACTTATTGAAGATTCATCGTCGGCAACAATGAAAGTTAAATTTCCTGCAGGAACCTATGAATGCCTCATAAAGGAAAAGGCTTCGGACAAGGACCACAGCGCTTTCTATGTTTATCTTGATGGAATATCTACAAGAGTCTATCCAAACAATCCTCCATCAGGGGAATGGGAATTGACGACAAGAGTACCTGTTTACTTTACCCTCGAGGAACCAAGAACAATAACCGTTGCCATCACACCACATTCAGACTACGATACAGGTTCGACAGGAATGGATCTTGACTACATTCAATTTGTAAAACGCTAGGTAAAAAAACATAAATACAATATAGGGGATGTCCCAGGAGAGTTTCACGGTGACCGCACCAGAAACAATTCCTTTGAGGACATCCCCTATTTTTTTTCCATAACCCAACGCTAAGATATAATACGCATAAAAAAAACGCCAGCACACCAATGATGCACTGGCTGAGGTATAAAAACTATGATTTTTAATTCAATCTATCAGCGCTTGAGGGCAGCAGCTGTCTGAAGCATGTTGTCAGATGTCTGGATTGCCTTTGAGTTGAATTCGTAGGCTCTCTGTGCAACGATCATCTGTACCATTTCATTCACAATTGAAACATTGCTCATTTCAAGGAATTTATGCTTAACGATACCCATGCCATCCTGACCTGGACGGGCAGCAATCGCTTCACCAGATGCATTTGTCACCTTATAAAGGTTGTCTCCTGTATTTTCAAGACCAACACTGTTTGGAAATCTGTAAAGTTCAAGCTGACCTATTTCAATTGGATCAAGCTGACCGTTGACCTTTACATTTACACGACCTGTATCTGAAATTGAAAGTGTTTCAAGCTGAAAACCTTCAGGCATGATGATTTCTGGCTGAACGCGAAGACCGTTTGCATTCACAAGCTGGCCTGTAGAATCAACCTTGAAAGAACCGTCGCGAGTGTAAGCCCATGAACCGTCATACTGCTGAATGCGGAAAAATCCGTCGCCTACAATGGCAATGTCAGTATCAACACCAGTTGCCTGGAGAGATCCCTGGCTCATGATACGCTGGGTAGCCCCAACCTTGACACCACTACCCATCTGATGGCCAACAGGAGTAACTGTATCCTCTGTTGCAGGAGTTCCCGCAAGCTTAACGTTCTGATAGATCAGATCTTCAAATTCTGCACGATGCTGCTTGAAGCCTGTAGTATTGACGTTTGAAAGATTGTTTGAGATTGTATCGATATTCATCTGCTGACCGTTCATTCCAGTTGCAGCATTCCATAAGCTTCTTACCATTTATCTATCCCCCATTTTACAATTCATGACTATCTGTTTACCGTAACAACTTTAGACCAGAGTGTGTCCATCATGCTGTCCTGTGTCTGGACCGACTTCTGATTTGCTTCATAGGCGCGGTTGACCTCAATCATCTGCACCATTTCATTTACAACATTTACATTGCTTGTTTCTGTGTATCCCTGAAGAAATCTTGGACGCTCATCGCCTTCCGCAATGTGGGCCTGTCCTGCAATGTCATTTGTATTCCAAAGGGATGAACCCTGTTTTTTGAGATAGCGTTCATTATCAAAACGAACAACCTTTATGCGGTCAACAAGGGCGTTGTCTTCCTTGTTGTAGATCATTCCATCCTGATTGACAAAAAATCTGTCATCCTCTACATGGATAGGGCCGTTTTCTCCCAGAACTGGATATCCTTCCTTTGTAAGAAGAATTCCTTCTTTTCCAAGATGGAAATTACCGTTGCGAGTATAGCGTTCTCCCGCTGGTGTCTGGACTGCAAAAAAACCTTCGCCAGCAAGAGCCATATCTGTCTTGGTATCTGTATTCTTAAAAGATCCCTGCTGGAAGTCAGTAAAAATTTCATTTGTCTCAACACCGATTCCAATAGAACCGATGATTGGTGCCGCATCACAAGATCCGCCTGGAACCTTATAGACACCATCTGCCTGAGTCCTTCTAAGAAGAAGCTCACTGAATTCCTTGCTTACAGGAATTTCTTTCTTAAATCCTGTAGTGTCTACATTTGCAAGGTTATTGGAAATTGTGTCCAACCTGTTCTGCTGGGCATTCATTCCGCTTGCACCGATGTACCATCCTCTAATCATATACCATACCTCTTTCCTATTTATCGGAATTTAAAGATTTCCAGTTTAGGAATTTATAGACTTTTGATGATAATTGCATTTTTTTTTGATTTTTATTGCTTTTTTACAAAAGCAGCCTTATACTTTAAATATGGGTGGAGATTAGTATGTAAAGTTTGGTTAAACACTTTGTTTTATCAGCTTATATTAGGATGGAGATGGACAAGATTCCTGCTACTTTTTTTCACAGCATCACCTCATTCTACCTGCAGATCACGGTCCTGACTTTTGTCCTGTTCATAATCACCCTTCTTCTATTTATCCTGCGAAAGAAAAACCATCAGATTGATTTTGATTCAGTAACTGGTCTTCCAAATTTCGAGCATTTCAAGAAAAACGTCTCAAAGATACTTGCAACGGCAAATCCAAGGGAATACATGATTCTTTCCTTCAATATAGACAACCTGGGGTTAATAAACGAAACCTACGGCACCCGTGTCGGCAACGAGGTTCTGAAACGTGTAGGAAAGCACTTTGCCAAGCATTGCGGAAAAAATGAATACGTACTTCGCTTTTTTGCGGACAACTTCATATTCTTTACAAAGAATCCTGATTTTTTCTGGAATGTTGAAGAGCGGGTCTTCATAATGACAACGGTAAAGGAAAGCCTAAAGGACATTCTTCCAGAACGCTATAACTTCACCTTCACCACCAGCGCCTACTACATAGACAATCCAGCAGATTCAATAGATTCCATGATAGACAAGGCAAATCTTGCACAGAAGCTTTGCCGTCATACCCACGCAACCCACCGTGTAATAGAATACACTGAAGAAATGCGCAGTTCCCACGAATGGAACCGTGAAATCACATTGACAATGGAAAACGCTTTCCTGAACAAGGAATTCGAGGTCTTCTACCAGCCGAAATTCAACTTTTCAAACGAAATCGTCATGGGAGCGGAAGCCTTGATCCGATGGAACAACCCGAGAAAAGGCTTCCTCCAGCCAGGAAAATTCGTACCTTTATTTGAAGACAACGGATTCATTGAAAAGATAGACAAATTCGTATTCAAGAAAGTCTGCAGCTTCCTGGACAGCTGGAACAAAAGCGAGGAATCAAAGAAGCTGAAACCACTTACAATCTCTTTCAACCTTAGTCGATACCACCTGTACAACCCAAACCTTATCCGTGAACTAAGGGATATTGCCGCAGAATATGACATAGGGGAAAACAAGATCGAGGTGGAACTGACTGAAAGCATCATGTTCGACAACCAGCAGCGACTGATCAAGGTAATGAAGGAAATCAAAAACGCAGGATTCTCCGTTTCCGTAGACGATTTTGGATCAGGCTACTCTTCCCTCAATCTTCTCAAAAGCATGCCTGCAGATGTCATCAAATTGGACAAGGAATTCCTTTCCGTAACCCCAGAGAACCAGAAGGAAAACATAATCATCACATCTGTAATTGAAATGGCAAAAAAACTGAAGATAAAGACCGTTGCGGAAGGTGTCGAGACAAAGGTTCAGTCTGACATGCTCAAGAGCATCGGATGTGATATAGCCCAGGGATTCTACTACGCAAAGCCTATGCATGAGTCAAATTTCCTCATTCTCCTAAACGAGACGGCGGCAAAGCTTTCTAGCTAAAATTCTTCACCAGACTTTTACATAGATAAGTGCATTTTTTGTTGCATTTTGATAAAACTGATTTATAATGAATTCATACACTTAGTTTTAGGCTTTTACGGAGGAATTTAATAATATGTCAGCAAAAAACAAAGAAGAACCAAGAGTTCTTGCTATCATTCTCGGTGGTGGAAAGGGTACACGTCTTTATCCACTTACAAAGGAACGTTCAAAGCCAGCAGTACCTTTTGGCGGCAAGTACAGAATCGTAGATATTCCAATTTCAAACTGCATCAACTCTGGATATAAGAAAATCTATCTTTTGACTCAGTTCAACTCGGCTTCACTTCACCTTCACATCAACAATTCCTATAACTTTGACCGTTTCTCGGGCGGTTTCGTAGAAATTCTTGCTGCTGAACAGACACTTGAACATTCAGGCTGGTACGAAGGAACAGCAGACGCAGTTCGCAAGAACTTTGGTCACTTCCGTGTACAGAAGCCTACACACTACATCATTCTTTCAGGCGATCAGCTTTATAAGATGGACCTCAAGGAATTCATGAATGAACACATTGAAAGCGGCGCAGAAATCACAATTGCAGCAAAGGCTGTAAACCGCCGCGATGCAACAGGTTTCGGTATCATGCAGGTTGACGATACAAACAGAATCACAGCCTTCATGGAAAAACCAGCTGCAGACCTTAACATCGACCACTGGAAAATTCCAGAAAAATCACGCGGAGATCTTCCTGCAGACCTTGAATACCTTGCATCAATGGGTATCTACATCTTCAATGCAGACACAATGGAAAAGCTCCTTGACAACGAAAAGACTGACTTCGGTAAAGAAATCATTCCTATGGCAATCAAGGACCATCAGGTAAACAGCTACATCTTCAACGATTACTGGGAAGACATCGGTACAATCCGTTCATTCTATGAAGCAACACTTGACCTTACAAATCCAGTACCAGCATTCAACATGTATGAAGAAACAAAGCCTGTTTATACACAGATGAGCAATCTTCCTCCAAGTAAAATCAACAACGCTACACTTAACTCTACCCTCGCCAGCGAAGGATGCGTAATTACCGACAGCAGCATCAAGAAGTCTGTTATCGGTGTTCGCTCAATCATCCGAGAAGACTGTGACCTTAAGGGCGTTGTAATGATGGGTGCCGACTTCTACGAAACAGAAGAAGAAAAGGCAGCAAACAAAAAGAAGAAGGTTCCTGACATGGGTATCGGTAAGGGCTGTAAGATCGAAAGAGCAATCATCGATAAGAATGCCCACATCGGAAATAACTGCTGCATCAATGTAAGCGGAAAGAAGTACGATGACGGTGACCACGGTCTCTTCTACAGCGCAGAAGGTATCATTGTCATCCGTAAGGGTGCAGTTATCCCTGATGGAACTGTAATCTAAAAAGCAATGTAATCCCCGCTTACAAGGAGATGGGGAACACATATACGGGTTTCAAAAGAAGCCTTGTTGAGAAAGCACAGTGTTTGTTCTGGGTTGTGTTTAAACACGTTGAAACCCTTTTCAAAACTGTGCTTTTTTATTTTCTAAAGATTTTCACTGATTAGATTATAGGCATCTACAACCTGGCGGGTTTTGTCTGTTGCAACCTTTTCAAGAATTGGATTTCCAATGTGTTTATCAGGATGATAATACTGAAGTTTTTCCTTATAGGCTTTCTTGACATCATCCTTGGATGATCCCATTGGAATTCCAAGAAGACGGTAGGCACGTTCAAGCTCAGGCGAAACATATTTGATTATGGTTCCAGTTGCTTTCTGCCCACTGGCATAGGACTTTTCATATTCCGTAGAATTTTTCTTTTGACCTCTGTTTTCAGTCCGGGTCTGTCCTAATTTTTCTTTTTGAGCGTCAACCTCAGGCTCTTTAACAGAAGGTTCCTTTTTTTGCGACTGATTATCAGAAATCTTTGGCTTGACAAACTTTACATGTCCTGCTTCAAGGGTTTCGCTAAGCAGGTCTCCAAGTCTGTCATACATTGTTTCCATGTTTCATTCCTCGGCATCAGCGCCGTCGCTTTCTTCAATACCCCACTCTGCCAGCTTTCTTTGCAAGGTCTTTCTTCCGATTCCAAGAATTTCCGCAGTCTTAGTCTTGTTGTTCTTGTTGGCGGCAAGGTTCTGCTCGATGACGATTCTTTCAGCAGCATCAAGTGTAGTTCCAAATGGTATCTGGATGCTATCTTCACCGCTATTACATGCTACATTCGGAGGCAGATCATCAAGGGTGATTTCATCACCACTACACATAACAACCGCACTTTCCACACAGTTACGCAGCTCTCTGATATTTCCTGGCCAATCGTATCTGTTCATGGCAGCCTTAGCCTTGTTGTCAAAGCCTTTTATGGATTTTCCATTTTCTTCGTTGAAGGAATCAAGGAAAGAAGCCATCAATAATGGAAGGTCGCTCTTTCTTTCCCTTAGGGGCGGAACATGTATGTGGATGACATTGAGCCTGTAATAAAGATCCTCACGGAAACGGCCAGCCTTTATTTCTTCTTCAAGGTTCTTGTTGGTGGCGGCAACGACACGAACATCAACATTGATGGTCTGTTCTCCACCTACACGTTCGAATTTCTTTTCTGCAAGAACACGGAGAATCTTTATCTGGACGCTCTGATTGATTTCGCCGATTTCATCAAGAAAAATTGTACTTCCGTGGGCACGCTCAAAGCGCCCTTTCTGAAGATGGTCGGCACCTGTAAAGGCTCCTTTTTCATGTCCAAAAAGTTCGCTTTCAAGAAGAGTCTCACTAAGAGCCGCACAGTGGACATCCACCATATTCTTATCATGCCGATTGGACAGCTCATGGACAGCACGGGCAACAACTTCCTTTCCTACGCCGCTTTCTCCTGTGATAAGGACGCTGGCTTTTGAACTTGCCGCCTTGCTGATGGTTTCCTGGATTTTCACCATGGCAGGAGATTTTCCGATCATGCCCTTAAAAGCAGCCTTTGACTGTACTGATTTCTTAAGCTCCTGATGCTCAAGCTTCATCTCTCGGCTTTCAAGAGCGCGTTTTACAATCATTCCAAGCTGATCAAGGTTAAGGGGTTTCGTCAAAAAGTCATAGGCACCGTGTCGCATGGCATCAACAGCAGCATCAATGCTTCCATGGCCGGTAAGAATGATTACTGGAATACCTGGAGTAACCGTTGCGACATGTTTTAAAACTTCTTCTCCGCTTATGCCTGGCATGCGAAGATCCGTAATGACAAGGTCGATGTCTCCTTTGGAAATAAGTTCAATTCCTTCTTCTCCACTAGCTGCAGTCTTTACGTTGTAGTCTTCCAGTTCAAAGTTGGCTGCAAGTCCATCACGGATATTTTTTTCATCGTCGATAATAAGCAATGTGAATTTCATTATTTGCCTCCTTCAAGAAGCATAGTGGACTTCTGAGGAACAGGAATGGAAACCGTAAATACAGTACCCCTGTTCTTTTCCGAAGTAACTGATATGTCTCCACGGAATTCCTTGATGATCTTGTACACAGTAGTAAGCCCCAGTCCAGTTCCGTTGGATTTAGTCGTATAATAAGGCTCAAAGACGTGTTCGCATGTATCACGTTCCATTCCACAACCATTGTCTGCCACCGTAAGAATGTACCTATCATTCTTGATGAAGGACTTTACCATGACTTTCGCACCGTCATCATCTATTCTTGATTCTACCGCGGACTTGGCGTTCTGGACAAGATTTACGATAACCTCACGGAGAAGTTTTTCATCAACAAGGATTCTTGCATCATTACAAAGCTCAACATTAAGAGAAATGCAATGTTCTTCAAGTTCGGGTCTAAAAAATTCAACAGTCTTTCCAATGACTTCATCAGGATTTGAAAGAATCAATTGAACCTTTACTGGGCGCACGGCAAAAAGAAAGTCCATGACGATCCTGTTGAGATTATCTATTTCCTCGTTGACTACATCCAGATAATTTTCCATGAACTTTTCATCAGGAAGATTACCATCGCCCTGTCGGCATTTCTTTACGGCCTTCTGAAGCAATTGAATATGAATGCTGATGGCTCCAAGGGGATTTTTTATTTCATGGGCAACAGAAGCCGCAAGATTTGTGAGGCTTTGAAGACTTTCCATTCTGTGAAGAAGAATCTCCTGCTGCCGCTTAGCGGTCATATCTGTGATGGAAATGATGGAACCCGCGATTTCTGAATTCTTTACAAGAGGTAAAATTGAAACCACGATGAAAGTAACGGAATTCTCGGTAACGATGGAAAATTCTTGGCTTACATTGAAAACATTGGATGCAGCAGTATTTTTCAAAAAAGTTCCAATCTCTTCATTGTCTATGAGATTCCAAAGAACATCTTTTTTTTCCCTATAGTTGGAAAACAAGGGAACCAGATGCTTAACAGACTT
This sequence comes from Treponema sp., assembly GCF_045641405.1. Taxonomy (GTDB): domain Bacteria; phylum Spirochaetota; class Spirochaetia; order Treponematales; family Treponemataceae; genus Treponema_D. The sequence goes on from NZ_JAZUGX010000075.1 coordinate 83,475, forward strand.
GTTGCTTTTTATGATTTTCCAGTTTCTGTCAACAACTATGATTCCAGAAGAAAGACTTTCAAGGATTGAATCAAAGATATCATTTTCTTCCTGGATGGTTGCTATCAGTCGTTCAACCTGCTCATCAGAAAGTTTCTTGAGTTTTTCAGATGCCTTTCCTACAAAGTCACTCACTTTTCTGACCTCTCAGTATTCCATTATTCAGAAAATTCAACTGCATTATGCTTCTTGTAAGCTCTTCAAGGACAGCCGCAGGATTCTGGTTGTAGACGGTGACACTGTTCCATGCACCTCGTATCAACTCTAAAAGCTTTGCTGATGTTTCAGCTCCTTGTCCTGATGAAAGAAGAGGTTTTTGAACTTCAATGATTCCCTGAAGAAAAATCTTGAAAATGACCCGCGGTTCAAATCCACTGCAGGCAGACACCAATGCAGGAACATCAGGAATATGTCCTTCCGCTATCTTGTTGAAAAAGGATTCGGCAAAAGAAAAAACTGTATCAGGTGCTACAGGAAGATAAGTCTGAAGAAAATCATTTATGCTTTCACAAGGTTCACCGTTAAGGGAAGCCGTCGTATGAAAAACACGCTGAATCAATTCCTGCTGCTGTTCTACGGTTCGCTCTACAAAACCATATGTCCTTAGTCGGGACAGAATTGTAGGAAGCATTGCCCCCTTCTGAGTAGTCGTAAGGATGAACATTGTATCACGAGGTGGTTCCTCCAGAATCTTAAGAAGAGCATTTTTTGAACCATCAAGCATACGGTCAGCATTCTCTATGATCACAACTTTTTTTCCTTTGCTCGAGCTTGAAGAAGTAAGGTGTGCCCACGAAGAGAAATTCCTTATCTGAGAAACAGGAAGGGAATCATAAAGATAGGTGCTTTCAAGTTTTGTGCAGTCACTTGAAATCGCATCGACAATTTTCCGAAGCTCAGAATCGTCAGGAAGAACTTTTCCAGGAGAAATCAATTCAAGATTGTCGTTGATGGATTCAAGCAAAGGTGCAAATTTTGCAAGCTTGTCTTCACCTTCCCAAAGCACTGGACTGAATCTTGCGGTCAATTTTCTTACGGCACGGATAAAAAGATATCTGCTTGCCTCAAGATGTCGTGAATTCTGGATATTCATGACAAGCAGGCTGTTTTTGGCGGCATTGATTTCCAGTATCTTGTTTCCAGGTCCTGTGATGAGGACATTCTGGCTTACAAGAGCCTTGTGCTTAAGGCAGCTAGGACAGGTACATGTCCATTCACCATTTTTTTCGCATGAAAGTACCCTGGCAGTTTCCAATGCACAGGAAAATTTTCCTGAAGCGGCAGGGCCATAAAAAAGAATGGAACCAGGCAACCTGTTCTTGAGAATATCATCCTTCAAAAGATCTGTAGAATTCTGCCAGATTATGTTGTCAAACATTCAATGCTCCATTTCCAGCAATGAATGCGGAGGCATCCTTGACAGATTCAGTAATTGCATCTGCAGGAATAGAAATCAGCGGATCAAGATATTTAAGGAATATGCTTCCTGCAAGCAAAGAAGATGTGTCAAACCAAGGCTGTGTCCTCAACACAAGAAGAACGATACAGACGATGGCTACGCCTTCAACCGCACCAAAAACAAAACCAAGGAACCTGTCCAGGGATTTAAGGATAGCAGCGCTGAATATTTTTTTTAGTATCGCCTGGATGATCTTGAGCACTATGAATACAACAATAAAAACAATCAGGAACGCACAAATTACGGCAGCAACATGAAATTTGACATGAAGCTCCAAAGGTCCCACAAGATGTCCAAAGGTCATGAAAGCGATCCAGATTGAAGCAATCGGAATGACCTTTCCAAGAACTTCATTGAGGAATCCGTTTATAAGTCCCATTATGGCAAGAGCAAAAATTATGATTATGAAAACAAGATCGATAATCGGAAGGTTCATAGACCTATTTCCTCCAGTACTTTAGAAGCGATTACATTGACAGGTCTTTTATCGCCATATAGAGCGGAACATTTCATCGACATGTCGCGCCGTGTTCCTTCATCCGTAAATTCAAGAATCTTGACCAGGAGATTTTCCTTAGTCGCATCATCACCAACAAGAACAACAGCAGCACCCTTCTCTTCAAAATACCTGGCGTTGTCAACCTGGTCACCACGAGTTCCAGAACCACACAGAGGAACCAGAACCATAGGCTTTGCGCAAACTGCACATTCGGAAAGAGAATTGGCACCGGCCCTAGAAAGGACAACATCTGCAGCCTGAAGTACAGAAACCATTTCACTATAGATGAATGCATAAGGCTTATAGTTTTCATCACCGCTGTTCATTACTTCTGGATGTGCATCCGCAAAGGCTTTTCCAGTCTGATGGACAACGATGAAATTCTTTTTTAATTCTTCAAGACATTCAACCACAAGGCTGTTGATCTGAAGGGCGCCAAGGCTTCCGCCGATAACGAGCAGAACAGGCTTCTTATTGTCCTCAGGGATTCCAAGGAATTTTCTACCTTCCGCTGCATGATCAGAATAGAATACAGGGCGAACAGGATTTCCAGTTGCAAGGCATTTTGACTTTACAGGTTCTGAAAAATATTTTTTTGTATCTTCGTAAGACACGAGAACATTCTTTGCCTTTTTGCTGTTGATCCTTGTTGCAAGTCCCGGTGTAAAATCACATTCATGGGTAAAGAAAGGAATCTTAAGGATTGAAGCTGCCATGCATGGCGGAACACTTACGAAACCACCTTTTGAAAAAAGCACATCTGGCTTAAGTTTTGCAAGTACGAAAAAGGCCTTTACAAAACCCGCAAAAATCCTGAACAGATCCACGAAATTCTGAAAGGAAATGTAGCGCCTGAGTTTACCGCACGGAATACCGTGGAAAGCATCGATGCTGCCACCGTTAGAGACAAAACTTTTTTCAACCAGAGTTCTGTCCATTCCCTTTGATGAACCGATCCAATGGATCTTAAGGTCAACATCAGCGTCCTTTACAAGATTTCTGATTTCATCGGCAACGGCGATGCCAGGATAGATATGTCCACCTGTTCCACCGCCAGTAATTGCAATCACATACTTTTTTTTATTTTCAGACATTTTGGCTTTCTACTCTTTCTTTGGAAATTTTTCCATAAGTTTCATGATATCAGTTTTCTTGAAAAGGTTTGCATAGCCTCTTGCGCTCATCCCCATTCCATCCTTGATGTCAGGATCAGCACCAGCTTTAAGGAGAACTTCAACAATCTTTGCATTTCCGTTTCCAACAGCAAGAACAAGAATAGGCTGTCCATCTGAACTCATGATTCCAAGATCAGCACCCGCCTTGATGAAAAGCTTTACCATTTCAAGATTCTTTTTCCATACGGCATCCATTACAGGAGAATATCCGCGGTCCTTTGAGATGATGTTTACATCAGCATTGCGCTTGAGGAGCCACTTGACATATTCAACCTTGTCACATCTGGCAGCAGCACAAAGAACAGGAACTCCGTCTTCTGTCCATGAATTGATATCAAGGCCTGCATCATAGACAAGCTCAACGATTTCAGGTTTGTCCTTTTCAATGAAATGAACCATGCAGTCGGCGTTGAAAGGAAGACCACGGGATAGAAGGTCATTGAGAGCAGAGCTTTTCTTGTCCGCAGCATAGTAGTCCTTGAAGTCAGATTTCAAGACCTTAAGCACCTCTGCCTTTGTTGAACCATAGACAAACTTTTCCGATTCTCCTGACAATGACTTAAGCTCATCCACATTCTTTCCCTGGACAAGAATAAACTGCCCCCTTTCCGAAATAAGTCCATAGAGATAAAGGAATTTAGGATTATCTGCAAGGACATTTGAATCACTGACAAAGAAATTCTTTGCACCTTTGATTTCAGAAACAAGGGAACTGTAGTCAGAATCGATGTCGACAATAGAAACCTGGCAGTTCTTTGACTGGAGGTATATTGATATTTTTTCAGCATTATCTGCCGAATGTTTAAGAATTAACCATTTCATTGCATAATTATACTCCAAAAATATCCATTTAACAAGAAAGACAACCTTTTCAAAAAATGATATAACATATACATGTTAAGATACGCAGCTATTTGTCTTATGGTAGGTCTTGCAGGCTTCGTGGATTCAATCGGCGGAGGCGGTGGTCTTATTGCGCTTCCTGCATACATCATGGGTGGAATTCCCGTCCATCAGGCACTTGCCACAAACAAGCTTTCCTCCTCATTAGGAACCAGCGTCGCAGCCTTCCACTATTTAAAATCAGGATACATGAAATGGCAGTATTGCATTCCTTCCGTGATAATGGCAATAGCGGGTGCTTTTCTTGGAAGCAACCTTAGCCTTGGAACGAACGAAAAAATACTATCCCTCTTCCTTATGCTCCTCCTCCCGTTAATAGCCCTCTATGTAATCTTTGGGAAAACCCTGGAAGAATCTACAGAAAGCAGATATTCCCTAGGTGCAACAATTGCAATATGCGCAATTTCTGCCCTTGTAATCGGTTTTTACGACGGTCTTTACGGACCTGGAACAGGAACATTCCTGATGATCGTCTTCAGCGGAATCTGCCACCTGACATTAAACGAGGCTGCAGGAACAACAAAAGCAGTCAATCTGACATCAAACTACATTTCACTTGCCGTGTTCATATACAACGGACAGGTATTCTATCTACTTGGAATCTGTGCTGGCATCTGCAGCATGATAGGCTGTTACATCGGAAGCCACAGCTTCTCAAAAAAAGGCTCAAAGATAACACGTCCCATAATCGTCTGTGTCCTTATACTTTTCCTCGCAAAGATAATCTACGAAAACTTGATAAAGATAAATTAAAATTAAAGGAAAAACAAAAGGGCTATGTACATAAATAGTATTGCTGCGCCGATTGGACACGGCAACGTAGTTTCCTTGATGCCGCCTGTCGAAATCAAGCAATATCCACAAAATATGTGGTAGTTTCGAGAGCCTCAACCACCACATATCATATAGTAACACTTCCTACGGACTCAGCCAACAAAAAAGAAAAAAAAAGACTTACCAATTAGGTAAGTCTTAACAATTGCCAGCGATCAGAATCGAACTGATGACATAAGGATTTTCAGTCCTCCGCTCTACCAGCTGAGCTACGCCGGCAAGTGATGATTAGATAATATACAATAGACCAAATTGTGTCAATAGCAATTCTCAAAAAAAATTAAAACTTTTCCTAAAAATTGCTACAAAAACAGGTCTACTGCTGTTCCCTTGCCTTGTTCTCAAACTTTGTGTAGCTGGAAAGGAACTGAACCTCGACATCACCAATAGGACCGTTACGCTGCTTTGCAACGATGATTTTTCTCTGCTGAACAGGATCATAGCCTTCATTGGTTTCCTTGTTTGCCTTACGGTCACCGTGTATGAACATTACGACGTCCGCATCCTGCTCGATGGAACCAGAACCGCGAAGCTGTGCCAGATTAGGTTCATCACCTTCTGCAGCACGGGCAACCTGACAGAGGACAACGATAGGAATGTCAAGCTCACGGGCAAGGCTTTTGAGAGACTTTGAAATCGCAGACTGCTGCTCAAACATTGCCTGTTCAGGATTTTCTGAAGTAATAAGACCGATATAGTCAATGAAAATGATCTGAACCTTCTGGTTGACCTTCATGCGGCGTGCCATGGCACGGATGTCAAGAAGCTTCATGTTAGGAACATCAACGATATAAAGCGGTGAATTGTAAATGACTCCCGCCGCATCCTGGATTTTCTTGAAGTCCTCAAGCTTAAGCATACCGTTACGGATCTTCTTACCGGAAACACGTGCAACCTGGGAAACAAGACGCTGACCTATCTGAAGTCCAGACATTTCAAGACTGAAGAATCCACATGGAATTTCACGTTCTATGGCAATGTGCTGCATCATGGAAAGAGCCAAAGCCGTTTTACCCATGGAAGGACGCGCACCGACGATGATCATTTCGCTGTTCTGGAAACCTGAAGTCATGCTGTCAAGCTCGGTGATACCTGAAGGAATGCCTGAAAAGGCACTTTTGTTCTTGTATCTGGTATCGATCATCTTGATGGTGTCAGGCATGATTTCACCCATGGAAAGAACCTTTGTCGTCTGGTTTCCATCAGTAAGGCGGAATATTTTCTGTTCCGTCTCTTCAAGAATTTTACGGCTGTCCTTAGTCTCGTCAAAGCTTTCTGCCTTTACTTCCTGAGACAAAGAAATAAGGTTTCGCCTTGTAGACTCATCCTGAACGATCTTTGCATAGTAATCAATGTTGGCGGAAGTCGGAACAACATCCGTGAGGGAAGAAATATAGGCAGCCCCACCAGCCTTTTCAAGATTACCTGATTTTGTAAGATCATCGATGAGGGTAAGGATATCCCCGCGTATTCCAGCGGAAAAAAGATGCATAAGGGACTCAAAGATTATCTGATTCTGTGGACTATAGAAATTATCTGCCCTAAGGTACTGTACAACTTCATTTACAGCACTCCAGTCAAGCAAAAGGGCACCAAGCGTCGCTTTTTCAGCCTCAAGGTTATGAGGTGGTATCTTATCCTTTAATTCCATGGATAAGATTATATACAAAAACCAGGGAACAGGAAACACTATATGTGAAAAAAAGAAGACCCTCAACACTACTGAGCAAAGGCCTTACCGATTGTCTTGCAAACAAGAAAATGGCATAAAAAAAACGCTATGTCCCTAGAAAGTGTTGCTGCGCCGATTGGACATGGCACCGTAGTTTCCTTGATGCCGCCTGTCGAAATCAAGCAATATCCACAAAATATGTGGTAGTTTCGAGAGCCTCAACCACCACATATCCTATAGCAATACAATTTCCGGACACAGCAAAAAAAAAACCGGAGGCAGTCAAGCACATCCGGTTCAATCTGGAAATCAGTGAGATTACTCAGCCTTTTCTTCAGCTGGAGCTTCTTCCTTTGCTTCCTTCTTTTCAGCAGCAGCCTTCTTAGCTTCCTGCTTCTTTGTTTCTTCTGAAACCTGTCCAGTAACAACAACCTTAACTTCTGCTACAGAACCTTCATAGAGGTGAACCTTAGCTGTGAAGTTTCCAACAGTCTTGATTGAGCTGCCTGCGATTTCAATCTTCTTGCGTTCGATTTCATAACCGTTCTGAGCATAGAAGTTCATGAGTGTTACAGAAGTAACAGCACCAAAGAGCTTACCATTGCTTCCTGCTGGCATCTCAAGCTTGATTTCAAGTGCTTCAAGCTTTTCCTTGAGACTTGCAGAATCCTTTCTCTTCTGTTCCTTGCGTGCTTCAATCTCTTCCTTCTTTGTTTCGAAGTAAGCGAGTGCTTCATCTGTGCATGGTACAGCGAGTCCACGTGGGAAAAGATAGTTGCGGAAGTAACCCATTGCAACATTCTTTACATCACCCATTTCACCAACGTGCTTTACGTCATCATTAAGAATAACTTTCATTTTCGAGCTCCTAAAAAATTTACAGCAGTTTTACCGGGAGTCGGCAAAACTGAATTATTTTGATTTTATCCTATCGTGCCTTAGACCAAGAGATTAGTCTGCTACGTAAGGAAGAAGGCAAATTGCGCGAGCACGCTTGATTGCTACTGCAACCTGCTTCTGGTGCTTTGCACATGTACCTGTGATGCGACGTGGAAGAATCTTACCGCGTTCTGTTGTGAAGCGGCGAAGTCCATCAGCATCCTTGTAGTCGATCTTTGCCTTGTTTGAACAGAAACGGCATACCTTCTTGTGGAAGAAAGCCTTTCCCTTTCCGCGTCCACCACGAACTTCGTCTTCGCGGCCAGAATCCTGCAACTGTTCCTGTGTTGCGTTTGTATTTTCGTTTACAGCTTCCATGTTTTCGTCTGCCATAGTATTGCTCCTTTATTAAGAGTATTTTTTAGAATGGGATGTCCTCAGAGAAACCTGAAGAGTCACCGCCAAAGGAATCGTTCATATCGAATCCGCCCATGTTACTTGAAGAACCCTGGTTCATAGATGGCTGTGAATAGTTTGGACGCTGCTGAAATCCCCCATTGAAATCAGAGCCTGCGCCACCTGAATATCCACTACCATTGGAACCTGAATTTCCACCGAGCAACTCAACTGAATCAGCAACAATAACAACCCTGCTCTGCTTCTGACCGTCTTTTTCCCAGCGATTCTGTCTCAATGATCCCTGAATTGCAATCTGCTTGCCCTTTGTAAGATATGGTTTTACCGCCTCTGCACCCTTTCCGAAGTAAGAAACATCAAAAAAATGTGCTTCGCTGATCCACTGATCGCCTTCTTTCTTGCTGCGGTTTACAGCAATCGACATAGAGGCAACGGCATTTCCGTTATTCATGTACTTTAATTCAACATCCCTTGTGAGACGTCCAACAATGATTACAGAATTGATGTCAGAATTTGCCATATCTACTCCAGTTTTTCAGATTATGCGTTCTTTTCTTCTACGAGTACGAAGAGGTACTTGAGGAGGTTGTTGTTGAACTTGAACTGTGCGTCCATTTCTACGATCTTTGCAGGATTTGCCTTGATTGTAAGAAGAACAAATCTACCACGCTTCTGGCGCTTTACTTCGTATGTGAGGTCGCGGTCACCGTATGGTTCTTCCTTTTCGATCTCTGCGCCGAATTTTGCAAGGTCTGCCTTAAGAGCTTCAAGACCAGCCTTGTACTTATCCTCTTCCAAAGGATAAATTGTCATAAGTTCATACTTTCTCATCTGTATGGTCTCCTTATGGTCTAAAATGGGAATTACATACGTAATTCCAAGGGGTACGAGATAATACCATTTTGCCTAACCTTGGTCAACGGGGAATGCCCATTCTACCCTAGAATCCTGTCATCCCACCTAAAAAAAAATAAACATATACTGTTTAAAACAAAAAAGCCCTCGAAGTTATCGAGAGCTTTCTGCACTTATCGGGATGACCCTCGTAGCGCTTGAGTCCGCTAAACCCATATTCCTGGGACCGTCAACTTATCTGGATTCGCCCTCCTTTCGCAGACCTCCTGTCTGCTCTCTCCAGGCCGGCCTTTGTCGCTGTCGCGGGCGTCCTGCCCGCTTTTCCTCCCCCTGGTCGGCGCTCCTTCGGCTTCGAATCCTGTCATCCCACCTAAAAAAATAAACATATACTGTTTAAAACAAAAAAGCCCTCGAAGTTATCGAGAGCTTTCTGCACTTATCGGGATGACAGGATTCGAACCTGCGACCCTCTGGTCCCAAACCAGATGCGCTACCAGCTGCGCTACATCCCGTGGATGGAGGATGAGGGGATCGAACCCCCGACATTCTGGGTGTAAACCAGACGCTCGTACCAGCTGAGCTAATCCTCCAAGCAAGTGACTAGATACTACTTAATTACTTGTTTTTAGTCAATAGCAAAATTAAAAAAACTTTGATTTTTTTTAAGATTTATTTACTCAGGAATCAGTGATGCTTACCACCTATTCCTGACAATGTCTCCTCTGCTTTATTTTCCTTTGTCAATGAAGCAATTTCATCTTCTGCAACGGCAAGCTCTTTTGTGGCCTCACGGAAAATCTGCGAAGTAAGGTCTGACGGAAGCATTCCAAGCGTATTCATTATGGCTTTCAAGGATTCGTATTCAGGCCAGGACTGACCGCATTCGATGTTGGAAACTGTAGTCTTGGTTACACCAGCAAGGACCGCAAGATCAGCCTGCCTCAGGTTCTTCCTCATCCTGAAATACCTGATATTTGAACCAACTATCAGACCAAGTTCCTCTACACTTTCATTTTCCATGAGGTAATTTTAAATGTCCCGACTATCGAACAATTCAAATTACACCCGGCATAAGCACCTTTAGTTCAAATTCAACTTGAACTAAACCCATCAAAGCATAAAAAAAGAGGCCGCCATAAGCAACCTCTTCCGCAAAAATGCATCGACCTGAAATCCTCAGGAATTATTTCTTGTTTACCAAATCCTTAAGTGCCTTTCCTGGCTTGAATTTTGGCGACTTAGAAGCAGCAATCTTGATCTTTTCCTTTGTCAAAGGATTGATACCTTCACGTGCAGCTCTCTTTGCTACTGTGAATGTTCCGAAACCTACAAGCTGAACATCATTTGACTTTGCGAGTTCCTTAGAAACAATTGTTGTGAAAGCTGCAAGAGCCTTCTCTGTGTCCTTCTTTGTAAGACCTGTTTCTTTTGCCATCTTGTCAATCAATTCTGATTTGTTCATTTTAATCTCCACTTAGTATTGATTTGCACCGTTTGTTTTAGGAGTGCAATATTCACATTATATTATACTTTCGTGGAATAATCTAGTGAATAAATTTAAAAAACGCCCTTATCATGCCACTTCCAAGCATTTGCAATAAGTCCCCACTATGCTATATTGAAGGAATGAAGATAAGAATTCCCCAATTTCTGGAAGAAAAAGACACCATAGCAATCACGGCTCCTTCATTCGGATGTACGACAGAGCCTTACATCTCCAAGTTCAACACTGCAAAAAAAACAATCGAAAGCATGGGATATTCAATAAAAACAGGTGATACGGTTAAAAAATCCGATGGACTTGGAATATCAACAAAACCAGGAACATGCGCCGAAGAGCTTGTGGAATTCTACACCGACCCTTCCACAAAAGCAATTATTTCTGCTGGTGGCGGTGAAATGATGTGCGAAACGGCAGGACACATTTCTTTCGAAAAACTTGCTTCATCAGCGCCAAAATGGTTCATGGGATATTCAGACAACACAAATTTCATATTTCCTCTGGTGACCATAAGCCATACAGCAGGCATCTACGGTCCATGCATCTCTGGATTCGGTAAAAAATGGGAACAGAGCGAAACCGATGCCTTCGATATCCTTGAAGGAAAAACAAATATCGTACGGGGCTATGGAAAATTCCAGCGCCCAGAGGATGACACAAATCCTGAAGATGGCTTTGAAAATTACACCTACACCCTCAGCGCAGAAAAAGTTCTTTCGTCATTCATCCCAGACATGAATACGCTGTCAAAAGTACAGGATCCAAGACAGATAGAAATGGAAGGAATTCTCCTTGGAGGATGCCTTGATGTCCTTGCAAACCTGTGCGGTACCAGACTGGACAAAGTAATGGAATTCATGGACTACATTGGCAACCAGAAGATTATCTGGGTGCTCGAAAGCTGTGATGCAAATCCCATGGAACTGAGACGTCAAGTATGGCATCTTAAGAATGCAGGATGGTTCAGAAACACTGCAGGATTCCTCGTAGGACGGCCTCTTGCATCCTTTGAACAGGAGATGATGGGGGTAAACCAGTACAATGCGGTCACAGACATACTTGGAGACCTGGGGGTTCCTGTCATCATGGACTGCGACATAGGACACATAGACCCTGCGATGCCTCTTGTAATGGGAGCATGCTCAAAGGTCAAGGTTTTTGGCAACGAGATCACAGTAGAATTTAGACTCAGCTAACGAAAAGTCACATATCCATACAAAGCCGTGATGAGGAATGACACTAATTTGTCCCCAAAATGAAATGAAACTTGAAATATTGCAATTCCATACTATAATTGAAGTAAGGAATAATGAACGGCATAGATCATAAATTTCTAAAGCGAAATGTTTCTCAGGTCAACGGAAAGGTCCAGAACATATATATGTCTCTGAACTTACTGCCGCTGGCGCTTTATCTTGGAAACTTGGGAAACGCCTGGCATATACCTGAAATATACCTTGTTAAAATTCAGGTCTTGATCACCTCCCTCTTCCTGCTGAATTTCCTGATTTTCAAATTCGCCAACATGCCGAATCTTTCGAAATACCTTGGAATATTTGCCTGTACAACGATCGTATCCATAATTGCCGCCAATGGCCGCGTTGCCATATACATCTCATACGGATTCTTTCCTTTTCTTGCTTCCCTGTACTTCAGCAACAAATGTACCCGCATAGTTTCCCTTTACAGTTGGATTGCAATGATGGTTTCACTTTATATAAAAACAAGAATCACAAAGCAATGCGAACCTTTTACAGGAGAGATCTATTCTCCAAACCTTTTCTTCATCCGTTTTTCCATAGGCTTTACAATCGAACTGTTCTTTACCCATCTTCTAGCAATGATGATGACAAGGCAGAACCAGAAAAGCCTTAGGAACCTGATAAGCAACATTGACAGCGTCAACAACATGAACATTTCCCTCGCGGAAAAGAACATTGAGCTTGAGGAAACCCAGAGCAAGATCATCAAATTCATCTCAACGATCCTCAACAGCCACGATATGTTTACAGGCAACCATGTCCTTCATACGCAGACTTACGTAGGCATCATCGCAAGAGAACTTCAGGAACAGGGCCTCTATCTTGCAGACCTTACCGACGAAAACATCAGCATGCTCTGCAACGCCGCCCTTCTCCACGACATTGGAAAGATCCACATTCCAGAAGGCATTCTGAACAAACCTGGTAAATTTACCCCTCAGGAATTCGACATAATGAAAAGCCATCCAGAAGAAGGTCATAAGATCCTTGAGGTCCTTCCACCAATCGCAGACGGAAAATTCAACAGGATCGCGGAAGAAGTTTGCCTTTACCACCATGAAAAATGGGACGGCACAGGATATCCTTCAGGGCTTTCAGGAAAAGACATTCCTCTATTTGCAAGAATCATGGCGGCGGCAGATGTCCTTGATGCCCTTTTAAGCCGCCGACTTTACAAGCAGCCTATGAGCATAGATAAGGCAATGGAGATTTTCAAGGAATTGAAGGGAGTTCAGTTTGAGCCATGCATTTCCGATGCTGTCCTTGCTAAAAAGGAAACCATCGAAAACTGCGACAATTACTTCAAGCAGGAAGAAGACAAGAACAACGTTACCGAACTTGCCTGGTGGAAGAAATACCACGAATACATAGACAGCCAGAAACAATGAAACATAAAAAAAGGATTTCAGTTAACTGAAATCCTTTTTTTATTCATAACATCTTAATCAGCCCTAAAACCTGATCTTTTTGTCAGTACCTGCGTAGTATTCCTTGCGCAGTGCCTTAACCTGTTCATCCTTAAGGTAGTCATCAAACGGCATCATGCGGTCGATTACACCCTTTGGAGTGATCTCTATGATTCTGTTTGCGATTGTAGAAATGAACTCGTGGTCATGGCTTGAGAACAATACAACGCCAGGGAATTTAACGAGACCTTCGTTCAAGCTTTCGATTGATTCAAGGTCAAGATGGTTTGTAGGGTCATCAAGGATGAGAACGTTTGCACCGCTGAGCATCATCTTTGAAAGCATGCAGCGTACCTTTTCTCCTCCGGAAAGAACCTTTACTTTCTTAAGGCTGTCGTCTCCAGTAAAGAGCATGCGACCAAGGAAGCCACGCACATAGGCATCATCCTGATCAGGTGAATACTGTTTGAGCCAGTCAGTGATTGTAAGCTCATTGTTGAAGTAGTCGTTGTTGTCACGTCCCATGTATGTCTGCTTTGTTGTCTGTCCCCAGTTTACAGTGGCACCATCGCATTTTTTTGTTCCACTGATGATGTCAAAGAAAGAAGAAATGGAATTGTGTTCCATGCCGACGAAAGCAACCTTCTCTCCCGGGTGGATTGTAATCTCAAAGTTGTTGAGGAGAACATTTCCTTCGCTGTCTTTTGAATTGAGATGCTCGGCTGTAAGAACAAAGTTACCGATCTGGCGTTCGCTCTGGAAATTTACATATGGGAACTTTCGGCTTGTAACAGGAAGCTCTTCAAGCTGCATTTTTTCAAGCATCTTCTTTCTTGAAGAAGCCTGACCTGCCTTTGAAACGTTTGATGCAAAGCGTTGGATGAACTGCTTGAGGTCTGCCATCTTGTCTTCGCGCTTCTTCTGCTGGTCCTTCTGCTGCTTCTGAAGGATCTGGCTCATCTGATACCAGAAGTCGTAGTTGCCTGTGAACTGAGTTATCTTTCCGTAGTCGATGTCGCATGTGTATGTACATACGGCATTGAGGAAGTGACGGTCATGGGAAACAACGATGACGCAGTTTTCAAATTCAAGGAGGAAGTTTTCAAGCCATGCAATCGATTCAAGGTCGAGACCGTTTGTAGGTTCATCGAGGATAAGGTAATCAGGATTACCGAACAATGCCTGTGCCAAAAGAACGCGAACCTTCTGGCTTTCGTCAAGGTCGCTCATCATCTTGTCATGGTTTTCTTCTTCAAGACCAAGACCTGAAAGCATCTGCTCGATCTGGTTTTCAGCTTCGTATCCACCCAGTTCACCGAATTCTGCCTGCATGTCGGCAGCCTTCATTCCGTCTTCATCAGAAAAATCTTCCTTTGCATAGATAGCATCGATATCCTTTTCAAGCTGGTAAAGCTTTGGATAACCCATCTTTACAGTTTCCTTTACGGAATATTCATCATACTTAAAGTGGTCCTGGCTCAAAACAGCAAGGCGTTCACCTGGTGTGATGCTGATGTCGCCCGTGTCGCGTTCAAGTTCTCCTGAAAGAAGCTTGAGGAATGTCGATTTACCTGCACCGTTGGCACCGATGATTCCGTAGCAGTTTCCCTTGAGAAACTTGATATTTACATCCTTGAACAGCGGTTTTTCGCTGAACTTAAGTGATACATCTGTTACATTGATCATTTATCTATCCCCTAACTAAATTAAATAATTAAACTATTTTTTTCCAAACAAAGACTTAAGCTTTCCAAAGAATGATTTCTTTTCATTTGTCTTCTTTGGCTGCTGCCCCTTGTTTACAGACGAACGGTTGTTATTAGGCTTATTGTTGCCCTTCTTCTTTCTATTGTCACCTTTCTTATAACTACCGTTAGTCTGTTCCTTACGGCCATCATGTCCGTCCTTTCTAGCTGCCTTAGCATTGGCTTTACCAGCGTACTTTTCCCTATAAATCTTCATTCTCTCTTCAGAAGACATGGAAGCGAGCATATCGTCATCGGCAGGATTATATACGCGTCTATCCCGCTTGTATTCTTTCTTAGCTTCTTCGTTTCTTGAAGAATATCGTCCGCTGCCTTTTTGACCGCCATGACTGCCGTGCTTCTTTCCACGACCGCTTCTTTCGTACTGAGCCTGACGCATACGACCGAATTCGCTTTTGTCATTGTATTCTTCGTGGTAAGAGTCAGTCTTGATGTACATGTCCTTGGACTTGTCCTCCGCCATCATGCTTTCCTCTGCAACGCGTGAAGGAATCTGCTTTTCAATATAGCGTTCGATTGGTGGAAGTGAATAAACATCCTGTTCACTGCAGAATGTATATGCCTTACCGCTTTTGCCAGCACGGGCTGTACGACCAATGCGGTGAACATAGTTTTCAGCTTCATTAGGAAGATCATAGTTGATGACCATGGCAAGATCATTAACGTCGATACCGCGGGCAGCAACATCTGTAGCAACAAGGCACTTTACCTGTCCCGCCTTGAACTTGTCCATGATTGCAAGACGCTTTTTCTGAGGAAGGTCACCGATGATGAATTCAGTTTCAATTCCATTGATGCGGAGCCTCTTGGCTATGACCTCACAGGTTCTTTTTGTATTGCAGAAAATGATTAGGCTTTCAGGTTTTTCAGAATTGATGATGCCAAGCAAAAGCCTTGTTTTGTCTGTTGAGGATACATGGAGAAGTTCCTGATCGATTTCATCAACTGTAATGTTTTCCGCGGCGATCGTAATTTCTGCAGGATCCCTTGTGTATTCCCAGGCAAGGTTTTTAACATAGGAATTCAATGTTGCACTGAAAAGCATTGTCTGTCTTTTTTCGCTTGCAGGAAGAACCTTGATGAGCGTGCGGAGATCAGGATAGAATCCCATGTCGAACATGCGGTCCGCTTCATCGATTACAAGAAACCCAACGTTTGCAAGATCCATCTGACCGCCCTGATTGAGATCGATCACACGTCCAGGAGTTCCTATGAGAATGTCTGCACCCTTCTTGAGGGCGGCGACCTGCTTATCGTAGCCTACACCGCCATAGAAGCTTGCGCACTTCAATGTGCTTCCGCTGCAAAGTTTTTCTGCTTCTTCCTGAACCTGAACCGCAAGCTCACGGGTTGGAACCATAACAAGGGCCTGCTTGCCCTGAACATCTGTCCTTGATAAAAGCTGCTGGATTACGCTTGTAAGGTAAGCGCATGTCTTTCCTGTTCCTGTCTGAGACTGAACATACAAATCTCGACCTTCAATGATGGCCTTTAAAACCTGTTCCTGAACCGGTGTACATTCAACATAACCGGCCTTTTCAATTCCCTTCTGAAGGTCTTCATGTAAAGAAAATTCAGTAAATTTCATGGATAAGAATATATCAATTTTTCTATAATAAGTATATACTTGGTCCATGGAAAACAAGAACGCATACCAGGCAGAACTCTTTTCAAACAGACTTTCTAAGAACTACAAGCAGCTTAAAAAGTGGGCACGAAAAAACCGCGTCACCTGCTACAGGCTATACGACAAGGATATTCCTGAAATTCCACTTTGCGCAGAAATCTATACATTCCTTCCATACGATATCGATACAAAATTTGAAGCCGCAAAGCATTATGCAATGATAAATTCAGCAGTAAGCGAAAACAGACCAGAGGCTGCAAACCTTCTTGCACAGGAAGCCTCCCGCACTTACCTTCACCTTTACCTTTACGAACGCCCTTATGAAAAGGATGAAGAAGAAGAAAACCAATGGCTCAAGGAAATGGCATCGGCAGCGGCAAATGTACTTGGAATTCCAGAAAAAAATGTAATTACAAAAACCCGCAAAAAGCAGACTGAAAACAAAAAGCGGGCCCAGTATGAAAAACAGGAAAATGAAACTTCAATAAAAGGTGTCGTGTTTGAGCAGGGACAGCTTTTCCATGTGAATCTTTCAGACTACATCGATACCGGTCTTTTCTTTGACCACAGACCTTTGAGGGCAAAAGTCCGCGAGCAATCCCAAGGAAAGCGCGTATTGAATCTTTTTTCCTATACCTCAAGTTTTTCAGTTTATGCTGCGGAAGGGAAAGCTAGCTATGTGGAAAGCGTAGACCTTAGCAACACCTACACCGAATGGTCAAAAGAGAACATGAAGCTCAATGAATTTGAGGATTCTGACAGATATAACTTCATTTCTACGGATGTAATCCATTATCTGTATGATCGGGAAAAGGAAGCAGACCACAATCAGGAATTCAAGAAATTTGACATCATTGTCCTTGATCCACCAACCTTCAGCAACTCAAAGAAAACCGACACCATGCTGGACATAAACCGCGACTGGTGCGAACTTGTACGCCTTTGTTCAAAGATTCTTTCAGAAGACGGAATCCTTTACTTCAGCACAAACAGCCGTAAACTTGTATTCGACGAAGGAAAACTTCCGACAAACGCCATATGCAGAGAAATGACACAACAGACTATCCCAGAGGACTACAGAAATACAAAAATCCATAGAGTCTGGGAAATCAAGTTCAATAAAGAATACTGATTACATGAATTTGAATCTTGCATACACATTGACGGCGTTATGCAAGGTCCACATGTCAGGCACATTGTCATAAAGGGCTTTCTTAAAGTAAAGCTCGTCCGCTACGCCAAGGTAGACATTCTTCTCAACAGGCATTTCCAGAGAAAGATCGGAGAAAGCAAGGAATTCCCAGCCAGTATCATCCCAGTCCTGCTTCTGCCCTGGATATTTCCAGAATGCATAGGAATGCAAAGTCCAGTCAAACTCAATTCCAGCCTTCTTTGCGGCGGCAACTTTCGAAACAAACTCAACGCCAGTGGTATAACCGTAGTCTCTGTACACGCCTTCAGGCTTAACGATGTTACCTCGCCTTAGGTAATAGAAATCAGCAGTTCCCATAAGAACACAGGAAAGTCTAAGCTGATATGCGGTCCAGGAGTCTGTTCTATTAAAGCGCTGCTTAAAGGCAAGACCAGGAGCAAGGGAAGAAAATTCCATGAAGGAATTCCATACAAAGTCATACTCCATGCAAACACCAAAGGTAGAATCCACGTTCTCGCCGAAATCAGGGGATCGGGAAACGATCATTCCGTCGCTGAAAATATGAACATCATACATAAGTTTCTGTTCCGTTGAATCAGCACCTTCTCCGCTTCCCTTTCCACCAGCACCACCGAACTCAAAGTAGAACTGGCTGTATGGATCGTTGGAATCATGTCCATAAGGATCTGCATATACAGCACGGAATTCACCGCCTACGAAAATAGGGAATACTTCATTAAGACTTTCATCCTTTGCCTTTGATGTGGCAAGGGCCATTCCCATCATAGCCTTGATGGAACAGTCCTCAAGCATTCCTGAAGGTCCCTTTGGTGCATGACCTTGAGCAAAGTCCGAATAAAGTCGAACAGGATTTGCAATGAAAGACAGGACACTATGATTCTTACCTTGAGCCTCCAGGGAAAGCCTGTAAAGCATTTCTCCTGTAACCATTCCACCTACTGAAGTATAGACAAGGTCATTTGTGGAAGGTGCGTTTGTCTCAAAGAAATATTCCCATACAAGGGATCCTGAAGCAGTATAGAGGAAAGACTCAAAAAGATTGAGGTTTGCATTTCTTGCAGCAAGATAATAAAGTCCACCCTGATATGGATGAAGGACAAAGTTTGTCCAATACCAGTCGGCATCGAATTTCACAGCCTTTTCCCAAGGGTTCTTCATGTCTTCAAGACCGACCTGTGCCCAAGGAGCGCGGCATACAAAACGGTTCCAGCTGCCTATCACGGCATTGACACCCATGGCGCCTATAAAACCAATGACATAGTGTTTTTTATCACAATCCTGCTTAACGACGTCACTTGAAAATTCCTGAGCATTAACTGTACCGCAGAACATAAAAGCCGCAGCAATGACTAGAACAATCTTTCTAAACTTCATTTTCCCTATCCCTTTATTTTTTAATCAAAAAAAAAGACCGGCTCAAATAAAAGCCGGCCATTTGAGCAAAGAACAAACTTACTTTGTTTCTGCTGTTGACTTAACGCCATAGCGCTTGTTGAAGCGATCGATACGACCTGCTGTGTCAACGAGCTTCTGCTTACCTGTGTAGAATGGGTGGCAAGCTGAACAGATTTCAACATGGATGTTTTCTACTGTTGAGCGTGTCTCGATAACATTGCCACATACGCAAGTAATCTTTGTAAGTGTGTAGTTTGGATGTGTATCCTTTTTCATTGTGTAACTCCTATGTTCTTGCCCGATACTAAAGAAAAGCCGGTCAGCACTACATACACTAAAAAAGGTAGTGTTGTATCATTCCCCCACCGTTACAAATCAAGTTAGTACCACAAGAAAATTTTGTAAAAACAATATATATAAAATATAAAGTTTAATCAAGTAATAAATTGATCTACAAATTCCTATCAGTCAATGGCGGCCATACCAGGATTCATTGAATTAAGGAAGGCATTGTTGTCCTTTGTCTTGCGCATCTTGTCCATAATGAGTTCAAGCATGTCAGCATCTTCCATAGGATTAAGAACCTTGCGGAGAACCCACATTCTCTGAAGCTCAGCCTCTGTAAGAAGAAGCTCCTCGCGCCTTGTTCCAGACTTCTTGATGTTGATTGCAGGGAAAAGCCTTCTTTCTGCAAGCTTGCGGTCAAGATCGATTTCACTGTTACCAGTTCCCTTGAATTCTTCAAAGATAACTTCATCCATGCGGCTGCCAGTTTCAATCAAAGATGTCGAGATGATTGTAAGAGAACCGCCTTCCTCGATATTACGGGCAGCACCAAAGAATCTCTTTGGCTTGTGGAGAGCATTTGAATCAACACCGCCGGAAAGAACCTTTCCTGATGTTGGAACTGTAACGTTGTATGCGCGTGCAAGACGGGTGATTGAATCAAGGAGGATTACAACATCACGCTTGTGTTCTACTAGACGCTTTGCCTTTTCGATTACCATTTCAGCAACCTGTACGTGGCGTGTAGCCTGTTCGTCGAAGGTAGAAGAAATAACTTCACCCTTGATGGCGCGTTCCATTTCAGTAACTTCTTCAGGGCGTTCGTCAATGAGAAGAACGATGAGGTGTACTTCAGGATTGTTTTCAGTAATTGCATTTGCAACCTTCTGCATCAATGTGGTCTTACCTGCTTTTGGAGGAGCAACAATAAGAAGACGCTGACCTTTACCGATAGGTGCAAAAAGGTCTACGATACGGGTACTCATTTCTGTGGCTGTAGTTTCAAGCCTGAGCTTTTCGTTAGGATACAGAGGAGTAAGGTTTTCAAAAGGAATGCGTGTCTGTGCAACGCTTGGATCTTCATAATTGACGGTTTCAATACGGAGCAAAGCAAAGAATTTTTCACCGTCCTTAGGACTTCTAGTCTGTCCATATACAGTGTCACCAGTCTTAAGATTGAAGAGCCTGATCTGGCTTGGGCTGATGTAGATGTCATCTGGACCTGGAAGATAGTTGTTCTGAGGACTTCTAAGGAACCCGTAACCGTCAGGAAGGATTTCAAGGGCACCTTCTGCAAAGATGATTCCGCCATGTTCCGTGTGTGCCTTAAGGATGCAGAAAATCAAATCCTGCTTCTTCATCGATGGAAGGTCTTCGCCAGAAAGTCCGTATTGGGCTGCAAGCTCGCGAAGCTCCGGCATGCTCATCTTTGTAAGATTGTTGATTACAAGACGAGGCTTTGATTCGTATTCTTCTGGATTTTCAATTTCCTGAGCCTTTCTTACAGCTTCCAATCGAGCCTGAAGGTTCTTTTCATAGTTGTTGTTGTTTCTTCTGTTATTGTAGTTGTTTCTGTTGTTGTTTCTATTATTGTAGTTGTTCCTATTGTTTCCATTCCAACCGCGGTCCCTATTATCGTTGCGGTTGTCGTTTCTTCTGTTGGAAATGAAACTGCGCTTACATTCACCCTCGGAAGCCTGAGTCTCATTTGACTCGCTTGAAACGCCACCTTCCGACTGCTGAATGCTTTCTCCAGCAGAAGGCTCTGTCTGTACGGGTTCTGCCGAAGTGTTTTCAGTTGAAGCATCTGACACCGACACGATAGCATCAGAAACAACTTCCGCAGAATCTGCACTTTCTTCCGCCGCAGCCTTTTTTAGCACTCTTCTTTTTCTTGGTTTCACTGCCTTTTCTTCACCATTGTCAACACCATCCGCATTTCCTGCTTCCTGTGTTTCTGCAGCAACTTCCTCTACCTGAGAATCCTGGGACTGAACACTTTCCTGTTCCTTTGCTTTACGGCCTCTGATAATCGCCATAAGGTACCTCTTTATTCGCTTGTTTATTTGCTTTTATTCATTAACTGATTATATTTAATGTGCCTCGTTACTTCTCAAATACAAAGATTTTTTGAATTCCTCAGAAGCAACTGAAAAAATATCTAGATCTGGAGCCTGTTCAATCATGGAAACCTGGCCTTCAAATTCAACATTGTCTGCAATCCTAAGTTTTGCCGCAGAAAGATCTCCCTTAACATTGCTGCCAGAACAAAGCTCAATATGGTTCTTTGCTTCGACATTGCCTTTAACCTGACCAGAAATAATCACGGAATTTGCGGAAATCGTATCAACATCACATACAGCGGACTTATCTATTTCAAGATCTCCCGTAGCCTTGATGGTACCATGAAATTTGCCTGTGATTACAAGGTTATCTGTAAATTCAAGGACACCGTCAAATTCAGTTTCCTGTCCAAAAACTGTAAGATTGCCATTTGAATTGGATGCCATAACTATTCTCCATGCATTTAACCAACATGCAGTATTTTATTATCTAATCGAAAAGACGATTTAAAATTCAAATTTATTATATGATTTTTTAATTATTGGTTTTCTTTTACAGGAAGTTCTAGGAGGGATTCTTTCAGATCCTTACCAGACCTGAATACAACCACATAATGAGGAGCTGAAGAAACTTTTGCTCCATTCTTTGGATTGCGGGCATTCTCCCTGCCCTTTCGAAGTCTAAGCTCAAAGGTGCCAAAGCCACGGAGTTCTATGGTATTTCCTTCTGACATAGAAATCTTCATCTGTTCAAAAAGTTCATCGACAACCTTCTGAACAATCTGCTTTTCGCATTCTGTCGTCTTGTATACTGCTTCTACCAAATCTAATTTAGTGGTTTTAGACATAATGACTCAACAAAAGTGAAAAAACAATTAAAGGATGCCGTACTGACAACAGCATCCTTTTATAGAAAACTATAGAAAACTATTCTGCCTTTGCAAATGTCTTGTTAAAGAGCTTGTACATGCGGCTCTTCTTACGAGAAGCTGCGTTAGCCTTAACAACACCCTTGCTCTTTGCTGCGTCGATTTCTGCCTGAAGGCTCTTCAAGCATTCTGCTGCAGCGGCCTGATCCTTAGCCTTGATAGCTTCAAGGAACTTTCTTCCGCTTGTATGAACCTGAGACTTAACTCTTCTGTTGCGCATACGGCGAACAAGACTCTGTGCATGTCTTTTGTCTGCTGATGAATGTACTGACATTAAGATTACCCCATTCTAAAAATTATAAAATATTTTCAGCCACCCAAGGCTGAGTGAACGTCAAAAATTCGTGAACCCGATTATTATTTGAAATCCTTTGGTCTGCGTTCTGTGCGCTTGCACTTGCTGCATACTGCCTGGTTCTTGAGCTTGCCGTTCTCGAAAAGTGTCTTCAATTCGATTTCTCCACCACAATCAGGGCAGATAAACTTCTGTGTAGCAACAGTTGTACGAGAGTTTTTACTGGCTCCGGCCATCGTCTTCCTCCATAACTAATTTCTTTATAAGTTCTAAAAATATACAAGATTATTCAAGTGCGTGTCAATAAACAAAACACCTAAATAGCGAAAAAAACTACACTTCAAGGGAATTTTCTGGGAGTTTACGCCAGACATCAAGCTGATTCTGAATCAATTCCCTTGACTCCTCGAGAATCTTTTTTTCTTCTTCCTTGTCCTTTGGCGCATCATAGATCTTGAGCACCTTCACTCTATAGGCACCTCGGCGGAGATTCTTAAAAATTGAATCCATATTTGAAATCTTCCAGCCACCATCAAGGGCACACACAGCAACAGGAAGCCTAGTAGCAGCAACAAGCCGTCTGAAACCCGCTGAATAGAAGGAATTAAGGTTGCCGTCCTTGCTTCTTGTTCCTTCTGGGAAAATCACAGGATACTGCTTTTTTTTCAATATATTCACACCAAATCTATCGATGGACTTCATGGCGACACTAGGACTACCCTTTCTTGGAATCATGCAATGCTGCTGGCTCTTGAGCATCTTGCCCACCATAGGAACCTTAGCAAGATTATCCTTTGCGACAAAACGAGCCTTAAGCCCCCCGAAGAATTTAAGATATGCAACTATGTCAAAAAGACTCTGATGATTGGAAATGACAATAAACTGTTCTGGAAGCCTGTCCATTTCTGAATAGTCACCAAGGAAATTGAACTGTCTGTACATCTTGAGGACAGCAAAAACCTGGCGTGCACACACACATGTTATATAGTTGGAAACAGCCACGGCAGCTCTTCTGCTGAAAGGATACACAAGGCACAAAAGCAATGTGGGTGGCAGAATGACACCGAATTCACATAAAACAGTAATTAAACTAAGCATGGCAGGTATTATACACCAATTCCAATTTTTCCTCAATCTCGAAAACTCATCCTATGAAGCACCAGGGAACCGTCCTCATTCAGGTTCAATACATAAAACCAGTCTTTCCCAGTATGAAGAATAAAAGATATTCCAAAAAATCTTTTTTTTGTTTGTATATCTTCTATTTCCCCAGCAGCAAGATCAAATTCTTCTTCAAGACAGACTGAATGGACGCCATCGGAAGCTTGATAAATCAAAACATGCTCGGGAATCGATGGATCATAAGGGCTCTGTACTTTTTCTATCGATGCTGAATATCCCTTGCATCCAAAAAACAGAAAGCATAAGGCAAAAGCAGGCATATAAAAATTGAATTTTCTCATACCTACTATATAAACGCTAAAAAAACAAAAAAGGCCTCTGTTTAACACAGAAGCCTTCATCATTCACAATATTTTAAGAATTATTTTCTTTTAAGGAATGCGTCCTTATATCCGAATGCCTTGAATTTGGCAAGAACCGCAGCATATTCATCAACACCGAGTGGACCAACAAGAACCCTATAGGCACCCTTTCCATTTGGAACAAGCACAATAGGATACTTTGAATATTTCTTTACAGTCTTTTCAAGATTCTCAGGATTTCCAAGTGAAGCAATCTGGACATACCAGCATCCCTTCTTGAGGCTGTCTTCCGAATCCACGATAAGGCTTTCATAGGTTTTAGAAGAAACAACTGGAGCAGGAGCCACAACAACTGGTTCAGGCTCAACGACCACCTCAGGCTCTTCGACAGGAAGGCTTTCTACGGCTCTGGTAGATGCAGCTACTTCTACAGGCTCAAGCACTTCTTCTTCAACAGCTTCTGGTGCGACAGGTTCTGCTGGAACAAGAACGATAGGAGCATACTCATCCTCTACAGACTCTTCTGCAACTTCTTCCGAGGTGCTTTCTTCCATTACTTCTTCTACAGGCTCAACTGCAACAGCTTCCTCTTTATCCTCCACAAGAGCAGGAAGTTCTTCCTCTTCAACAGCTTCGGCAACAGGTGGAAGCTCCTCTTCTTCTACCGCCTCCACAGCGACAATTTCTGCCACAGGAGCAATTTCATCTTCAGCAACGGCTTCTTCCACAGCGGCAAGCTCTTCTGCTTCCGACATATCCGCAGGAGAAGGCTGTTCAACAGCAGATCTTGTTTCAGCAAAGGCAGCATTTTCATCCTCGTAATCTTCAACAAGCTCTTCTTCCACCGCTTCTTCTTCAACAGGTTCTACGACAGGAGCTGCAGCAACAACAGGAGCCACAGGTTCCTCGAGGATTTCTTCTGCAACAACTTCCTCTTCTACAGGTTCTTCAATTGAAGATGTCTCTGCGATTTCTTCCATAGGTTCTTCAGCAACAGTTTCCTCAGAAGCTGATTCTTCTTCCTCAACCTCTTCTGCGATGATTTCTTCTTCAGCGGTCTCTTCTGCAGGTTCTTCATCGTTTTCAAAAAGAGGAACACCTGCAACAGGAGCGGCAGCAACGGCTGGCAAAGCTTCAACCACGGATGGTGCTTCCACTTCTTCCACTACAGCTGGTGTTTCAGCAGGAGACTCAACCGTCCTTGGCTTTTCCAAATTTCTTGTTTTCTTTGCAAGAGCGGCATCCTCAGCATCGATAACAGCCTGACCGATTACAGTTTCATCAAATCCACCGTAGCGCATGTTAAGCTTACAGCGCATGCCAGAGCCTTTTTCTATACCGAGAGTCTTTGCAGATTCATCAGAAAGAAGGATGACAATTCCATCAGCTGAATCAAGAGTTCCAAGATTCAGGAACTGGAGAGTCACTCCACTTTCAGGATTTGTAACAAACACACTGTCGCCAGGAAGATAACCTGCAGCCTGACCAAAGTGACCCGTCGGGAATTTTCCAGACTCGGCAACCTCGATTACACCGTCAACAACTTCCCTGGAATCAGCGAACATGGTCACTGCCAGCAACAAAACTAAAATGCCAGAAAATATCTTTTTCATTGCGCCCCTACCTACGAATGATTTTGTAAATATCACCTGCTATTCCGAAAGAAAAATCCGCAACACCCTTTTCTGCCTTTCTATAGTTTCGGGCAGCAGGTGGAACCCTCTTTCCAGAACCAAGAACCTTGTCCGTGTTCAGGTCAATCACTTTCCAGGTTACCTGCCTGATGTTTTCAAGCAAGGCAGCCTCTGGATTAGTTGAACCTGAAACGTCATATTCACAGACAATTTCTACGAAATATTTCACTCCACCCTGGCTTGCTTCCATCATGGACTGGTTGAACATCACTTCCCGTTCAGACTCATCCCTGGTAACAACCACCGGCGAATTTGAAATCACAATTCCTTTGTCAAAGAAAAAATCAAAAAGACTTGTCTCCATCTGATAGCAGGCAGTCCTTACATCCGATTCCGATTCCTCTTGCTGCGCAATCTGGAAAGCAACGGGAACTGCATTCACCGATGCAAGGCAGCAGGAAACTGCAAAAATCATCAGGGCTCTTCTGATACTCATCTGGATGACCTCTCAATCAACTAGCTTTGACAAACAAATAGTCCTTTTATTTTTCGGAATCTCAAAAAAAATGTTTAGTTTTTTTTAATTCATTGTTTTCTCCCCTCATTTCTACCACCTCATATTTTTTTAGACTTTTCATATTTCTCTATTGACACGACAGGTCGGTTCTGATATAGTCTAAACCATTCAAGGGGGCATAGCCCAGTTGGTAGAGCAACGGACTCATATTCCGTGTGTCATAGGTTCGATCCCTATTGCCCCTAAGATACAAAAGGCTTTCTAGGTTTCTGGAAAGTCTTTTTTGTTTTTACTTGAAGCACTGTGGATTCATTAGAGATTCACTTTAATGCATAAATATACAATTTCTATTGCTCTTTATGCATAATTATGTATAATCAGTTATACAAAGTCCCTGAAATCGGATTTTCAAGGCACGCTATTATTTCATGACAGGGGTTATTTTATGAAAGCAGAAAAATTCAAGAGTCCATTTAAAGGCAGAAGCCTCCTCAACTGGATCGACTGGACACCGGAAGAAATCAACCAGATTCTTGACTATGCTTTTCTTGTAAAAAAGCAGTCCCACAAGGGTGAAGTTCACCAGAGATTCCTAGGCAAGACCATTGCCCTTATTTTTGAAAAACGCTCTACCCGTACCCGTTCTTCTTTTGAAACAGCATTTGGAGAAGAAGGCGGTCATCCTGTATTCATGTCTACGGACGACATTCAGCTTGGAGAAAAGGAAAGCGTAAAGGATACTGCACGCGTTCTCGGAAGAATGTTCAGCGCCATTGAATTCCGCGGATTCAAGCAGAAGCACGTTGAAGAACTTGCAGAATATTCGGGTATTCCTGTAATCAACGGACTTACAGATGACTTCCACCCTACACAGGTACTGGCAGACATCATGACCCTCAAGGAACACTTTGGTCACCTTAAGGGGCTCACCCTCTGCTTCTGCGGTGACGGACGCAACAACATGGCACGTTCCCTCATGCTCATCTGTTCTAAATTCGGCATCAACTTCTCTGTTTTTGCCCCGAAAGAACTTTCTCCGGATGCAGAAATCATCAAAATCTGCACTCCATTTGCGGAACAGTCTGGAGCCAAGATTACCGTCTCAGATGAAATTTCAGTTGTCAAAAACGCAGATGCGCTTTATACTGATGTATGGGTTTCAATGGGAGAAGAAGCGTTAAAGGAAGAACGCATTAAACTTCTCCAGCCATACCAGGTAAACAAGGAACTGATGGCCGCTACGGGAAAGCCTGATACCATTTTCTTGCACTGTCTCCCTGCCGTAAAGGAACAGGAAGTTACAGAAGAAGTCTTTGAAAGCGAAGCAAGCAAAGTTTGGGATGAGGCAGAAAACCGCAAGCACACCATCAAGGCAATCATGCTTGCCCTTGTATAAGCAACCTGTTAGTTCGGTAGAAACACCAAGGAAGGAATTTATGAAGAAACTTTTATTGGCTCTTGCATTTGCAGCCGCAATGGTATTCTCTGCATCAGCTGAAGAATCAAAGGAAAGCACACCTCGTGTATGGGATCACGGCGACAACATCTCCAGCATCACATATCAGAATGTTCGCTTCTATAAAATCTACGATGCCGCTGACGCATATGTGATCCTCTACGAAAAGCAGGGTGTAAAGATTGGAACAGCAGTCCTCCCAAAGAAATGGGTAAAGAACACAGAAGGCCATAGAAAGCTTCTGTTCCGCAATGCACCAGCAAAGATCGGTTCATACCTTACAATCATCAAGAAGGACGGAGAATTCCAGAAGGTTCTCGTTACTGTTCCATCAAACCGTTGGAATCCAATTTGGGCAATGGCTCCAAGAAACATGGAAATCAATGGAACAGACGCAGACTCTCTTGAAATTGAGCTCTAAACGCTTTTCACTGTTCTGAAAGGATTCAAAACTCCAGTTGCTTGACTGGAGTTTTTTTTTTATAATGCCAGCAAGGTTTTAAAATGATCATTATTTCAGACAAACAGATTGAAAACTTCAAGAAATTCCTTGACTCCCACGAGACCTTCATCATTGCAGGACACAAGGAACCTGACGGCGACTGTGTTTCATCATGCATGGGACTTTCCTACATCCTTGACAAGACAGGAAAGCCTTACATCATGATCAATGCAGGTCCATTCAAGAGAAACGAGATAAAGAACTACGCGGAATACTTCAGGAACGACATTCCGTTCATGACCCAGGATGAAAGAGACCATTGTGGACTGATCATCACAGACTGTTCCGAGATTTCAAGACTTGGAGAGATTGATGGTGACCTTAAAGGCTTCGACACCTTTATAATAGACCATCATAAGACCGCAGATGTTGCTGGAGAAAACAACATCATCGACCCTACCTCCCCTGCCGCAGCCTGCCTCGTCCTTCAGCTTTTTGAAGCCATCGTAGGCAAACCGACAAAGGAACAGGCAAACACCATTTTCTTTGGGATATGCACCGACACGGGCTTTTTCCGCTTCCTGACGGACAACAGCGCAGAAGTGTTCAGAAGCACGGCAAGGCTTGTTGAATCAGGAGCCGATCCCCGCACGACATACCAGAAAATGACAAGCGGAAAGCCATGGAGCACAAGAAAGCTTCTTTCCATCATGCTTGACCGTGCAGAACGACATTGCAACGGAAAACTTGTTGTTACCTACGAAACCATGGAAGACACGCGCAAGCATGGGCAGGAAGGAAGGGACAGCGATGCATTCTATTCCCTCATGCTTGAGGTCGAGGGAGTTGAGGCTGTGCTTTTCGTAAGGCAGGAAACGGAACATTCATGCACCCTTGGATTCAGATCCCGCGAAAAATGTGATGTCAGCGCGATAGCCCAGAAATTCGGAGGTGGAGGTCACAAAAATGCTTCAGGAGCAAGCACGGAAGGAAGGACCGACACTTTGATTCCACAGATAATCAAGGAATTCTCAAAGGTTCTGTAAATTTCCAACTTACTATGTAAATTTCCAACAGGTTCTGTAAGATTATTACAGGACCTGTTGTTTTTTTTACTTGCCTCCCCCATTTTTAACCAGATTTTTTCCAAAGGACATCATGTACCACTTGGCATGTTCCTTGCATACAAAAAAGCATGGAAAACGCTATTAAAATATGGACCAACTACAAGTCAGGAGCGATTTCAGAAAGGAAGGCAGTAAACCTTCTTCTGGAAATGCTTTTCAAAAAGAAATATGAATTCGGACTTGCCGCCTTTGACGACGACAGCTTCTCTGATTTCATAGTATTCATGTCAAACCGCTTTGAAACAGTATTAAGGAAATACGACCCCGACATAAGCGATTTCAAGACCTACCTACACAGCGTGATTAACCTTACCGCCTTCTGGTGGAGAAAGAAAATCCATGAACGAGCCGAAAAGAACCTGTGCTGCCAAAGAATGTGCACCGAGGAGAACTTCGATACCCTTGACTTTTCGACAAAAGAAAAAGATTTCTATATCGAGGAACCTTCAACAGACAACCTCATACCCATACCCGATCTTGCCGAAGACGCCATGAGAAACCTGGACATCCGAAAAGAAAAAAACAAGGTCATAACAAAAAAACGGGCTCAGGAGATCATAAAGGTACTGGCACTTAAATCCTGCAACAACATTACAGACCATCAGGTTGAAATAGCTGCCGAAATCACGGGGATTCCTGCTGAAGAATTCCATCGGATGGTACAGCAAGCTGAAGATACCCTTAAATTCAAAAAGGACAGGATTTCCATACTTCAGAACAAGAGGAATTTTGCCTATTTCCAGAGAAAAAAAAGAATCATGAAGGAAAACTGCATGAAAGATCATTATCCCGACATATATCTTGAAAAGCAGGTTGAAAAGGCTGAAAAAAGATGGGAAAAGGCAGTGGAAGACCTTTCTGCTGCAGCACCTCTGCTTGTTCCATCCAATAAAACCGTCGCAAAAATCCTGAACATGTCGCCAAGGAAAGTAAAAGTCATTTTAGATGAGGCAAAACAAAACTTTAAATGAGAAAGCATTGTATACCCATTAAAGTCGTGTTATATTCAAAAGCATGAAGATATATCTTGCAACAGGAAACATCAACAAGAAACGAGAGGTTCAGGAACTTTTCCCTGAACATACAGTAGTCATTCCTAAAGACGAAGGAATTGAATTCGATCCTGAAGAAACAGGCACGACCTTCTACGAAAACAGCCTGATCAAAGCAAAGGCACTTTGGGAAATAGTACACTGTCCAGTCCTTGCAGACGACTCGGGAATCTGTGTTGATGCATTGGACGGAGCACCAGGAATCTATTCATCCCGCTATGCAGGACCTGAATTCATGAAGGGAAAGCCAGACGGAAGCAAGACTCCCCAGGAAGAACAGAACAGATTCATCATCCAGCAGACCAATGATGCAATACAGAAAGGTTTCAAGGGCGGAAGAAAAGCCCACTACACCTGCGCCATGGTGCTTTACCTGGGAACTGACCGTCTTTTTGTATGCCAGGAAACCATGGAAGGAGAAATTCTTTCGGACATTGCTGATGCCCGCGGAAACGGCGGCTTTGGTTACGATCCACTGTTCTATCTTCCAGACCAGGGAAAAACAGCAGCAGAACTTACAGCAGATGAAAAAAATGCCATATCTCACCGTGGCAAGGCAAGCCGCCTCATGAAAAAACTTGCAGGAGATCTTATATGAAAATGAAATTCTACCAATCGTACAACTTCAAGATTGTAGGTCTTGTTGTGTTCTTTATCGCCCTGCTTTCAGTCGTTACTACAGTAGTATCAACCCGTGCCGTAAAGAATACTGCACTCCGCGTATTCAGCGACCAGGGAATGAAAGTCGTAAAAAGAGCACAGTACAAGATTGATCCTGAACGCTTTGAAAAGCTTGCTAGGTCAATGGATGACTCGGACCCTTACTATGAAGAGCTTTTTTCGGAACTCTTCCTCATAAAGAACGATTCTACATGTAAATTCCTCTATACAATGGTTCCTGCAGGAGGAAACAACTTCACTTATGTTGTTGACGGAAGCTCAAGGCCTTCTGACACGGACAATTTCTCTCCTATCGGAACGACGGAAGACCTTACAAGTTACGGGAAATATCCACATATGGTGATGGAAGAAAACGACATCGTTGTTTCAGACATCGTGAACCAGAGCGGATGGGGATGGGCGATTACAATCTATGCCCCTATCAGCGACGGTGGAAAGGTCATCGGTTTCGTAGCCTGCGACTTTGACACCGGCAATGTAATGAGGATTCTCAATCAGGCAAAATTCCTTATGATTGTCTGCTGCTCAATAGTATCAATCGCCTGTATCGTCTTCCTTTTCCTCTACATCTCAGCCTTCTTCAAGAAACTTGATTATGTTTCTTCAAAAATGGAAGAAATCGCAAAGGGAGAAAGTGACCTTACAGCCCGACTTAACGTTAAGGGTCGCGGAGAACTTTTCCAGCTCTGCGTCAGGTTCAACAAGCTGATGATCAAGCTCCAGACAATGCTCACGACCGAAAAGAAGACTGTCATTTCCCTCACCTCCAATTCTGAGGAGCTTAAGGAACAGAACCATCAGACCCTTACCCTCATCGACGGGGCAAACACATCGATCAATGAAATTTATTCACAGGCGGAAAAGCAGAACAACCTGACGGCAGAAGCAAACGGAACTATAGAGGATTTTGTAGAATCCGTCATTCTCCTTGACGAGAAGGCACAGAACCAGATTTCCGCAATCCGCAACTCACAGGCTTCCGTAGCCCAGATTGCCGCAAATGCAAGTTCCGTAGACAACAAGATCAGCGGAATCATTGAAGAATACGAAAACATCGTAGCCAAATCACAGAGCGGAAAGCAGCGACAGGCTGAAGTAACTGAAAAAATCAATGTGATCCAGGAATTCGCAAAAAAGCTTGAGGAAGCAAACAAGATCATCACAGAGATTTCCTCACAGACCAACCTTCTTGCCATGAACGCAGCCATCGAAGCCGCCCATGCAGGAACTGCAGGACAGGGATTCAGCGTCGTTGCCAATGAAATCAGAACCCTTGCTGAAAATTCTGCGGCACAGACAAAATCCATCAAGGAAGTTGTCAAGAACATCGAGAATTCCATCAAGGAGATCGTAACAGCATCGGCAAATTCCTCAAAATCCTTTGATGAGCTTGAAGCAAGCATCAGAAGCATGGATGCTTCAATCCAGTCAGTCAAGGAAAAGATCGTCCAGCAAAACCAGGAATCAGACAAGATCCGCGAGATGATGGACCTTTTGGGAGCTTCTTCTGGGGCAATCTCCGACTCTTCCGCCCAGCTCAAGCATAAGAACAACATTCTTGAGGAACAGATCGCAAACCTCCGTGCTGAAGCAGATGAAATCCTTTCAAAGTCAAGGGAAGCAACCGACAACCTCAACACGATGAAGGGTTATGCTGAGCAGGCACTCGTAAAATCTGAGGACAACGTAAGGCTTGCCGATTCAGTAAGAAAGATTGTCGACAGCTATAAGACGGAATAGTTCACAAAGCAACTTCTGTACAAACATGCCCCCAAACTTGAAGAAAATTTCAGGTTTAGGGGCTTTTTTATGCTTTTTCAAAAAAATTTAAAAAAATGCAAAAAAAACATTAAAGTTTTTCAGTGTTCCTGCCGAAAATCTAGGATGAGGAACCATGGCTGTTCAACTTCGTAGAAGATAGCAGTCAGGGGAATCAACGTAAAAGATTGCAGATGTAGCCTTGTAATACAGATGTAATCTTTTACACACTGGTCAAAAGGATTTGACCATTTATATCCACGGAGGAACAAACTATGGTAATCAACCACAACATGTCCGCAATGTTTTCCAATCGTCAGTTGGGAGTAACACAGCTCGCAAACTCAAAAGATATGGAAAAGCTCTCTTCAGGAGAAAAAATCAATCGCGCAGGTGACGACGCTTCAGGACTCGCAGTATCTGAAAAGATGCGTTCACAGATCCGCGGTTTGAACCAGGCTTCAAGAAACGCAGCTAACGGTATCAGCTTCATCCAGACAACAGAAGGCTACCTTCAGGAAACAACTGACATCGTACAGCGCATCCGCGAACTTGCAGTACAGTCTTCTAACGGTATCTACTCAGACGAAGACCGCATGCAGATTCAGGTTGAAGTTTCTTCCCTCATTGCAGAAGTTGACCGCATTGCATCTTGCGCTCAGTTCAACGGAATGAACATGCTTACAGGACGCTTCGCACAGCCTACTGGTGAAAACACAGTTACTGCTTCTATGTGGCTCCACATCGGTGCAAACATGGACCAGAGAACACAGGTATTCATCGGAACAATGTCTGCTGCAGCTCTTGGACTTCGCGAAGTTGGAACTGAATCAATCATGACAATTGCGGAACCTGATCTTGCCAACCAGTCAATCGGAACACTTGATGAGGCCCTCAAGGCTATCAACAAGCAGCGCGCTGACCTCGGTGCATACCAGAACCGTCTTGAGTTCACTGTAAAGGGACTTGATATCGCCGCAGAAAATCTCCAGGCATCAGAATCAAGAATCCGCGACACAGACATGGCTTCTCAGATGGTAGAGTTCACAAAGAACCAGGTACTCTCTCAGGCTGGAACAGCTATGCTTGCACAGGCTAATGCTCAGTCACAGAGCGTCTTGTCTTTGCTCCAGTAGTGTGTTATACTAGATAGTGAAGGACTCAGGATTCATCCTGAGCCCTTTGCTTGATTGACGGTAGAATAGCCCTACTCTTCTAATTCTATTCATCATCTTCCGCTCAATTTCGCTTGCCATGGGTTTTAGACATGGCTTTTGGTTTTTGCTGGATAACACCTGGTAAAAGCAGTTCTTTGAAATCTATAGTTTTCTATGTTTTTGTTTGTGACAGCATAGACGGTTATTTAAGTTATGATACAAGGCTTAACATAAGTAACGGTTCCTGCTGTAAACGGGACTAAAACCTCTGCTGGGGGCGCAACAACCAGCAGATGCCCTTACAGACAGGCATAAATGCATGAAGCATTATGTACACAATCATGGAGGACTATACTATGGTAATTAATCACAACATGAGCTCAATGTTTGCAAATCGCACACTTGGAGTTACAAACTCTCAGTTGATGGGCAACCTTGAAAAGCTCAGCTCAGGCGAAAAGATCAACCGCGCAGGTGACGACGCTTCAGGACTCGCAGTATCTGAAAAGATGCGCAGCCAGATCCGTGGTCTCAACCAGGCTAACAGAAACATCCAGAACGGAATTTCTTTTATCCAGGCTACAGAAGGATACCTCGGAGAAACAACAGACATTCTCCAGCGCATCCGTGAACTTTCAGTTCAGTCTGCAAACGGAATCTACAGCGATGAAGATCGTATGCAGATCCAGGTTGAAGTTTCTCAGCTTGTTGCTGAAGTTGACCGCATTGCAAGCCAGGCTCAGTTCAATGGAATGAACATGCTTACAGGACGTTTCGCAGAAAACTCTGCTACAAACAATGTAATGACATTCCAGGTTGGTGCAAATATGGATCAGAGAGTTCAGGCTTTCATTGGTACAATGACAGCTACAGCTCTTGGACTTAAGGGAGCACAGGGAACAGATGAACAGATTTCTATCTCTACACCTGACCTTGCTAACATGACAATCGGTACTATCGATGCAGCTCTTAAGAACGTATCACGCCAGAGAGCAGACCTTGGTGCTTACCAGAACCGTTTCGAAATGGCTTCTAACGGTATCGCTGTTGCAGCAGAAAACATGCAGGGCGCAGAATCAGGAATTCGCGACACAGACATGGCATCTGCAATGGTTGAATACACAAAGAACTCAATTCTTACACAGTCTGGAACAGCTATGCTTGCACAGGCTAACAGCCAGTCACAGAACGTATTGGCTCTTCTCCAGTAGTTCTGACCTTTCAGCTTATGCTGAACAAACCGCTTGTTGAATAAGAGAATTCTGGATGTCTTCTTTTTGACGACAGGCGTAAAAGATGAGGAGGGGTGCGCCCCCTTCCCCACTCTTTTATTTCAAAAATCATTTCAGGAGGAAATGTCCATGAATACAATTAGTACGATTGGTGGGACAATGGCAACGGATGGCCGCAACGTCTACAATTCTCTCTCAGTAAACAAAACTGCCCCAAAAGTTGAGGTAGAGACACCTATGCCGACAACGGCAGCTGAAGTTCTCCAGAACATGGAACAGAGCAAGGCTGACATTGAGGCTTCGGCAAAAGAACTGCAGAGGTTGTCAGACATGGTTACAGGGCACAAGCTTCATTTCAATGTAAACAGTGAACTGAACAAGATTGTCGTTACTGTAGTTAATGCATCAACAAACGAAGTGATTCGTCAGATTCCGTCAGAAGACGTACAGAGAATCCAGGCACGCATGAAGCATGCCATCGGCGTACTCTTTGACGAGATGATATAAGGGAAACCTCAAAAAAACTGAGGTTTTTAGAGGTTACCTATAAAGTGGCAGACGGACTTAACATACCAGGCGTAAGCGACAAATACAAGACCAATGATCTCGTAAAGGCCCTCATGGATGTTGAAAGGGTTCCTCTTAAACGTGAAGAGGAAAAGGTTGAGACTTTCAAAAACCAGCAGGACGCCTGGCGCGGAATGAACCAGAAGATGTCTACGCTACGGGACAGCTGCAAGACTTTATATTCATTCGAAAATCCGTTCAACAATAAACTTACCAGTTCTTCAGAAGAAGCAGCGGTTACTGTAGATGCAGGAAGGGAGGCTGAATATGGTTCCTTCAAGTTTGAAGTCATTCAGCCAGCAGCAACAGACCGTTTTTTAAGCGCAGACATTGACAGCGACTACAACGTAAAGGAAGGCCAGTACACATTCCAGGTCGGCGAAAAGACCGTGGACTTCAAGTGGAAAGGCGGCAAGCTCGGTGACTTTGTAAATGCACTCAACAAGCGCGGCGGCGAAACAATAAAGGCAAGTCTAATAGGTGTCAGCTCAGACAGAAAATCCCTTCTCATCGAAAGCCTTAAGACTGGCGAAGAAAATCGCCTTATATTCAAGAATGAAGCTTTGAAATTCGCAAAAGCAATCGATATGATCGGCGAAGCAAAAGCCGAAAAAAAGACATTTGAAATCTCACAGGAAAAATTATATACACCAGAAAAGACTCAGGAATTTTCGCAGGAAGGAATCCCAGAGCTTTCAAAAGCAAGGGTAACAGCAAAAAGCAACGAAATCATTGTCGGTCCCCGTGGTGGATATGAAATAGAAATTCCAGCAGACGACAATAGCCGTAAATCAGGGAAAATTGAATTCACTTTCAAGGAAAAGGAAACAAAGGACATAACTCCAGCAGGAAAAGCCGCGGTCACCGAAATCGTCGACATTCTGGATCTTCCATCCCCTGGAATGATTGAATACGAAGGCATCACTGTCTACAACAACCTGAGCGAGTCTACACTTCCCCCTTCACAGGAAACGGAACGAGAGGTGGCACCTGCAGAAGTACCACCAAGTCCGATAGCTGTATCCAACGAAAAAATATTCTACATAAAAGATTCACAAGGAAAGGAAACTCCAGTATCTGGAAAATACCTTAAGCAGGGAAAAAATGGCAAAACCAGCGTAAGCATTCCACTCAAGGATTACCCAGAAGCAAAGTCCCTCGTCGTGCGCAACGCAAACACAGGAAAGGAAATAACCATGACTTCTCCTGTACTTTACAGCGATTCCAACGCAACAGGCATTCAGCCAAGACATGCCATATCAACGGCACAGGATGCGACAATCAAGTATGAAGGAATCACAATGACACGCTCTTCAAACGACATTGATGATGTTGTTCCTCACCTTACCCTTCATATCCATGACAAGACAGATAGACCTGCCACAATCAAGGTTGAACCTGACACGGAAAGTGCAAAGGATGCAATCATCACTTTCGTCGGTAAATACAATCAGACCATTGCGGAGATGAACATCCTTTCACAGAACAAACCTGAGCTTATAAGCGAGCTGGACTACCTTTCAGCAGACGAACAGGACAAGATGAAGGAACGCCTAGGAATGTTCCAGGGAGAAATGTCACTCACAAGCGGAAAATCTTCAATGCAGCAGATTGTTGCGGGAACATATAAATACGACGCAAATTCAACAATATCCCTTCTTGCCCAGCTTGGCGTATCCACAAACGCAAGTGGAAATGCAGGCGGCGGATACAGACCGTCACAGATGCGAGGCTACCTTGAAGTCGATGAGAAAAAACTAGATGCAGCTCTGGCTGAAAACATTTCCCAGATAAAGAATCTTTTTGGCTACGACAGCGACGGAGACCTTATCGTGGACAATGGAATCGGCTACAGACTGGACAAGCAGTTGACCTCATGGGTTCAGTCTGGTGGCATCATCTCATCAAAGACAAGTTCACTAGAGTCCCAGATCAAGTCTTCAAACCAGAAGATCACAAGGCTTCAGACCCAGCTTGACAGAAAGGAAGCGGAGCTTAAACGAAAGTACGCCCAGATGGAAGGCTCCCTTGGAAGTCTTGAAAGCCAGCAGAATTCACTCCAGAATTTTGCAAACCAGAACCAGAGAAAATAGTTTTTCCCTTAATTCCACGACCAGACTGCCGATAATATAGTGATAAATTGTTTATTGGGAGAATACCAATGGAATTCTATGTTAACGGTGAAAAAATAGATATTACCCTTGAAAACGAAAAGACAATCAGCGATATCCTTAAATCCTTTGAAGAGGAAGCCGCAAAGAATGAAGCGACGACCATCGGAATCAAGGTGAACGGAGAAACAGTTCCTGCTGAGAGTTTTGAAACGATTGTCGCCCAGGAAATCAAGGAAGACACAAAGATCGAGCTCAACGTCCTTTCAAAGGCCAATCTTCTGGACAGGCTCAAGACCTCAAAGGCTCGTTTTGAAGAGCTTTCTGGCAAAATGGCTGATGTCCCTGTCGCACTCCAGAGCGGAAAAGACAAGGAAGCAAACACACTCATAGCGGTTCTTGCCGACGCCATTGATGAATTCTGCCATACAGCTACTTTATGTGCGCTTTTCCCTGAACTCTACAATTCACTTATCATCGATGGGAAAAGCATCACAGATTTCTTTGAGGAATTTGCACCAATCATAGCAGATTTTGAACAGTCACTTGAATCAAAGGACACAGTTACTTCTGGCGACCTTTGTGAATACGAAATCGCACCTAGACTTTCATCCATCGCAGCATCTATCGGAGCAATATTGGGATAAGCATCCCTTGGAGATCCTATGAATACAGGTTCACTTCTTGACGCAAGAGGTATGAGTTTTCTCTACATTTTCATAGCCGTAGTGGTTGTGGGACTTGTACTTGCAGCAATAGTTGCACTCTTCATATACAGATTCATTGCCAGGACACACACAAAGGAATGGCTTGAAGCACAGAAGAACAGGGAAACAAAGCTTAAAGATGTCGACTATGTAGCAAAAGAAGCCAACCTGACTCAATCTGAAAAGATACGTCTCTGGCACATTTGCCGCAGATACAAGGCAAAAAACATCAGATACCTCTACCGTTCGGTCAATGAACTCAACGACATGTTCCGCGAAGAATATGTCAGGATGACAACCAAACAGGCAAGAAACGATGAAAAAATCGGAGTATTTTTTTCCCTTAGATTTAAATTGGAGAATGCCCACAACAGAAAACTTACGGCGTCTTCAACTAGAGGCATCAAGGCAGAACAGAGCATCACTTTCTACGACAGGAACAATTCCCCATGGGAACTTAAGGTCATAAAGAGAATCGATTCAGGATTCTACATCGAGCTTCCTGAACTTGTAAATGTTGAAGGCAAAAAACCTAATCCTTTGGACAGGGTAAAGATTACCTTCACCTTCCCTTCAGGGCAGGCTTTCAATGCAATTACAAGGGCTATTCGTTATGAAAGGTTTCCTAATTCCGACAAGGAATACCTACTTCTTGCAAACAGCAACCACATAAAACCAGTTGTAAGGCGCGGTGCCAAACGTATGTCGATGGACGAAAGCATAACCTTTTCTGCAATAAAGAATGTAGGAACAAAGGAAAATCCGATCCTTGAAGTCCAGCAGAAAAAATATCCAGGCAACATGATGGACA
Organism: Treponema sp.; assembly: GCF_045641405.1. Classification (GTDB taxonomy): domain Bacteria; phylum Spirochaetota; class Spirochaetia; order Treponematales; family Treponemataceae; genus Treponema_D. The sequence continues at coordinate 122,646 of NZ_JAZUGX010000075.1, forward strand.
TTTCAGCAACTGGCTGCAAGATTTTCTGCAATCTTCCTATCACTAAAGGTCAGATGCTGGATATACAATTCCACCTTCCAGAAAAAACAACTGAACATGAAGCACAGGGAAAAATCGTAGCAACAAAGGTGATGCCAGACAAAAAAACATTTGTACTTCACGTGCAGTTCATAAACATAGAACAATATGTAAAAAATGAGATTTATTCCGTAATTTACGGTTATTCTTGATATTTTGGGTTATAATTGAATTATGAAGGTATTGGAATTACATTCTATAACAAAAGAAGACGGCTACATATACTATATCCACCACTATAAGGCAATGGCAAAGATTGAATTCCTTGTAAGCCACATTGAAATTCCAATCAGCTTTACCGTTGAGATGAATCCTCTTGGCATAAGGAACGTCGACCTGGATCCTCTTCCTAAGAATGTAGACTATCCTGTAATACCTTTGAACAAGGCACTCAAGGAATTCATCGACATCATGGCAAGAGACGGAAAACTTCCTGAAACTTGATGCTGTTCCATTTTAGTAAAAACTTCGTGAACCTGTTTTATCAGGAACGCCATCAGTAAATTGAACAACAAGTCCATATGGAGTATACTCTCTATATGGATTTTTTATTTCATACTGCAACATCTGAAGAAACCATCGGACTTGGGCGCAGAATTGGTTCCCTGCTTAAGGAAGGTGACGTAATCGCCATGACAGGAACTCTTGCCGCTGGTAAAACCACCATCACAAAAGGAATTGCAGAATCTTTGGGTGTCACGGACAACATCACAAGCCCGACTTTCTGTCTCATAAGTGAATATGACGGAAAAAAGATGCCTCTTTATCATATGGATGTCTATCGTCTTGAAGGTGCGGAAGATTTTGTGAACCTTGGCGTCGAGGACATGCTTTACGGCAACGGAGTATGCATAATCGAATGGAGTGAAAAAGTTCAGTCTGAACTTCCAAAGAAAACCATATTCATGAAGATTACCCCCTCAGAAGACGGAACAAGAACCATAGAAATCAAGAACTGGAACAACGGAAACATAGAGGCATAAAATGAACGCATTGGCAATAGATTGTGCAGTTTCAAAAATGACGGTCGCAGCAAAGAACGGCAGAAACATCGTAAAAGTAACCTACGATATCGGAATCAAGCAGTCGGAAAAACTTCTGCCAGCCATTGATTTTGTAATGAAGGAAATCGGCCTTACACCTGCAGAGCTTGACTACACCTGCACTACCCTAGGACCTGGAACTTTTACGGGACTCCGACTTGGACTCAGTGCCCTCAAGGCATTGAATCTTGCAAACGGAACTCCTATCTATGGCATTCCTTCACTTGATGCCTACGCCCATCCATACTCATCGGCAGTTGAATCTGTCCTGTCTGTAATTGAAGCAAAGGAAGATGAATTTTTTTATGCCTTCTACCTTCGCGGCGAGAAACTCAGGGAAGAAGAAGATAAAGAAATTGAAGAAATCCTTAAGCAGATAGATGCAGAATCCTGCGTGATGGTTTGTGGTCCAGGTGCAAAAACATTTACGGACAGAACAGCAGAAATCACACCACTTTATTCAGTCCACTCTTTCAATCCCCAGGGAGACTGCACGGAATCCCTTTTTGAAATTGCAGAAAAAATGATCGCAGACAAGGTTGAACCGATGCAGGACTACGACGGTCCACTTTATGTAAGGAAATCGGAAGCCGAGATAGTCCTTGAACAGAAGCAGGCAACAAAATAAAAGTTCGTGTGACGGAAGTTTCTAAAGTTTCCGGATTCTAAAAAAGCAAGTACTTCCGTCAAATGTCTTTTTCCAGCATCCACGAACTTTCTTACGAAGTAAAAAGTTCGTGTGACGGAAGTTTCCAACGGTGCGGGCTTCTATTGGAACAAATGCTTCCGTCAAATGTCT